>DATBKQ010000713.1:0-4708 GCA_036555825.1 Acetobacteraceae bacterium | reverse complement strand
TGATGTCCTTCTCATACAAGCCGGGCTTGTCGAACGTGCCGACACTGGTGGGCCAATGTCCCCCCTTCCCCGCGATGATCGTGTAAGTCTTGCCGACCCAGTCGCCCTTCACGTCGGGCACCTGATCGGCGCCGAGAGCGAATGTAGGCAGCGATACCGCCGCAAGCGCAACCACGGCAGATATGGAGAAGAAACGCTGCATCGGGGTTCCTTGTTATTCCAAACTCAGGAAGGCTACGGGGCCCGGTCGGGCGTAGCAAGATGACTGTCGGTGGCTAACTGCACCGGTTGCGATCCTCGACGAAACGGCGCCCGAGAGGCAGCGCCGGCGCAGCTCTCGGTCAAACCTGACGCGGCGGTGGAACCGCGAGATCGGCCGGCGCCTCGTGCTCGATCGCATGGCCGATGGTCATGGTTCGCGGATCAAACGCAAAGATGTAACGGAGCAGCCGGGCGCAGTAGCGAAGCAGCATCAGGCCGCCACCGACCGGCAGGGCGGTGTAGTAGATCCAGATCGGGAACTGCAGGTCCGACGAACTCCGCTGGTCGAGCAGCACTGCGGTATCGACCACGTCCCAGCCGTACCACACCATGCCGGCGGTGAAGGCGATCGCCACCAGGCAGTTGAACACCTCTACCCAGCGCTGCGTCTGCGGCCGCAGCAGACGCAGCACCAGGTCGGGGCGCACGTGGCCGTTGGTGCGCACCAGGTCGCTGGCCACGATCATCACCGCCCATACGGCGATATAGACGATCACCTCTTCCGCCCAGGTAATGGCGCGCGCCGGATCGATGTAGCGGCCGAATACCTGTAACACCGCGATGACCAGAGCGAAGGCGCCCAGCAGACCGACGATGGTCCGCTCGATCCGGTCCCACATATGGCCAAGTCGCGCCGACGCCGCCCGGATCGTCATCGCTGGCCCATGCCCTTGGGCTTGACCCGGCGTCAGGCGCCGACATCCGCCATGATCAGTTCGACCAGCTTCGGCGAAATGTGCGCTTCCTCCACCGCCTTGTTCTGCACCTTCACCAACTCCGCGTGCGTTGCATCCAGGTCGGCCTGCGGCACCTCGACGAACTTCACGCCCTGCTTCTCCAGCGCGCCGCGGGCGTTCTCCTGCAGCTTGGCGGTGTTGACGCGATAGGTCGCGATATTGTCCTGCCAAAGCTTCGTCATGGTCTCCTGCAATTTCGGCCCAAGCTTCTGCCAGAATGCCGGGTTGACCATCGGCACGTAGAGACCCATGCCCTGATTGTCCTGCAGCGAGTAGCGCAGGCCGGAATCGAACAGCTTCGAGCTGTTGACGCTCTCGTTGCTGCTGATCAGCCCGTCGAAGGTGCCTTGCGACATCGCCAGCGGCACGTCGGGCCAGGCGGTGACATTGGGGATGCCGCCGAAGAAGCGTATGCGGAATGAGTTCAGCACGCCGCCCGGACTGCGCAGTTTCATCCCCTTGAGGTCGGCGACCGAGTTGAGCGGCTTGCGCGTCGAGAACCAGTTGTTGAAGCCGAGGTCGAACCACGGCCCGAGGATTTCCACCTTCAGCTTGCCGGTGATCTCGCCGTTGACGAACTTGCCGCCGGCGCCGTCCGTGGCCTTGTGCACAAGCTCGATCGGCCGGCCGTAGAACGCGGGAAGCTGCGAGAAGTCGGCATCGGGAACAAATCCGGTGATCGTCCAGGTGCCGGGGCAGGCCATTTCCACCTGACCCTGCACCAGCGCCTTGGTCACCTGAAGGTCGGGGAACAGCGAACCGCTCTCGAACAGCTTGGTCTTGATCTGGCCGCCCGAGGCCTGTTCCAGTTTGCCCAGATAGTCGCGGAAGGCGACGTTGCGTGGATGCGACGGCGCGGTGTCGAGCGAGCAACGCAATTCCAGCGGTGCATCGCCTCGCGCGTGGCGCAGGACGGCGAAGCTGCCCAAGGCCAGCAGTGAATTGCGTGCGAAAGCGCGCCGCGAAAAATCGTGCGACATTGGCCGTGCCCCTTCGATCCTACACCGGATACCGGCGGGTATGGCGACGCCGCCAGGGCGCGTCAAGGCGATGTCGGCAGTGGCATCGGCGGGGGCGGCGAGAGCGGCTCCCGCGGCGCCGTGGTGCTCAGCGGCTGCTGTTGAACCGGTCCCTGAGCCGCGCCCGCCGGCAGCAGCCAGGAACTCAGCGACCGGCGGACCTGGTATTCGAACTCGACGTTCATCCGGTCCATCATGTCCTTCGTCATGTCGTAGAGCCGGCCGGGCAGGTCATCCAGGTCACCGGTGTAGGTCGAGGAGACGCTGGCCTGGGCGTAGCCCGCGCGGTTGGTCGGGGTGTTGTAGATATCGAGCTGAACGGAGAAGTTGCCCGACAGCGTATCCCCTCGCCGGGTCAGCGATGCGTCCTGAATGACGAACACCGCGAGGTCCGCGCTGCCCAGCGCCTGCAAGCGATCCTCCGCCATGGTGCGCAACGCGCGCACCGGCGGCACCGGGTCGTTCTGGCTGACATCGGGAGGCGCGCCGGACGGCACGTAGCGCTGTTCGACTTGGATCGTCGAAACGTTCAGCCGTAGCGGCACCAGGTAGTCGTAGCGCAGCGGCGCGTACACCCGGGGCTTCGATCCGCCGCCGCAGCCCGCCACCAGGAATGGCAGCAGCAACGATGTCCGCCGGGTCAGCACGCCGGGGCACCGGTGCCGCGGACCTCCTGGCGCGGAAAGCGAAAGTCGAAGTTGCAGAACTCGCAGGTCATCACGATGTCGCCATCCACCGCCATGTGATCCAGGTCATCCGGTGGGAATCCTTCGAGGATTCCGACGAGACGCGCCCTGGAGCAGCGGCAGCCATAGGACAGCGCGCGGGCCCGGTCGGTGGCGACGCCCTCGCTGTGGAACAGTCGGTACAGCAGCCGTTCCGGCGGCAGCGCATCATCGAGCAGCTCGGCGTCGGTCAGGGTGCTGGCGAGCGTGGTGGCGGTTCGCCAGCTTTCCTCCTGCGCGTCCGCATCCATCGAAGGGTCGATGCCGCCGGCGCCGGCGATCTTCTCCAGCACCAGCGCGCCGGCCCGCCAGCCGTCCGCGGTCTCGTCGCAGGCCAGGTGCACGAAGCAGCGAAGCTGTTCGCTGGTTCGGAAGTAGTGCAGCGCCATCTCGGCCAGGTTGTCGCCCTCGATGGTGACGATCCCCTGATGCCGGTGCTGGTCAGGGCCCTGGTCCACCGTGAACGCCAGATATCCGCCGCCCAGCAGCCGGTCCGCCGCGGGCGAGGGATCGGTCCGCAGCAGCGCCTCCAGCTTCTGCGGCCGGGCACGCGCGTAGCCGCGCAGCGCGCCGGTATGGGTGCAGTCGGCCAGCAGCATCGGCACAGGCCCGTCGCCCTTGGCCTGCAGGCTGAACGAGCCACGGAACTTCAGCGCCGTGGACAGCGCGGCCGCCAGCGCGAGCGACTGGCCGCTGAGCCGGGTCACCGCCGGATGGTTGGGATGCCGCGTCAGCAGCGCGTGCGCCAGCGGGCCCAGGCGCACCAGGCGTCCGCGCACGGGCCGGCGGGGCAGGTGAAAAGGGGTGACGCCGCGCGGCACAACAATATCGGGCACCGGCGGACGATCGCCGTCGAGGAAGGCAGGAGTTTCGGACATCGTCCCAACATAGGCATGCCCCGGCGCGCGGGCTACCGTCCGGCGGATGACGGAATTCAGGCTTCGCCCCATCGTGCGGAAAGACGCCGCCGCGGTCGCGGCGTTGATCCGCGCCGCCTTCGCCGCTCAGCCAGTGGTCACCGCCCCGCTGCCCTCGGCGCTTCGCGTGGCCGAGGCGGACGTGGCGGCACACCTGTGCGGCGGCGGTGGCGCGGTGGCCGAGGCAGGAGGCGCATTGGCGGGCGCGGCGCTCTGGGGCGAACAGGATGGCGGCCTGTATCTCGGCCGGCTGGCGGTTGCGCCCGCCTGGCGTGGCCGCGGCATCGCCAAGGCCCTGATCGCGGCGGCCGACGTGGCGGCGCGCAATGCCGGCTTGCCCGTGCTGCGGCTCAGCACGCGACTGGTGTTGACGGACAACCGCCGGCTGTTCGCCGCCTGCGGGTTCGTGGAGACGACGCGAGAGGCGCATCCGGGCTATGCCGAACCGACCTTCGTGAACATGGAGAAGCGGCTGTCATGGGTGCCAGGCCCTGGGTGATCCTCGCGGCGATCGCGATCGCCCGGGCGGGCTTTGGCTACCAGTACCAGACCGTCGCGTCGCTCGCCCCCGACCTGATGGAGCTGTTCCGGATCGACTACGCCACGCTCGGCACCCTGATCGGCGCGTTCATGCTGCTGGGTGCCTTCCTGGCGCTGCCGCTTGGGTTGCTGGCGCGCCACCTTGGCGACCGGCTGGTGCTGGGCGGCGGGATTGGCCTGATGGTTGCCGGCCCGGTGATCAGCGCGCTTGCGGGCGGTCCGACCGGCATCGGGCTGGGCCGCGGCATCGCCGGCGCGGGCGCGGTCGCCATGATCGTGCTGCAAAACAAGATCATCGCCGACCAGTTCTCCGGCCGCCGCTTCATGTGGGCCATCAGCGTATCGGTGGCGGCCTATCCGATCGGCATTGGCCTTGCGCAGTTAGTACTGCCGCCGTTGGCGCACAGCTCAGGTTGGCAGGTCGCGTTCCTGTCCGACGCCGTGCCCATGGCGGCGGCGCTCGGGCTGTTCCTGGCGAGCTTCCGCCCGTTCCCGGCGCCAGAGGCGGC
>DATBKQ010000712.1:0-2577 GCA_036555825.1 Acetobacteraceae bacterium | reverse complement strand
AATCTGCTCAAGCCGGGCTCAGCCGTCTTTTTCATGCCGAGCGGCCGCGTGGACATGCACGATATGCACAGCCGATGGGCCTATGTGTCAATCGGCTTTGAATATTGACCCTCGATCGGCGTCGAATTGTGACCCCCTCAGTGTTGTGCTTGTGCCGGTAGTCCATAGGGGGGACCCGCGCGTTGCGGAGTGCCCGATGCGAGGCTGACGCAGCGGCGCGCGGGGGGTTCCTGTGGACCCACCGGTGCAAGCCCTGGCTGGTTTGTGGTAAGGCCTAGGCGCGGTTCTTGAAGCGCCAGCTGTCGTTGCCTGTCTCGACGATATCGCAGTGGTGCGTGAGGCGGTCGAGCAGCGCTGTGGTCATTTTGGGATCGCCAAACACGCTCGGCCACTCGCCGAAGGCGAGATTGGTGGTGACAATCACCGACGCACGTTCGTAGAGGCGGCTGATGGTGTGGAACAGCAGCTGCCCGCCGACTTGGGCGAAGGGCAGGTAGCCGAGTTCGTCGAGGATGACGAAGTCGAGGCGGGTGAGGAAGTCAGCCAGCCTGCCCTGACGCCCAGCCCGGCCTTCGGCCTCGAGACGGTTGACGAGATCGACGGTATTGAAGAAGCGTCCGCGTGATCCGGCACGGATGCAGCTTCGCGCGATGGCGATTGCTAGGTGGGTTTTCCCGGTGCCGGTTCCGCCGACCAGGACTACATTGCGCTGTTGGACGACGAAGTTGCCGCCGGCAAGATCGCGCACCAGGTTCTCGTTGACCGGGGTTCCCTTGAAGGCGAAGTCATCGAGATCCTTGGCCAACGGCAGCTTGGCGATGGTCATCTGGTAGCGGATCGAGCGTGCCTGCTTTTCCGAGATCTCGGCCTTGAGCAGATCGCCGACGAACCGCTGCGGCTCGTGCTTGCGCTTGATCGCGATGGCCAGCGCTTCGTCATAGGCGCCCTTCATGCCGAAGAGCTTCAGCGTGCCCATCATATCGAGCACTTCGGTGCGCTCCATGCTCATCGACTCCTGAGTTGATCGTATCTGGTGCAGTCCGCCAGTGGCGTGTGGTGCAGCGCCAACGCATCCGGCGTGAGGATGACGGCGGTCGGTCCCGGGTCGCGCTGGCGGGTCAGGATGTTGATGATCACGTCGGACGAGTGGACGCCCTCGGTCGTCGCCTGCGCGCAGGCCGCTTCGACTGCCGGCAATCCGTCGGTCAGCACGGCAGCCAAGATGGCGACCATTTGCCGATCACCGTCATCAGAGCCCGCGAGGCGCCGGCGCACGCGTTCCAATGCCGCCGGCAGAACCCAGTCTCGGAACGGCGCGCCGTTGCGCAGTGCGCCAGGCTTGCGGGCCAGCACCGGCACGTAATGCCATGGGTCATAGATCGTCTCACCCCGGCCGAAGCTGCGGCGGTGTTCACCGACGACCCGCCCGTCCTGGCGGATGACGACCCGATCGGCATAGGCGTGGATCTCGACCGGCCGTCCGATCGCGCCGGCGTTGACGGAGTATTTGTTCTTGTCGAAGCGGACCAGGCAGGTCTTCGACACCGCGGCCGCCAGCGCGTGGAAGCCATCGAAGCGCCCTCGATAGGCGACAAGCTTTGGCCGCTCCTCCTCGAACACCTCCCACACCGTCCGATCCGGACGCTCAGGATGGGCGTGCGCCTTGGCATAGCCGATGCACTTGTCCAGCAGCCAGGCGTTCAGTTCGTCGTAGCTCTTCACCCGCAGCCGCGGCGTAAGGAAGCGCTCGCGCACCAGGCCGACTTGATTCTCGACCTGGCCCTTCTCCCACCCGGCGGCTGGCGTGCAAGCGACCGGCTCGACCAGATGGTGGGCACACATCTGCAGAAAGCGGCGGTTGTATTGCCGGTCCTTGCCGACGAAGACGGTTTCCACCGCGGTCTTCATGTTGTCGTAAATGCCGCGCGTGCAAGCGCCCTTGAAGAAGGCGAACGCCCGCTCGTGGGCGTCGAACACCATCTCCTGCGACTCGCGCGGATAGGCACGAACAAACATCATGCGGCTGTGGCAAAGACGCACGTGGGCAGCCTTCACTGTCACCGTGATGCCGCCCATCAGGACGACTTCGTGGCTCCAGTCGAACTGGTACGCCTCACCCGGTGCAAACGACAGCGGCACATACGCTTCCGCCGTCTGTCCCGCGTGCTGCCGGCTCCAGCTCCGCGCATACCGGCGAACCGAGTCGTAGCCGCCGTCATAGCCCAGCGCACGCAGCTCCTCGAACAAGCGGATCAGCGTCAGCCGTTCGCGCGTCGCGGCAGCTGCGTTCTTCGCCAGCAGCCCGTCCAGTTCCGCTTTCCACCGCCCGATCTTCGGACGTGGCTGAACCTCACGCTGATAGGTAAACGAGGTCTCCCCGCTGCGCAGCACCTTGCGAACCGTGTTGCGCGAGACCTTCAGATCCCGAGCAATCTCCTTGATCGACTTCCCCTTGACCAAATGCTCGCGTCGGATCCGGCCGATCGTCTCCACAACCAGCATCCCCCACCGCCCACCTCGAAACGAAGCAGGCAGCCCATCAACCACAACTTCAGGGGGTCAATTTTGGACGCCGAT
>DATBKQ010000711.1:0-3014 GCA_036555825.1 Acetobacteraceae bacterium | reverse complement strand
GCCTCCATCAGTTGCAGCACGGTCGCGGCGGTCTCCTCGATCGACCGGCGGGTCACGTCGATGACCGGCCATCCGCGCCGGTTGCAAAGGCGGCGTGCCCACAGCAACTCGGCCTTCACCGCGTCCTCGTCGATGTATTCGCTGCCGTTCTGGCGGGCAATCGCGACCGCGTTCCCGCTGGCAATGAGCCGAAGACGATGGCGGCGAATTTCGATCAGTGCCTCGGCCTCCAACGTCAGGCCGATCACCGGGCATTCCACGGCCTCCAAGCCGGGCGGCTCCGGCAGGCTGGGAACCAGCGGCACGTTGGCCGCCTTGATCCCACGGTTCGCCAGGTAAAAGCAGGTCGGCGTCTTTGAGCTGCGCGACACGCCGACCAGCACCACGTCGGCTTCCGCCAGTCCGGGCTGCGCCTGGCCATCGTCGTGTGCCAGCACGTAGTGCATGGCGTCGATGCGGCGGAAATAATCGGCGTTCATCGCATACTGACGGCCCGGGCGGGCGGCGGCCTCCTCGCCGATATAGTCCTGCAGCAGGTTCATCACCGGCTCCAGCACGTTGACCACCGGCACGTCGAGCCGCCGGCAGGTCGTCTCCAGCTCGCCGCGCAACGCCCGATCGACCAGGGTGGACAACACCGGGCCCGGCTCATGCTCGATACCCTCGATCACCCGGTGAAGCTGAAACCGGGTCCGGATCAGGCTCCACCGATGGTAGACGATGTCGGCGTGCTCGAACTGGACCGTGGTGGCACGCGCGATGGCGTTGAGCGTCTCGCCGGTGGCGTCCGAGACGAGATGCAGGTTGATGCGGACCTCGGGCATGCGTTGAGGATAGCGGGGATAGAGGGGGCTGCCAGCACAATGTGGTGTCCGGCAGCGGCAATGCGGGGATGACCCGCACGGTGCGAGGTACTGTGCGGGAATCCTGCCGGCTCCCGGGGGATATCGGGAAAGCGCGAAAATATGCGCTGGATTCAGGCTGTTCGGTGGCCGGGTGATGGTGCATTTCGGCGCCAAACGCGGTGGAGAACTCCATCCCCACGATCCACACGCCCAGATACCTCCTCAGCCATTCCTTTATCTTTCTTTCCTGTTTAAGCGATAGCCATGGAGAGGACTGCAAAGCCGTTGCTGCGCGTGCTGGCCGGAGATCCGGTGTGGCCCCCACCGGTCTGGTTGATGCGCCAGGCCGGCCGGTATCTGCCGGAGTACCGTGCCGTTCGCGCCAAGGCCGGGGACTTCATCTCGCTGTGCATGACACCGGAACTGGCGGCCGAAGTGACGCTGCAGCCGATCCGCCGCTTCTGTCTGGATGGTGCCATTCTGTTCAGCGACATTCTGGTGGTGCCGTGGGCACTAGGCCAAGGCCTGGAGTACCGTGAGGGCGAAGGGCCGGTGCTGCCGCCGCTCCGCTCCGCGGCGGAGCTTCGGTCGTTGCGTCTTGAGGGTCTGGAGTCCGCGGTGGCACCCACGCTGGAGGCGGTGCGGCGGGTTCGCCATAGCGTGGCCGATGAAGGTTACGCCGAGTGTTCGCTGATCGGCTTCGCCGGCGCGCCATTCACGGTTGCCTGTTACATGGTCGAGGGCCGCGGCTCGCGCGACTTCGCGGCGACGCGGACGCTGGCGTATGCCGATGCGGCGCTGTTCGGGCGGCTTATGGAGCTGCTGACCGAGGCAACCGTGCGGTACCTGTCGGCGCAGATCGGGGCCGGTGCGGAGGCGGTGATGCTGTTCGACACCTGGGCCGGCATCCTGCCGCCGGCGCAGTTCCGGCAGCATGTCATCGAGCCGGCGCGAGGCATTGTAAGCCGGCTGCGCGCGGCACATCCCGCGGTGCCGATCATCGGCTTTCCACGCCTCGGCGGCATGCTGATCGGCGAGTACGCGCGGGCGACCGGTGTGGACGGCATCGGGCTGGACAGCTCGATGGACCTGCGTCTGGCGGGGCGCGCCATTCCGGGGCGAACCGCCATGCAGGGCAACCTCGATCCCTTCGCACTGGTCGCCGGCGGCCCGGCACTGAGACAGCAGACCGCCGGCATCCTGGAGGCGATGCGAGCCCGGCCCTTCGTGTTCAACCTGGGCCACGGCATCGTGCCGCAGACGCCACCCGAGCATGTCGCGAGCCTGGTGGAGCAGGTGCGTGCGGCCTAGGGTCGCTGTCGTCCTGTTCAATCTGGGTGGCCCGGACCGGCCTGAGTCAATCCGGCCATTCCTGCGCAACCTGTTCGACGATCCGGTGATCCTGCGCGTGCCGTTCTTCGTGCGGCCCTGGTTGGCGCGACGGATTGTCAGCGCCCGGCTCGGACCCGCCCGTGCCAGCTATGCCTTACTCGGCGGGCGTTCGCCGCTCTTGGACCTGACGCGGCGGCAGGCAGCGGCGCTGGAGACCGAGCTGGCGGAGGTCGAGGCGAAGTGCTTCATCGCGATGCGCTATTGGCATCCGTTCAGCGACGAGACGGCCAGGGCCGTGCGTGACTGGGGTCCGGACGAGGTGGTTCTGCTTCCGCTGTACCCACAGTATTCCAGCACGACGACCGGCAGCTCATTGACAGCATGGCGCGAGGCCGCAGCGCGGGTGGGACTGGCCGCCGCGACCTCGGTGGTTTGCTGCTATCCGACCGATGAGAACTATGTCGCCGCGACTGCCGGCCTGCTGCGGGAAGCCTGGCGGGGTGCGTGCGCCGAGTTGGGTCCTGGGGTTGGGTTGCGAGTGCTGTTCTCCGCGCATGGGCTGCCGGAGGCGATCGTGCAGGCCGGCGATCCTTACCAGTGGCAGATCGAACAGACCGTAGCCTGTGTGCTCGCGGCGTTCGGGCAGCAGTGCGACTGGACGATCTGCTATCAGTCGCGCGCGACGCCGCAACGTTGGATCGAGCCCAGCACGGAACACGAGATCGCGCGTGCCGCCAGGGACAAGGTCGCGGTCCTGGTGGTGCCGATCGCCTTCGTGTCGGACCACTCGGAGACGCTGGTGGAGCTCGATGTCGATTACCGGGCGCTGGCGGATCG
>DATBKQ010000710.1:0-4341 GCA_036555825.1 Acetobacteraceae bacterium | reverse complement strand
TGGATGCAGGTGGCGGCATCCCACACCGGCACCGTGTCGGCGATATTGCGCTTCTCCCACACGGAAGTGCCGGACGGCCAGGTGCCATCGGCCGGCAACCGGCTTACCGGGATTTCGTCGCCGCGGCCCTCCAGCATGGCGGCCGTCACCTCGCGCACGAAGGACGGCGCGCCCGGCGGCACCAGCGGCATGCGGTCCCGCGAGCCGTTCGCCGCTGCCGGTACGGGAACCTCGAACAACCGCGCCAGCGTGTCATCGACTGCTCGGTAGTTCGCCTGCACGACGGCCTCGCCCTTCGCGCCGTAGCTCTTGCGGATGGCCTGCTTGATGTGCGCGATCGCCCGCTCGCGCGGCAGCACGCCCGAAATCGCAAAGAAGCAGGTCTGCAGCACCGTATTGGTGCGGCCGCGCAATCCGACCTCCTGCGCGACACGCGACGCGTCGATCACGAACAGCCGCAATCGCAGATCGATGATGCGCCGCTGCATGTCGCGCGGCAGATGGTCCCAGACCTCCTCCGGGTCATACGGCGCATTCAACAGCAACGTCGCACCTGGAGCGGCCAATCGCAGCACGTCCTGCCGCGCGGTGAACTGGAACTGGTGGCAGCCAATGAAGCTCGCCTGCTCGATCAGGTATGGCGCGTGAATTGGCCGGGGACCGAACCGCAGGTGCGAAATCGTCTGCGCACCCGACTTGTGCGAATCGTACACGAAGTAGCCCTGCGCGTACAATCCGGCATCCTCGGCGATGATCTTCACGCTGTTTTTGTTGGCCCCGACCGTGCCGTCAGCCCCAAGGCCGTAGAATACCGCCTGCACCACATCGCTCGGTTCAACCCGGAAGTCGGCATCGGGTGTCAGGCTGGTATGCGAAACATCGTCCACGATGCCGACAGTGAAGCCATTGCGCGGCTGGCGGCGGCGTAGCTCGTCGAACACCGCCTTCGCCATCGACGGGTTGAAGTCCTTCGACGACAGGCCATAGCGGCCACCGATCACCAGCGGCATTGTTTGACGGCGGCCTCGCGCCACCGCCTGCGCCAGTGCATTCACCACGTCGAGATACAGCGGCTCGCCGGGTGCGCCCGACTCCTTGGTCTGCTCCAGCACGGCAACGGAACGCACGCCGCGCGGCAGCGCCGCGAGGAAAGCGTCCTCGGCGAACGGCCGGTACAGGCGGACCTGCAACACGCCGACCCGCTCGCCGCGCCGGTTCAATTCGGCCGCGGTCGCGGTGGCCGTCTCCGTGCCGGACCCCATCATGACCACGACACGCTCGGCGTCCGCCGGTCCATGATAGTCGAACAGGTGGTACTGGCGGCCGGTCAATGCCGCAAGGCGGTCCATCTGCTGCTGCACGATCCGAGGCACGCGCGCATAGAACGGATTGGCGGTCTCGCGCGCCTGGAAGAACGTGTCGGGATTGTGCGCGGTGCCGCGCACCACCGGCCGCTCCGGCGACAGCGCCCGCGCCCGATGCGCCCGCACCAGCTCATCGTCGATCGTGTCGCGAATCTGCGCGTCGCTCAGCAGATCGATCGTGGCGATCTCGTGCGAGGTGCGGAACCCGTCGAAGAAGTGCAGGAACGGGATGCGCGACGCAAGCGTGGCCGCCTGGGCGATCAGCGCCGCGTCATGTGCCTCCTGTACCGAGGCAGACGACAGCATCGCAAACCCGGTTGCGCGCGCCGCCATGACATCCGAGTGGTCGCCGAAGATCGACAGCGCCTGCGTCGCCACCGCGCGTGCCGCGATGTGGAACACGGTCGGCGTCAGTTCGCCGGCGATCTTGAACATGTTCGGCAGCATCAGCAGCAGGCCCTGCGACGCGGTGAACGTCGTGGTCAGCGCGCCTGACTGCAGCGCGCCGTGCACCGCGCCGGCCGCACCGCCCTCGCTTTGCATCTCCTGCACCACGGGAACATTGCCCCAGATGTTGGGCACGCCCTTCGCCGACCATTCGTCGGCCAGTTCCGCCATCGTGGAGGACGGCGTGATCGGGAAGATCGCGCAGACCTCGTTCACCCGGTACGCCACATGGGCGACCGCGGTATTGCCGTCCATCACGGCGCGAGAATCGGACATGAGCCGCAGCTCCTCGGTTTTGCTTCGTCACCCCGGACAAGCGGGGCAACGCTTCTTCATGCCTCGGCGACCATCTCGATCGCGTGGCAGGGGCACTGCTCGAAGCAGGCGCCGCAACCGGTGCATTTTGCCGGATCGACGCTGTAGCCCTGCCCGACACCTAGCTTGCTGATCGCCCGCTCCGGGCAGGCGGCATAGCAGTTGTCGCATTCGAAGCAGTTGCCGCAGGACAGACAGCGCTGTGCCTCGTGCCGTGCCTCGGCTTCGGTCAGGCCGGCGAGCACTTCCTCGAACCCCGATACCCGGTCCTGCTCTGCCAAGTGCCGCTGAACCGCGGGATCGACGTCGCTGAACACCGGCAGGTTGAGCATGTCGAAGCTGACCGACGGCGCCGATGCCGGCTTGTCGTACGTGGTGCCACGCAGCCACGCATCGATGCAGCGCGCTGCCTTTTTGCCGTGCCCCACGGCCACCGTCACCGTCCGCTCGGCCGGCACCATGTCGCCGCCGGCGAAGATGCCGGGATGGCCGGTCATCATCTGCCGGTCCACCACCACCGTGTCCCACTTGAACTCGACGCCCGGCACCTGGCGCAGGAACTCGCTGTCGCAGTCCTGGCCGAGTGCCAGCACCACCGCATCCGCCTCCAGCGTTTCCAGCTCGCCGGTCGGCTGCGGCCGTCCCTTGTCGTCCAGCGTCATGCGCTCGACGGTCAGCGTCGGCCCGACGATCTCCTTGATCGTGGTCAGCCACTTGATCTTCACGCCCTCGGCCAGCGCTTCGTCGGCCTCGAACGCATGCGCCGGCATGTGCGCGCGGTCGCGGCGGTAAACGATCAACGCCTCATCGGCGCCCAACCGCCGCAGGCTGCGTGCCGCGTCCATCGCCGTGTTGCCGCCGCCATACACCACGACGCGGCGGCCCAGCAGCGGCCGGCTGCCGGTTGCCGTCTCGCGCAACAGCGCCACCGCATCCAGCACCCGAACCGCGTCGCGCGCCGGAATATCCGCATGCTTGCCGACATGCGCGCCGATCGCGACGAACACGGCATCGAACCGCCCCGTATCGCGCTCGGCCAGCAGGTCGGTGACCTTGTGGTTCAGCACGATGCGCACGCCCATGCGCTCAATGCGCGCGATTTCCGCCAGCAGATCGGCCCGCGGCAGGCGATAGGCCGGAATGCCGAAATGCAGCATCCCGCCCGGTAACGGCCCGGCCTCGCGGATCTCCACCTGGTGTCCGAGCCGCGTGAGGTGATACGCCGCCGACAGCCCGCTCGGTCCCGCGCCGACCACCAGCACCCGCTTGCCCGTCGCCGGCGCGACCGGGACCGTCCAGCCCTCGGCCGTCGCCATGTCGCCGAGAAAGCGCTCGATCGCGTGGATCGACACCGCGGCATCGAGTTCGCCGCGATTGCAGGCTGATTCGCATGGATGATAGCAGACCCGGCCGTGCGTCGCCGGCAGCGGATTGTCCGCCATCAACACTTCCCACGCCCGCCGATACTCGCCGGCCTGTGCCAGCGCGAGCCAGGCCTGGATATTCTCACCCGCCGGGCAGGCGTGATTGCACGGCGGCAGCAGCGAGACATAGTGCGGCAGCCGGGTGCGAAACGGCCCCGCACCGTGGTGCAGGGTGAGATCAACCACCGGGGTCAGATCGTGGGCCGGCCGCGCCGCCGCCGTTCGGGCCTTGTCCATTTCAGGCTCCCATGGCTGGCCGCCCGAACATCTGCCACTGCCGCGTTAGCAAATCATTGACGCAGATCAATCCAAGCTGGGTGGCAAATCGCTAGCTTGGTCACCATGGCCCCACGTCTGATCACGCTGACACTGAACCCGGCGCTTGATCTCGCCGCCGAAGCGGACCAGGTCGTGCCGACGCACAAGATCCGCATGCACCACGAGCATGCCGATGCCGGTGGCGGCGGTGTCAATGTCGCGCGGGTGCTGCACGAACTCGGCGGCGACACCGTCGCGATCATTGCCGCCGGCGGCGCATCGGGACGCGTGCTGGAAGAGATGCTGGACGAGGCAGGCGTCGCCCGGCACAGCGTGCCGATCGCCGGGCGCACCCGGGTCAGCCTGAACGTGCAGGATTGCAGTAACGGCCTGGAATACCGCTTCGTTCCCGAGGGTCCCACCCTGAGCGAGGCGGAATTCGCGGACTGCCTGGCGGCTGTCGAACAGGAGCCCGGTGAATGGCTGATTGCCAGCGGCAGCCTGCCGCACGGCGTACCCGACGATGCCTATGC
>DATBKQ010000709.1:0-1932 GCA_036555825.1 Acetobacteraceae bacterium | reverse complement strand
CCACGGCGGTCGCGATGCAGCGCACCGAGCTCAGCGGCGACGTGCTGGTGGATTGCCTGTGCGGCGTCGCGGGGATCGTGCTGGGCATCCTGGCGCTGGTCGGTGCCGGCGGAACCGCGCTGCTGTCGGCGGCGCTGATCGTCTATGGCGGTGCGCTGTTGGTCGGCGGGGCAGCGAGTGCGCGGCTGCCGGGCCTGATGGCGCCCAGCGGGATGGAGATGCTGATCGGTCTCGCGGCGATCGTGCTGGGCATCATATCGGTGCTGATGACGGGTGCGGCCATCCTCGTGCTGATCGGCTTCCTGGCGGTCGGCGCGGCGCTGTTGCTGGTGAGTGCCGCGTTCGGCAACACCGTCACGCAGTTCTTCCGCGCGGCCTAGGAGCCTGTCTGAGAATTCGCTAGGCGACGCGGTGTTGGGTTTGATTCAATAGCACGCATGAGCAAGACGTTTCGTGTTTGGGAGGTGGAGCAGCGATGGCTGCTGCCGCCGTCGATTGAAGAACTGGTTCCCGCCGGGCATGTGGCCCACTTCGTGCGCGAGACGGTGCGCGAGGAGCTGGATTTGCGCGCCATCCTGTCGAGCTACCCGGAGGAGCGCGGCCAGCCGCCGTATCACCCGGCGATGATGGTGGCGCTGTTGCTGTATGCCTACAGCCGGGGGGTCTATTCGTCGCGCCGGATTGCACAGGCCTGCGAGGAACGGGTCGATTTCATGGCGGTGACGGCGCTGAACAAGCCGGACTTCCGCACCATTGCAACGTTCCGCCGGCGGCATCTGAGGGCGCTGGGCGATCTGTTCGTGCAGGTGCTCCGGCTGTGCCGGGCGGCCGGCCTGGTGCGGCTCGGTCACGTGGCGCTCGACGGCACCAAGGTGCAGGCGAACGCCAGCCGCCACAAGGCGATGTCCTATGCGCGCATGCGCCAGGCGGAGAGGACGCTCGCGGCCGAGGTCGCGGCATGGTTTGCCACGGCGGAAGCCACCGACGTGGCGGAAGATCGCGCGCACGGTGCCAACCGGCGCGGCGACGAGATGCCGGACTGGGTGGCTGACAAGATGGCGCGGCTGGCGCGCATTCGCGCCGCCAAAGCCGCCCTGGAGGCCGAGGCCAAGGCGCCGCCACCTGCACCTGACGACGACGGGCCGGGGCCGTCGTCGGGCATGATGGGCCGGACCAGCCGGGTGCAGTGCGGTGCCGATGGCGGACCGCCGGACAAGGCCCAGCGCAACTTTACCGATCCCGACAGTCGGATCCTCCCGATCAAGGGCGGCGGCGTGGTGCAGGGCTACAACGGCCAGATCGCGGTGGACGGCGCGCATCAGATCATCATCGCCCAGCGTGTGCAGACCAGCCCGGTGGATGCGCGCGGCCTCAAGCCACTGCTGAGCGCGGCGCGCGCCGTGCTGCGGCGCAATCCCAAAGAGCTCTCCGCCGACGCCGGGTTCTGCACCAATGCCAACCTCACTCATCTGGCCCGCCGCCGCATCAATGCCTTCATCGCCCCGGGCCGGCCGCGGCACGGCGCGACCAACCCGAGCGGCAAACGGCGATGGCGGCGCGGCTCCCGCATCGCCGCCATGGCGCTCAAGCTCAAACGTGCCGGGCGTCGCAGTCGCTACCGATTGCGCAAGCAGATCGTCGAGCCCGTTTTCGGCCAGATCAAACACGCCAGAGGCTTCCGGCAGTTCCTCCTGCGCGGTCTCAACCAGGTCAGAGGCGAATGGGCGATGATCTGCACCGTCCACAACCTCCTCAAGCTGGCAAACGCCACAGCCTGATCCCGTGCCGCATCTCCACCACCCCGAGACCCAGCTCATCGTACCCGTCGACTTGCCCGTTACTCAGACAGGCTCCTAGCCGTTGCTGGCGGCAGTGTGGGCAATTCAGCACTCACGGTGAGTAGCGATGGCGGGTGGTGCTGGATCAATCTTT
>DATBKQ010000708.1:0-14734 GCA_036555825.1 Acetobacteraceae bacterium | reverse complement strand
CTACCCGTCGAGAGGCGATTTCGCTTGCCCGCCGCGCTGTTCGCAACGCTGGCGACGATGCCGGAACGCTCGGTAGAGCTGCCTTTGTCCTTGCCTATCTCGGGGAGGATATTGATGCCGCAACGGCCCTTATCGATCGATCACTACATATCGACCCGAGCTTCGCCGACGGATGGCGATGGAGCGGATGGTTAAGATTGTGGGCTGGCTTGCCCGACGTGGCGATTGATCACTTGGAAAGATCTTCAAGGCTCAATCCACGCGCTCCTTTAGGCGGGACATTGATGGCGCAGGGCGTAGCCCATTTCTTTGCGCGGCGCCTTGACCAGGCGCGGACCATGTTGTCGCTGTCTTTACAACAGTACCCGAATTGGGTTCCAACGAACCGTTTTCTCGCTGCCTGTTATGGGCACCTGGGCCAATTGGAAGAGGCGAGAGTCATAGTCAAGAGGTTGCGCACACTGACGCCAGTAGTGTTGCCGAACGCAGATAATTGGCGCGATCCGCAGCAACGGGAGTTCTATCTATCAGGCCTCCGCCGGGCGATTGAGGCGGAGTGAGGCGGCCTCGCCGTCCGACCGCGAGCGCCGTCCGACTTAAACGGCCTGCTTCCAGATCTTGAACACCATCCGGCACCGATGGACACTCGCAGCCCTCGTCCACGGAGCCCAGCCATGCTGAATGCAGCAATGCTCTTGGCGGATGAAATGGGTCAGCGGCTTTCAACCGCATTCGTCCGCAGTTTTGGCGGCGCCAATCCGCACGTTACCGCGGCCGTCAACGAGGCGGCGCGTCTGGTGATTGAACGGCTCGCAACCAGCGATGCGCTTTATCACAATGCGGAGCATACCGCGTTGGTAGCCCTGGTGGCGCAAGATATCCTGCGCGGTCTTCGTATGGACCGAAACGTGACCGAGGACGATTGGCTGCACTTTGTTGTCGCTGCCCTGACGCACGACGTCGGTTACCTGCGCGGGGTCTGTGCCGGCGATACCGCGGACCGACAGATCATCGACGCGGCAGGCCGTACGGTCCTCTTGCCGCGCGGTGCCTCGGACGCCTACCTGGCGCCTTATCACGTGTTTCGCTCCAAGGCAGTGGTGCTCGAGCGTTTTGCAGGCCATCCGTTCATCGACGGGGAGCGTATTGCGCGCGCCATAGAACTGACCCGATTCCCGATACCGAACGACGAGGACCACACAGAGACAGACACCGAAGCGGGACTGCTGCGTGCCGCTGACCTGATTGGGCAACTCGCCGATCCATTGTTCCCGCGCAAGGTCAATGCACTGTTCTACGAGTTCGCCGAGACCGGGGTGAACGGAAAGCTTGGCTATTCCAGTCCGGCTGACCTGGCTGAGCGGTATCCCGGGTTCTTCTGGACCAAGGTCGAGCCGTACATTCGCGATGCCCGACGCCATCTGGAGCGGACGGTAGAGGGCCGTCAGTGGCTGGCCCAGCTCTACAGCAACGTGTTCGCCATCGAGCATAACCGGCAGGGTATGGGGCCCCATCTGCCGGCATGAGCAAGCGGCTGTTTCCGACTGGTCGATTGCACCGTCGCCGTCGGATATTGAAGGACTCGACAGCTCTTCGAGACCGGATGAGCTTGCCAACGTAGAGATAGATTTTCGGAACGGCGATGGACATCGCGGAATGGTTGCAGAGCCTCGGCCTTGGGCGATACGCTCCGGCCTTCGCCGAGCATGAGGTCGATTGGGACGTATTGCCCAAGTTGACCGCTGCCGACCTGAGAGAGATCGGCGTCGCAGCAGTGGGCGATCGGCGCCGGCTGCTGGAAGCGATCGGCAACCTGCCGACAAGCGGGATCGAAAACGGCGCAGTTTCCGGCGAGGCCGAGCGGCGGCAATTGACCGTGATGTTCTGCGATCTGGTCAACTCGACGAAGCTCGCCACGCGCCTTGACCCGGAGGATCTGCGCGAGGTCATCGCCGCGTATCACCGGGCTGTCAGCGAGACAATCGTCGCGTTCGATGGTTTCGTCGCCAAGTACATGGGCGATGGCGTTCTGGTCTATTTCGGCTACCCACACGCTCACGAGGACGATGCCGAGCGCGCGGTGCGGGCTGGCCTGAGTTTGGTCGACGCTGTCGGCCACCTCGATATCGCTCCCGTCAAACTCCAGGTGCGCGTGGGAATCGCCACGGGCCTCGTGGTCGTCGGCGATCTACTCGGCGAAGGCTCGGCCCGGGAGCAATCGGTGGTTGGTGAAACCCCAAACCTCGCCGCCCGCTTGCAAGCCCGAGCCGGGCCGAACGCAGTCGTTATCGCCGCCGGCACGCGCCAGTTGATCGGCGCCTTGTTCGACTACCGCGATCTCGGGGCGGTGGAGGTCAAGGGTATCGCCGGACCGGTGCCAGCCTGGCAGGTGCTCGGCCCGAGTACCGTCGAGAGCCGGTTCGAAGCGTTGCGCGGGTCAGCGCTGACCCCGCTGATGGGGCGCGACCAGGAAGTCGATCTTCTGCTGTGGCGCTGGGGCCGCGCCAAAGAGGGGAACGGCCAGGTCGTCCTGGTGTCGGGCGAACCCGGCTTCGGCAAGTCCCGTCTCACCGCAGCGTTGGAAGAGCGCCTTCGAGTCGAGCCGCATCTCCGCCAGCGCCTGTTCTGCTCCCCCTATCGCCAAGACAGCCCGCTCTACCCGGTTATCGGCCAGATCGGAAGGGCCGCCGGATTGACGCCCAGCGATTCGCCCACCGCCAAGTGGGAGAAGTTCGAGACCTTCCTGGCTCGTGGATCGATCTCGGACGATGATGCGCCGATCCTCGCCGATCTGCTGTCGTTGCCGGGATCGGAGCGCCGCCCGCTACCCGATCTTACTCCGACGCTTAAGAAGGGACGGACATTGGACGTGCTGCTACGCCGTCTGAAAACCTTGTCAGACAGGCGGGGCGTGGTGGTTATCTTCGAGGACGTGCATTGGATAGACCCCACCTCGCGCGAATTGCTCGACCGCGCGATCGAGTATGTTCGCACCCTGCCAGTGCTGTTGATCGTCACGTTCCGCCCGGAATTTCAGCCCTCCTGGATCGGCCAGCCGCATGTGACAATGCTGGTACTCAATCGCCTTGGTCGCCGAGATTCGGCGGCTTTGGTGAAACGGATCGCCGGCGACAGGGCATTGCCCGATCACCTCGTCGCGCAGATCGTCGAACGCACCGACGGGGTGCCATTATTCATAGAGGAACTGACGAAAAGCATCCTGGAGAGCGGGCTGCTGCGCCAAGCCAGGGATCGCTATGTGCTCGAAGGTCCTCTGCCACCGCGTGCGATCCCGACGAGTCTCCATGCGTCACTGCTCGCGCGGCTGGACCGCCTGGGATCGGCGCGAAACGTGGCGCAGATCGGTGCTACGTTCGGGCGTTGGTTCCGCTACCCTTCGCTGCATACGGCCTCCGGCCTTCCCGAGGACGAGCTGCAGTTCTCTCTCGGCCGCCTCGTGGCTGCCGGGCTATTGGTCCAGAGCGGCGTCCCGCCCGATGCGGTCTACACCTTCAAGCACGCGCTCGTGCAGGAAGCAGCCTACGAGAGCCTGCTGCGCAATACGCGACAGCAATTGCACGGTCGGGTGGCCGAGGCGCTGGAGGCCAATTACCCTGAGCTGACGGACAGCCAGCCAGAGCTCTTCGCGCGGCACTACACCGAGGCCGGGGCCGTTGAACAATCCGTTCTCTATTGGAGCAAGGCTGCTCGAAGATCCATTGCGCGCTCGGCGATGACCGAGGCGGCGGCACAGTTTCAACGTGCGTTGGGACAGTTGGCGTTGTTGCCCGATAACCCCGACCGTCAGCGCAAAGAGCTCGAATCCTGCAGTGCCCTGGCGACTGTGCTGCAATCGATCAAAGGTTATGCCGCGCCGGAAACCGGACAGGCGCTCGACCGGGCGCGCGTGCTGTGGACGCAACTGGGGTCGCCGCCCGGGTTCCTGCAAGTCTCCTACGCGCAGTCGCTTTATCACGAGATCCGGGGCGAACTGAGCCTGGCGCACCGTTTGGACAAGGATCTGTTGTTGCTGAGCCGTCAGCGCGACGACGCTGCCGGGCTCGTTCTGGCGCACCACTCTCTCGGGCGTAACCTGATGTTTGCCGGCCGGTTCACCGCATCGCGTGCGCATTTCGAGCAGGCGCTGGCCCTTTGCGATGAGACCTTCGATCAGTCGCTCGTCCGGCTAGCAGGTGTCTACCCTCGGGTCGCATCGCAGGCATTTTCGGCGGTTTCCTTGTTCTGTCTCGGATACCCTGTGCAAGCATTGGCCAGGAGCGGCGCAGCCATCGCCGAGGCCCGAAAGCTCGCGCATCCGCCATCCCTGGCCGTGAGCCTGACCAATGGCGCCAGGCTTGCCTCCTTTGTTGGCGATGACGCGCTGCTTGGGGAATGGGCCGGGCAACTGGCGACGGTCGCGATTGAGCGGAGTTTCGGACTGTGGCGGGCGCTGGGAACGGTTTATCGCGGGTGGCTGAAGGTCAAGGCTGGCGATCTGGTCGAAGGGATCTCGCTGCTTCGAGACGGTCTGGCAGCCTATCGCACGACGGGAGCGGAGGCGTGGGTACCCTATCAAATCCTTCTGCTGGCGAGGGCGCACGAGATCGCCGGCCAGCTCGAAGAAGCGGAGGGTTTTCTGGATAGCGCCGATGCGGTTTCCCAGAGGACCGGGGAGCACTGGCTGACCGCGGAACTTTATCGGCACAAAGGCCACCTGCTGCTGCGTCGGGGCCATCCCCAGGCGGCGGAAGAACTCTACCAGAAGGCTCTGGGCATCGCTGCAGAGCAGGAGGCGAGACTCTGGGCATTGCGTGCCGCTACGAACCTGGCCCGGCTCTGGGACGGGCAGGGACGGCGATCGCAGGCGCATGATCTTCTCAGACCGGTTTTCGGCTGGTTCACCGAAGCCTTCGACATGCCGGACCTGAAGGAGGCGGCCACACTCTTGGCCGAGCTGGCGTAGCCTTTGGCTCGCGACGCCTGCCGCCTTCGGAACGGCCTGTAAGAGAAGTCGTGGATGGCCCGCCTGCGCGGGCCATGATGGAATCGGTTCTTGTTGGCTGCAGCAATCCCTGATGTGCCCGATCACGGCCGGCCAACAAAGCCGACCACCGTCGCCTCGGCGGCTGGTCGCGACGTCGCGGTCTCAGCCGGTTGCCCGACATGCAGCGTTCGGGTCGGGAACGCGAATGCCACCCCCTCGGCCCTGGCGAGGTTAATGATCCGCAGCAGGACGGCCTCGCGCTCGGCAAGTTCGGTCGAGTAGTCCGCCACCAGCAGATAGAAGATCACCAGGATATCCAGGCTGCTCTCGGCGAGGTTGTTGAGCCGTACATGGGACGTATCGGGCTCGAGCTGCGGATTGTCGGCAAGGAGCTGGCGAATCCCTTCAATCAGCCTCTCCAACTTCTCGCGCGGGGTGTCGTAGGTGACCTGCACCAGAAAGCGCTGCCGCCGCCGTGTGCGCACACTGAGGTTCTCCACGATCGAGCTCACCACCGTACTGCTCGGGATCGACACCACTGAACTGTCCGGTGTGCGAATGCGCGTGCTGCGGAAGCCGACATCCTCGACCGTGCCTTCGGTCGCGCCGATCCGCACCAACTGGCCGATGCGGAACGGCTTCTCCAGCGCGATCAACAATGAGCCGATCAGGTTGGCAATCGTGCTCTGCGCCGCCAGCGCGACCGCGAGGCCACCGACACCCAGGCCGGCCAGCACCGAGTAGGCGGGGAACCCCAACTCGTCGCCACCCTGGATCAGAATGGCAACGGCCGCGACAATGCCGACCAGCCGCACGCCAAGGCGGATGAGCTGGTCGTCGAGGCTGCGAATGGTCAATCGTTCCGAGCCGACGATTGCCTCGCCGAGTTCCGCCGCGGCGACGATGGCCAGCCATGCCGCGCCGAGATATAGCGCCCCGGTCCGCGTGTACTCGATGATGGCGCGTGGGATCCCGCCGACCCGCAGCATGGTATCGGACAGCGGCACCAGCAGCCCGGCGACGAACATGATCGCCAAAGGAAGCAGCAGCGCGCGCCAGTGCGGTCCCGCCGTGGTCGCATCCCCATTCGCGCGAAGGCGTGCCGCGCGATGGCCTAGCCAGATGACCAGCGCACCAAGCAGAAGTGCCACGGCGAGACCCAGCCACTGCCACGGGGTTGCACCGGCGTAGCGCAACTTCGCCCAGTCGGGCAGGCTGAGCATCCAGCGGGGCGGGATGATGTAACTCAATCCGATCGGCGAGCTCAGGAACGCATCATAGATCGTTACCCTCGATCCGGCGTCGCTCAGCCTACGGTAGAGGGTGGCAAGCTGTTCACCGGCACCAGGCCTGTACGGCAGGTCCCTGACCCGGGCATAGAATTCCGGCAGGCGCTCTATGCTGTCGGCAGCCACGAGGTACTCGCCGGCACGCGGGCCGCTATCGATGCGGACGATGTCGATCTCGGTGTCCGGCAGCCGCCACCGTTTCACCGGCTGCCCCGTTGTCGGGTCGGGTATATCGGCGAAGGGTGGCATGTCGATCCGATCCAGCACCTCTTTCAATTGCAGAACGCTCTCGACCGCGACAGTCTCGGACAGCACCGGCGGGACACGGGACAGGTCGAGGTAACGGAACAGCGCGCGTGCCTTTTTGAAGCTTGCCGACTGTTGCCGACGTTCTTCGGCGGAGAGATACAGGCGGCCGGACGTCGCGTAGTTCTGCATCACGGCCATTGTGTTCCGGTAGATATCGTCGGTGGCCGCGATGAACCCTTGCAGGGTGGCGCGCGGGCTAGAGGTGTCGGGCGGACGCAGCGGGTACGCATCATCCGTGTTGGCTGCGGTTGCGGTGCCAAGCAGAACGGCGCTCAGAACCGCGACGCCGAACAGCGTCCGCGCAAATATCGCGCCAGCAGTCACGGATGTGCCTCCCTGATCGGACACGGTCACGCCCAGAACGGCTCCAGCCGATGAAAGCGGTCCCAGGCACGGTCGATCTGGCGCCGCGTCTTCCGACCGCGCGCACCAATGAAGCCAAGCACCAGGCCGCTGGCGAAGGCGTGGTTGCCGTTGGACAGCTCGCCCATCAGGTGCTGGCAGACCGCCGCGTCGTTCAGCGCGCCGAGGCGGTCCTGCAGGCGGCTCAGCCGGCGAATGAACCGATGGGCCGGCTTGCCGGGATAGATTGGGGCGAATATCTCCGCGGTGTAGCGCAATCGCTTGGCCTGGAGGCGAATCGCGTGCAGCGCGGCCGGCTCGAGATCGGCAAGCTGGTTATCGACCCGCGCGAGGTGCCTGTAGCGTTTACCGAGCACCTGCGCGGCGAATTCCCGCAATGGCGTCGGTGCTTCGGTGGCATCCGGCGCGGCGGCGGCGTGGGGTTCGCTCGCGAGGCAGGCGAGGACGATGCCGAGGTGGCGGAAATCGGCGCTGGCCAGATAGTGCCGAAGCTCCTTGCGACGGGCGCGCCGCTGGCGTTCCGCCGCCGCGAGCAGCCGTTGCAATCGCTTCTCGGCAGGAAACGCCATCAACACCGCCGCCGCGGTCTCGGTCACGAACACGTCCCAGTCGCGGGTCGGCGCGAGTTTGGCGGCGAGCGCCTTCAGCGCCTTGTCGGCCTCGACGATTTCCGGTGCGGCAAGCGCGCGGCGGAACACCCTGGTGGCGGAGCGCAGCCGGCGCACCGCGACGCGCATCTGGTGCACCGGCTCCGGCCCGGCGCCAGTGTTCGCCGCAGCCGGTGCGAGCTGAATGATCGCATCGGCGAGGTGGCCGACGACGTGGGCGAAGGCCTCTGCCACCGACAGGCCCTCCGGCAGCTCGGGCGGGCCTTCCCGGTGTGGCGGAGGCGCAACGCCGGTGGCGATCGCGAAGGCCTCGGCCGCCAGGCTGTGCGGCGGCACCGCCAGGCGCAGGTCGTTGGCCAATGTCAGCGCGAGCGCTCGCACCGGCTCGGCGGCACCCTGCAGGCTGAGACGATTGACGCGATGCTGGCCGACGGCGCTGCGCACTTCGCCGTTGAGCAGCGTCACGCCGACCGGGCCTTGCTCGGTGAGCACACTGAGCGCGCTGGCGCGCCCCTCCAGCGCTGCCACCGGCAGCAGCCGGTCCGGCAGCGCCCGCCCAAGTTGATCGGTGGTCCTGGCACTGGCGAGCATCGGCGCCGGTCCGCCGGGCGGCCAGTTCTTCGAGTTGGGCTGCAGCGGCCGGAGTTCCCACTGCGACCGATGTTCGGCCAGCGCCAGTCCCTGCCGCGCCAATTCCCTCTCGGCGCTGTCATGCCAGACGATCCTGACCTGCCGGCTCCGCGTCTTGCCGCTCTTCAGCGAGGCAAGCCGCGGAAGCCGCGGCAACCGCGCGGCATCGTCCGGGTGCAGGCAGAGCTCGAGCTCCATGCGTTGAGGTGGCTTATTCCTCCAGGTCCTTCGGTCTCACGAACCGCACCAGTTTGCTGACCCCGGCGTCGAGTTGCTGCCAGCGCGTCGCGATGGCGAATTCCGCGAGAGCGGCGGTCGGGAAGGCGGCAAGCAGCCGGCACTTGGGCTGCGTGTCGCCAGAGCTGGCGGCGAGCAGCGCGGCGAATTCGTGCATGCCGGGATTGTGGCCGATCAGCATGACGCTGCGGACCGTCTCATGCACCTCCCGCAGCAGCGCGAGCATCTGGTTGGCGTTCGCCAGGTAGAGCGCCTCGACCGGCTCGATCAGCGGCGTCTCGTCCCAGGGCTCCAACGCCGCGAGCGTCTCCTGCACGCGGCGCGCCGGTGAGATCAGCACCATGTCGGGGATCAGCCCAAGGTCGACGATCGCCTGCCGCATCGCCGCGGCGGCGCGGCGTCCCCGCTTGTTCAGCGGGCGGTCGCGGTCGGGGAGTTGCGGATCGTCCCACGACGACTTGGCGTGACGCAGGAGCAGGAGCTGGTGCATGCGGCCATCCTGCCATGCCGCGTGCCGGCTTGGCTAACGGCGCGTTGCACTGGCCTGTGCGGTGCGCGTCGGTGGCGCGCAGGCGCTGACGTCGATCGGCTGCGGCAGTTGCTTGCTCGCGGCATAGGCCGGCAGTTCGGAGCCCTTCGCCAGTGCCAGCACCTCGGTGAAGATGCCGATATTGTGCTGGCAGAACAGGGTTCCCTGGTGAATGCCGGTTTCCGACTGGGTATTCGCCAGGCTGGTGATGTAATCGTCGTGCGCGCGTTGCGCGCGGCCGCCGGAGACCCGGGCGAAGTAAGCGTGCAGGGCGCGTTCCTGGGCCACCAGTTCGCCGCGGAAGCGCTGGACGAAGTCGTTGTAGCGATCCTGCAGGTTGCAAGTGATGGCGGTCACCATCAGCTTGCTCTTGAGCCCGGCGATGTCGAAGGCGGTGAGGTCGGCCGGCCGGGCACACGGTTCGGCCAGGGCCATACCCGCGGACAACAGCCCTGTGGCGAGCAGCGGCAATGACAGCACGCGCATGCGAGATCCCCCCGAATCCGCCGGCAGTGATACCGGCTTGCGGCCAGCTTGCCCGGCGGATGTTACGGCCGCAAGTCGGAGAGTTGGTCAGGCCTCGCCGGTCTCGTCATGCCAGAGTTGGCGGGACTTATAGACAACCTCGGTCCGGTTGGTTGCGCCCGTCTTCCGCATGATGTTACGAATGTGGACCTTGATCGTGTTGGAGCTTGTGCCGAGTTCATATGCGATGGCCTTGTTCGGCTGGCCGCGTCGAAGGCGCAACAGTACCTCCATCTCTCTCCTTGTCAGGCGTTTCAGCGTCGAGGTTCGAGGGGTCTTGGCACCGTCGAGGCGGTTTCCAAGCAATATCTCGAAGGGCACGAACTGTCCGCCATCCCGGACGAGGCGAACAGCGGCCGTGGCAAGCTCAATGGTGGTGGTGGTGCTTGGGATGAAACCCCGCGCACCGGCTGCCAGAATCTCGCGCAGATGGCGTGGCTCCACCGCGCCTGAAAAGCTGGAGAGCACGGCGACCGGAATATCGGGCAGCGCCTCACACAACAGCTTCACGGACCGCAATACGGATGTCCCCGGGGCGAGGCCGTCGTGAAAATGGTAGAGAATGACCTCGACGGGGTCGGAAGTCGCGCGGATGCATTCCTCCACGGTCGTGAATGGCAGTATGCGCAGATCAGGATGAGTGATCCTGAATGCCAGACTGAGACAGTCACGGGTCAGGGCGACGGAATCGATCAGCCCAACGCAAACCGCATCCGATCGTCGTGGGGGCGCTTGGAATTCAGCCTCCGCACCCGACGGGAGGCGGCGGGCAAGGCCATCCACTGCTTCCGACTCCTGCCTGCTGCCGGCGGATCATCCGGCAGTGCGATCGCCACGAGAAAGGCGGGCGCCGCTTGCCTCGGTGCCTGCCATATGACGCTTCGCGGTCACGGCAAGTCGTTTCCCCCCATCCCACACCGTTCGGCGCCAGGCTCTTCATTCGATGCCCAACTTCAGTAATTCGTGGACAATACTTTACGGCTCGAGCGTACTGGAGTGCCAACCACTACATCCACCAAGAGCGTGCAAATACCCGTGATGCGGTTCTACTTTGTACCGACGGTGCAGCCGGCGCTTATCTTGCGTCAAAACGATGCGCACCAAGTGATTTCCGGTCCCGCCAGTGGTGCGACTATCCCGTGCACCAGGCAGTATCCGTTCGAACAGGAGACGTCTCATGACCCGCAACCCGAAGCATGCGTGCAGGATTAGCAATAAGGACTTCTTGATGTCTGTCAACTGCTTTACAGAAGCCACTCTGCGATTGTTGGTTGCAGCCCGCGTTCGTCGAACGCATTGCGAATATGCGCATAGCATTCACAGGAAGCCTGCTCGAGTCCTTCCCGGTCGGTAATTGTTATCGTCCCGCGTGTATATCGAATGAGCCCGGCATGGTGGAATGCGCGCGCCACGGTATTCACGATCGGGCGGCTGACACCGAGCATTTCGGCCAGGAACTCCTGCGTCAGTGAGAAAGATCCGCTGTCATGCCGGTCGTGACAGGTAAGCAGCCAACGTGCAGCTCGCTCCTGCACCGAGTGCACGGCATTGCAGACGACGGAGTAAGAGAGCTGGACCAGAAAGGCCTGTGCAAATGCGAGCAGAGCACGCCGGAAGGAGGGGAGTTCCCGCCGAAAGCGGCAGAACTCGGCGTATCCCATGGCGCAGGCCGCACCCTCCACCTGGACCATGTGCCGGGCGATTGCTACGTCGCTGCCGAGAATGGCGATGACCTGCGCCATTCCTTCCCGTCCGGTCGTTGCGATTTCGACAGTTGTGCCGCTCGGCATGGCGGCCACGGAGGAGACCACGCCGGCGATCGGGAAATGCACGCGCCGAAATCTTGAGCCTGCCTCGACCAGTACCTGCCCACGGGCGAGAGCGACCGTATCCATGCTGGTCTGCATGGCTGCCCACTCGCTCGGGGACACCGATCGAAGAACACTGTTACGGGCGGCAGACCGACAGGCATTTTGCATGCGGGCACCACGCTGAGCCAGTCATTCTGCTCCGAACGGGTGTTACTTTGGTGCGGTTTTCAGAGTACACGTTCTGCTGACTCAACCCTCAGGACGTCTGGTCCAGGCCTCGGGCGTGCAGTGTGATTCGTCAGCAACGATCGGTTGTCATGCCTGCTCGCTGGTTCGCGCCACGCAACAGTGCGCATCCCGGCCCAGCCAGGGCGGGAAGCGAGCCGGAGAGCGGCCGCAGTCAGCGCAATGCCCGGATGGCGTGCATTGCCGAAGATGCCCACTATAGCGCCATGAAGGACACGCACACGATCGATCGTCTGTCGCACGATCAGCTCTGGGACCAGGTGATCCGCCGGGAGCCCGGGGACTTTCTTTATGCGGTCACCACGATGGGGGTGTTCTGCCGGCCTGGCTGCCCATCGCCGCGCCCGTTGCGCAAGAACGTCCGGTTCTTTCGCGCCGTGGCGGAGGCGGAGGCGGCCGGCTTCCGCGCCTGCAAGCGCTGCGATCCCAAGGGCGAGCGCGCCAGGCTGGCGCAGGCCGTGGTGGAAGATGCCTGCGCGTTCATCGACGTGGCGGACGCTGTTCCGTCGCTGGAGGCGTTGGCGAAGCGTTCCGGCTACTCGCGCTTCCATTTCCTGCGCATGTTCCGCGATCACACGGGGCTGACGCCGCGCAGCTACGCGGAGGGTGTCCGGGCGAAGCGTCTGCATGCCGCGCTGGCACGCGGCGCGCGGGTCGCCGACGCGGTGGCGGATGCCGGCTACGGCTCGGAAAGCCGGGTCTATGAGAGGACCGGCGAACTGCTGGGCATGACACCCGGCGCGCTGCGGCGTGGCGGCGAGGGGGAGGTGATCCGCACCGCCTTCGCCGACTGCCCGTTCGGGCGGCTGCTGATCGGAGCGACCGAGCGGGGGGTGTGCTTCATCGGCTTCGCCGAGCCGGATGAGGCGTTGCTGGGGGACCTGCACCACCGGTTTCCGCGCGCCCGCTTCGTCGCCGGCGATGCAACGCTGGCCAGCGCGGTGCAGGCGGTACTGCGCTTCCTGGAAGAGCCGAAACAGGCGCTGGACCTGCCGCTCGACCTGCGCGGCACCGCATTCCAGCAGCGCGTCTGGCGGACGCTGTGCCGTATTCCCGTGGGCGAGACACGCAGTTACGCCGAGTTGGCGCGGATGGTGGGCGACCCGAACGCGGTCCGGGCGGTGGCGCGCTCCTGCGCCCGCAATCCGGTCTCGCTGGCGGTGCCGTGCCATCGCGTCGTCGGAAGCGACGGCGATCTCACCGGGTATCGGTGGGGTGTGGCGCGGAAGCGCGTGTTGCTCGAAAAGGAACGCGCCGCGACCGCCGGCTGACAGGGTGCGGATGGCTGGCGACGGGATTGGACGCGATGGTTGACCGGCGGCTTCTAGGCGCCTAATTGCAACTGCGAGTGTGTCGCATCTAGGGGCGCCGATGCTCGCCAGCCTGGTCATCGTGTTTCGTGAGGTCATCGAGGCCGGCCTGATCGTCGGTATCGTCCTGGCGGCGACGCGGTCGGTTCCGGGGCGCGGTTGGTGGGTGGCGGCGGGCACGGCAGGCGGGGTGCTGGGTGCCTGCCTGGTCGCCGCGTTCGCGGGCGAGCTTGGCGCGCTGTTCAGCGGCTCCGGCCAGGAACTGTTCAACGCAGCCATCCTGCTGACAGCGGTCGGGATGCTGACCTGGCATAACGCCTGGATGGCGAGCCATGGCCGCGAACTGGCGCACGAAGTGCGCGCGGTCGGCAGCGCGGTGGCGGCGGGCGATCGGCCGCTGACCGCATTGGCGATCGTGGTCGGCATCGCGGTGCTGCGCGAAGGCTCGGAGGTGGTGCTGTTCCTTTACGGCGTGCTGGCCGCCGGGGGGACCTCGATCGCCGGCATGCTGGCTGGCGGCGCCGCCGGCATTGGGATCGGCGCCGCGCTATCGGCGCTGATCTATCTCGGGCTGCTGGCGGTGCCGACGCATCGGCTGTTCACGGTGACGACAGGACTGATCACGCTGCTGGCCGCCGGCCTCGCGGCCCAGGCAGTGTTCTTCCTGCAACAGGCGGATTACCTGCAGGGCCTGGCCACGCCGATCTGGGACACGTCCTGGCTGCTCGGCGATGACAGTATACCGGGCCGCCTGCTCCACACGCTTGTCGGCTACACGGCGATGCCGGATGCGGCGCAATTGCTGGCCTACGCGCTGGTGATCGCGATGATGCTGGCAACGATGCGCGTGGCCCGCGGCCGGGCCACCCCGGCCCGCCGGCCGGTGCGCTCGTCGCCCTGATTTCCCCGAGGCGGCGGCCGGGTCCGGGGGCTCGCTCAACGAGAACATTTGTTGACCGCCGCGCGCGTGCTTCCTAGCTTGCCCTCGGAGCCTTCGATGGATAGCCCGCGCCCCACCGGCATTCCGCCGCGCGTTGCCCTGCCGCCGGGCCTCGATGTTCGTTCGGCGGCTGTTCTGCGCGAGATCGTCGAGCAGTACGTGGAGACCGGCGAGCCGGTCGGCAGCCGCACGCTGTCGCGCCGGCTGCCATTGAACCTGTCGCCGGCGACGATCCGGAACGTGATGGCAGATCTTACCGACGCCGGCCTGTTGTTCGCGCCACACACCTCGGCGGGGCGGCTCCCGACCGAGCAGGGGCTGCGGCTGTTCGTGGACGGGCTGTTGCACTTCGGCGAACTCGCCGAAGACGAGCGGGAGGCGATATCGGCGGCGCTCGCCGCGTCCGGCCGCAGCCTGGAGGACACGCTGGCCGAGGCCAGTTCGATGCTCTCAGGGCTGTCGCAGGCCGCCGGCCTGGTGCTGGCCCCCAAGTCGGACGGCGCCATCCGCCACATCGAATTCGTGCCGCTGGGCTCCGGCCGTGCCCTGGTGGTGCTGGTCAACGCTGATGGGCATGTCGAGAACCGAGTGATCGAGACGCCGGCGGGCCTGCCGCCATCGGCCCTGCAGCAGGCCGCCAACTATCTGAACGCGAGGCTTTCCGGCCGCTCGCTCGCCGAGTTGCGCCGGATCGTGGCGGATGAGATGGCGGCCAACCGCACCGAACTGGATACTCTGTCGGCGCAGGTGGTCGAGACCGGCCTCGCCACCTGGACGGGGGACGGACGCCCGGGCAGCCTGATCGTCCGGGGCCAGGCCCGCCTGCTGTCCGCCGGGACCCAGATCGAGCGCCTGACCGCGATCCAGGCGCTGTTCGAGCGACTGGAGGCGCAGGAGACGATGCTGCGGCTGCTGGAGCTGGCCGAGCAGTCGGACGGCGTCCGCATTTTCAT
>DATBKQ010000707.1:0-11750 GCA_036555825.1 Acetobacteraceae bacterium | reverse complement strand
CGGGCTCTGCCGCGGCGACCGCGGTGAACTCCTTCAATGCCTCGGGATACCAGAACGAATGCAGGGTCCAGACCGCGTGCTTGAACGGTTTTTGTGATGCCGGGCCGCAGGAGGTCACGAAATCGACCTCCTCGATGACTTTCGGCGCAGTGTCCGCCTGTGCCTGCTGAAACGCCAATGCCAGCAGCGCAGCAACGGCAAAGCCCAACGAAATTTTCTGATTTCCCATCGCGATACCCTCCCCGGGGCGAAAGCCTAGGCCGGGCCGATCGGGCGCAGGTGTGAGCTACCTCACACTTCGTCAAATTTCAGCAGGCAGGGCCGGCGTCCCGGTGACGCGCAGGATTCACCACAAAGACACAAAGGTCTTCGTGTCTTCGTGGTGAAACTCTTATCGCCTACGGATCGACTACCCTGCCAGCGAACCTATATCCACTCGCACGCCCGGCCCCATGGTGGAGCTGAGCGAAACCTTCTGCACATAGGTACCCTTGGCGCCGGAGGGCTTGGCGCGCTGGATCGCGTCGGCCAGCGCGCGCGCATTCTCCGCCAGCTTGTCGTCCTCGAACGACACCTTGCCGATCCCGGCGTGGATAATTCCGGCCTTCTCGGCGCGGAACTCCACCTGGCCGCCCTTGGCGGCGGCGACGGCGCCCCTGACGTCCATCGTGACGGTGCCCAGCCGCGGGTTCGGCATCAGCCCGCGCGGCCCCAGGATCTTACCCAGCCGTCCGACCACGCCCATCATGTCCGGCGTGGCGATGCAGCGGTCGAAGTTGATCTGCCCGGCCTGCACCTGCTCGGCGAGGTCCTCGGCGCCCACCACGTCGGCCCCGGCGGCCTGCGCCTCCTCGGCCTTCGGGCCGCGGGCGAACACGCCGACCCGCACCGTCTTGCCGGTGCCGTTCGGCAGCGAGGTCAGGCCACGCACCATCTGGTCGGCGTGGCGGGGATCGATGCCGAGGTTCATCGACATCTCTACCGTCTCGTCGAACTTTGCCTTGGCGTTCTGCTTCACCAGCTTGATCGCCTCGGGCAAGGGATAGGCCTTGGCGCGATCGACGTTCGCATACGCCTGCTTCAGCCGTTTGTCCTTGGCCATCGCTCAGCCCTCCACCACGGTCAGGCCCATGGAGCGCGCGGAGCCCATCAGCATTCGCACCGCACCGTCGATGTCGTTGGCGTTCATGTCCTTCATCTTCTGCTCGGCGATCTCGCGCAGTTGCGACATGGTGATCCGCCCCACCGGCGCGCTCTTGCCGACTGTCTGGCTGCCCTTCTCGACATTGGCCGCCTTCTTCAGGAAATGGGTGTTGGGCGGGGTCTTGGTGATGAAGCTGAAGGTGCGGTCCGCATAGGCGGTGATCACCACCGGCACCGGCATCCCCGGCTCCATGTTCTGGGTCGCCGCGTTGAAGTCCTTGCAGAACTGCATGATGTTCAGCCCGCGCTGTCCGAGCGCCGGGCCGACCGGCGGCGATGGGTTCGCCTTGCCGGCAGGGATTTGCAGCTTGATGTAGCCAGCGATCTTCTTTGCCATACCCCTGGTCCTTGTTCCTTCCGGTCCCCGGGGACCGCGGTACCAACGGCGCCACCGCCGGACGATCTCGGACTTGATCCGGGGCCGGCGGAACAGCCTCCCGCGTTCCGATAGAGCGCGGGGCGTTTAGCCGAAGGGGAACACGGTGTCCAGCGCGGGGGACCCGGCGCGAATCGCTCGCAACATGGTTGACGAACGGGGCATGCGCCGGTATTGGCATTGCGAGTCATTCGCATTCGCATGAAGGGGAACCATGCACCGCATCCCAAACGATGGCTCGATGAGCGATGAACGCCGGTCGCTGCGCGACCGCCCGGACGATACTGGCTGGACCGAGGTCCCGGCGCATCGCTCGATCGCCAGCCAGGATCTGTTGGGCGGCGAGCGGGTGATTGTCATCCGGCATGGCGGCGACGAGTACCGGCTGCGACTGACGGCATCCGGCAAGCTGATATTAACCAAGTAGTGCAGGCTGAACGTCTGCATCTGCGCCAGCCACCCAAGCCGCCACCGGCGAGGAAGCCAGCCAGACACCCGGTCCCGGATCAGGACCGACGAGGAGAGGCAAAGCATGCTTCCACGACCGATGCGCCCGCGACGAGTGCGCCCACGAGGAATGCGCCCATGGGGAATGCGCCCATGGGGAATGCGCCATGTCGCGGTCACCGCATGGCTTGTCTCCGGCCTCTGCGCCGGTGGGGCCGAAGCGCAAACCGAGCAGCAGCCTTCGTTCTCGACCGGGTTGTGGACCCGGAGCACCCTGCTGGGAGATGCCGGGGGCGTTCGCTCCGGGCTGTGGAACCTGGGGATCACGCTGGGCCTGCAGGACATCAACGAGGTCTGGGGCAACGTGTCGGGCGGCGTGCAGCGGGGCGCAGCCTATGACGGTGTGACGCTGATGAGCATCGGCCTCGACACCCAGCGCGCGTTCGGCTGGGAGGGCGGCACGTTCAACATAAGCGCCTGGAACATCCGGGGCCGCAACATCGCCGCCGACAACCTGCTCAACCTGCAGACCCCCAGCGGAATACTCGCAGACGCCACGACCAGGTTTTGGGAGATCTGGTACCAGCAGTCGTTTCTCGACGGTCGCTTCGACATGAAGCTGGGCCAGCAGAGCGTCGATCAGGAGTTCATGACCAGCCAGGGCTCCGGGCTGTTTCTCAACACGATGATGGGCTGGCCGATGGTTCCATCGGCGGACCTCTATGCCGGCGGTCCGGCGTATCCGTTGTCATCGCTGGGTGTCCGATTGCGCGCCCAACCAGGCAATGGCTTCACCGCTCTGCTCGGCGTGTTCCAGGACAACCCTCCCGGCGGCCCGTTCAACGATGACGGGCAATTGCGCGGCAGCACGCGTTGGGGCGGCAACTTCAATCTACGGACCGGCGCGCTGTTCATGGGCGAAATCCAATACGCGCTGAACCAGCCCGGGAACGGCGACATGGCCTATGGCACGACCCCGGGCGGGCTGCCCGGCACCTATAAGCTTGGCTTCTGGTACGACACTGCCCCTTTCCCGGATCAGCGCTTCGATACGGCGGGGCTGCCGCTCGCCGATCCGGCGAGCACCGGGGTCCCAGCCATGCGATGGAACAACTTCAGCCTCTATGCGGTGGCCGACCAGATGGTCTGGCGTCCGTCCGAGGACAGTCCACGTTCGGTCAACGTGTTTGCTCGCGTGATGGGCGCACCGGGCGATCGCAACCTGATCAATTTCAGCGTCAATGCAGGTGTCACGCTCAAGGCGCCGTTCGAGGGACGCGACGACGACACGTTCGGCATCGGCTTCGGCATCGCACGTGTCGGCGGCGGCGCGCGGGCGTTCGACAAGGATGTCGCGTTCATCTCTGGCGTACCGCTGCCGGTCCGCGGCACCGAGACCTTCATCGAGGTCACCTACCAGATCAACGTGGCGCCCTGGTGGCAGGTCCAGCCTGACTTTCAGTTCGTGTTCAACCCGGGTGGCGGCATCGCGAACCCGAATGATCCGACGCGGCGCATCGGCAACGAAGCGATTTTCGGCCTGCGCAACACGGTCACGTTCTGAGGCATGAGCGCGTGATGCAGACTTCCGAGGGTTCCGCCTCTCGGGATCGCCCGCCGGCTGTTGCATCAGTTCGCGAGAGGCTGTAGATGCGAATAACTCGCAATTGCATACGGGAGGGCGAATGACCCCGGTTCTGGCAAGCGGTGCCGCGGCCATCCTCGCGTTGAGCGCGGTCAGCGCTCAGGCGGCGGAGGCCAGGAGCTTCCTCGAAGGCCTTCATCGCCACTCCATGGTGACCTCGACGGTGCCGCCGAACGGAGACCAGAACCCCTACGCCATCGTCATCGCCCCGGTTTCGGCCGGGAAGATCCAGGCCGGCGATGTGCTGGTGGACAACTTCAACGACCGCAACAACCTGCAGGGTCTGGGCAGCACCATCGTCGCCTGGCGGCCATCGACGAAGCAGCTCATTCCCGTCGCCGCCGTCACCCGCAACCTGCCGCAATGTCCGGGCGGGGTCGGCATGACCACCGCCATGACCATGCTGAAGTCCGGCTGGATCATCGTCGGCAGCCTTCCTAGCCAGGACGGCACCACGAAGACGAAGGGCGCTGGGTGCCTGATCGTTCTGGATGCCCAAGGCGCGGTCGCCGGCACCATCACCGGCCCGGACGTCAACGGCCCATGGGGCAACATGGCGGTGATCGACAACGGTGCGACCGCCACGCTGTTCGTCAGCAATACCGGTTTTGATGTCGGCCCCCCCGAGGATGAATCGCCCGTGGTGAACAAGGCGACGATCCTGCGGCTGGAGCTCGCCATGGCCGGCGGCAAGCCACCTGTGGTGACGCGACGGACGGTGATCGCCAGCGGCTTCGGCCAGCAGGCCGACAAGGACGTGTTCATCATCGGGCCGACCGGACTGGCGCTGGGCAAGGACGGAACGCTCTATGCGTCCGACGCGCTGGGCAACCGCATTGCCGCGATATCCGACGCGGTGACACGTACCGACAGTGCCGGGACGGGCCGCGAGGTCACCCGCGACGGCCTGCTCCGGCGTCCGCTGGCGATGACCACCGCGCCGAACGGGCACTTGCTGGTGACCAACGGCCTGAACGGCCAGGTGGTGGAGATCGACCCGCAAAGCGGGGAGCAGGTGGCCGCCCGGTGGATCGATGCCAACAAGGCGCAATCGCCGCCTGGCAGCGGGGACCTGTTCGGCATTGCGGTCGCACCGACCGGCGATGGATTCTATTACGTGGAGGACGAGGTGAACATGCTCGTCCTCGCGCATTGAGCGGCCGCCGGGGGTTCCTGGCCGCCGCCGCGGGACTGGCCGCGGCGGCCGGGGGCGGACGGCCTGCGCGCGCGGCGGCGCCGGTTTCCTTCTTCGGTGAGCATCAGGCCGGTATCGCGACACCGCAGCAGACGCAGACCTATTTCGCGGCACTCGACCTGATCGCGAAGAGGCCGGGCGATGTGGTGCGCATGTTCCGTGCCTGGACCGATGCCGCCGCAGGGCTGACCGGCGGCCAGGACGCTCCGGGCGACAGCGGGGAAGCGGTGGGGCTGGCGGCATCCGGTCTCACGCTGACCTTCGGCCTAGGTCCCGGGCTGTTCGACGACCGGTACGGCCTGGCCGCGCGCAGGCCCGGGGCGCTGGCAGAGCTTCCGGCATTCAACGGCGACCAACTGGTGGCCGAGCGCAGCGGAGGCGACCTGTCGATCCAGGCCTGTGCGAACGATCCGCAGGTGGTGTTTCACGCGGTACGGCAGTTGGTTCGGCTGGGCGACGGGGTGGTCCGCGCGCGCTGGGCGCAGACCGGGTTCCTGCCGAACACGCCGACCGGCGATACACCACGCAATCTGATGGGCTTCAAGGACGGCACGCGCAATGCGGACGACCTCGCCCGATCTGTCTGGGTCGGCGAGGAAGGCCCGGCCTGGATGCACGGCGGAAGCTACCTGGTGGTACGCAAGATCCGCATGGCGCTCGAGCACTGGGACAGGACCGAGATCGACTTCCAGGAGGAGGTGATCGGCCGTCACAAGCGGTCCGGTGCCCCGCTGGGGAAGGGCCGCGAGCAGGATACTCCTGATTTCGACGCAGTGGACCCGGACGGTAACCCGGTCATCGCGGAGAATGCCCATTTGCGGATGGCAGCGCCGGAGACCAATGCCGGCGCGCGGATCCTGCGGCGGGGCTATTCCTATAACGACGGCGCCAGTTTCATCGCGGAACGCTGGCCACCGTGGCGCCAGGGCGTCGAGTACGATGCCGGACTACTGTTCATCGCCTACCAGCGCGACCCGCGCGCCGGCTTCGTCCGGCTGTTCGAGAACATGGCGAAGATCGACGCGCTGAACCAGTTCACCACGCATGTGGGAAGCGGCCTGTTCGCCTGCCCCGGCGGGGTGGCTCCGGGGCAGTTCCTGGCGCAAGGCCTGTTCGACGCGGCATAGCCGCGGCATGCACGCCCGAACCGCGGCCAGGCTGAGGCGCATCAGGCCGCTCGCGAACGACCGAGCGTCCTCGGCCTGCCGGCGCTGCGCGATCGCCAGCACCGCCGCCTCGTCCGCGGTAAGGGGATAAGGCGTCGACCGACCGCGTGAGCCCTGCATTGGCGATACTCCGTTCCGGTTGATTCGCCATCCGCGTGTTGCACAGCCGGTGGTCTCGGGATGTGACTCGGTTCACAGCAGAGCGTGCGCCCTGACTGGCTGGGCAGGAATTAAGCCCGATTTCCTCGGACACAGCATCAATGATTTGCTGCAAGGCGTGATTATTCTCTTACGCGCAGAGGACTATCTGCCTGCCTCGGAACTTCAGGTCGGCAAATGGAGCCCAAAGCCGTGCGGAAGGTACTTGTCTACGGCGCCGTCGCGATGGCCGTGTCCCTTGGCGGCGTGCCGGCGTTTGCTTCCGATTTCGTGGTGAACGGGCGCGCTGCGTCCGCTGCCGAGGCGCGATACCTGGTGTCCAGCGGCGCGCAGCCGGGCAGGTGGATCGCCAACGGGTTCGGCATCGCGCCTGCCGACACCGGCGGGGCCGCCGGGCGGACCTCGGCCGCGCCGGCCGCGCCTGGAACCGACGAGGCGAAGTGCTACTACGTGCTCGACGTCCGGCTCTGCGACTGATCGGCGATGGCCAGCATGCTTGTCGGCGCGGGGGCTCTGCTGGTCGCAGTCATCGGCTGTGGCATCCTGGGGCCCGCGCGGCGCGGGGGCCTGCCAATGCCAGCGAGGGAGAGCGGCCGCGCCAAAGCATGATGAGGTCACGTTGACCTCACCCTGCTTTAGTTCTCTTTGGTTGAGCGCGCTCACCAGACCTCCGACGATTCCGCCTCTGGTCATCGCGCGCTAGAGGACCACTTGCTCGGGCGTGTCGATCACGGTGATATCGACGGCCACGTCGAGCGGGCTGCCCCACTCGACGACCAGGAAGAATTCGACCCCGCCGGTATTGGTGTCGCCGGGATTCGGCCCGTGTGGCCTGACGTTCTTCACCGAGATGGGAGCATCGCCGCGCCAGCGCAGCGGGTTCTCGGCGTCGAAGAATTTCGCTTCGCAAGCCGAGACATGCACGACCGAGTTGGCCGTTATCACCCCATCCCAATTGAAGTTCTGCCATCCGGTGGTTCTGTTGCGTATGAACCAGCGAAGCGTACGAGCGGCCATCGGTCGTCTCCCCTGAAGTATCGTTGCCGGAACACTGTTGCCCAGGTCGTGGCGCGCCGATGTGAAACCGGTCACTCGCGCGGGTTGAAAGTATGGACCTGCGCGATCGGCTGTGCCTGCGCATCCCGATGCGGCTCTGGCGCGCATCGCCCCTGGCGCGGCATAAGGCGTCATGGGCTACGCGCACACCCTCGCCGGCACCCGCTATGTGTTCGACGACCTGCGCACCTTGCTGGCCCGCGCCACGCCGTTGCGCTCGGGCGACGCGCTGGCCGGGATCGCGGCGGCGAGCGCGGCCGAGCGTGTGGCGGCACAGTTGGCACTGGCGGACGTGCCGCTGGCGAGGCTCCTGACCGAGCCGATTGTTCCATATGAAACCGACGAGGTGACGCGGCTGATCGCGGACAGCCACGACGGCGCCGCGTTCGCGCCGGTGGCGTCGCTGACGGTCGGCGAGTTTCGCGAATTCCTGCTGACGGCGGAGCCGGAGATGCTGGCGGCTCTGCGGTCCGGCGTCACGCCGGAGATGGCCGCGGCAGTCAGCAAGCTGATGCGCCAGCAGGATCTGATCGCGGTAGCGGCGAAATGCCGGGTCGTGACCCGGTTCCGCAACACGATCGGGCTGCCGGGGCGGCTCTCGGTACGGCTGCAGCCGAACCATCCGACCGACGATCCGCGGGGCGTCGCGGCCTCGACGCTCGATGGTCTGCTGCTGGGTGCCGGGGATGCGGTGATCGGCGTCAATCCGGCGACCGACAGCGTCGAGGCGGCCTGCACGCTGCTGGCGATGCTGGACGCGGTGCGCGAGCGCTACGCCATTCCCACGCAGACCTGCGTGCTGGCGCACGTCACGACCACGCTGCGCGCGATCGAAGGCGGCGCGCCGGTCGATCTGGTTTTCCAGTCGATCGGCGGCACCGAGGCGGCGAATGCCGGCTTCGGCGTGTCGTTGGGATTGCTGCGCGAGGCGCGCGCGGCGGCGCTGTCGCTGCAGCGCGGCACCATCGGCGACAATGTCATGTACTTCGAGACCGGCCAGGGCAGCGCGCTGTCGGCCGATGCGCATCACGGCGTCGATCAGCAGACCATCGAGGCGCGCGCCTACGCGGTGGCGCGGGCGTTCTCGCCGCTGCTGGTCAACAGCGTGGTCGGGTTCATCGGTCCGGAGTACCTGTTCGACGGCAAACAGATCACGCGGGCCGGGCTGGAGGACCACTTCTGCGGCAAACTCCTCGGTCTGCCGATGGGCGTGGACGTCTGCTACACCAACCATGCCGAGGCCGATCAGGACGACATGGACGCGCTGCTGACGCTGCTCGGCGTCGCGGGCGTCACCTACGTGATGGGCGTGCCGGGCGCGGACGACATCATGCTGTCCTATCAGAGCACGTCGTTCCACGACGCGCTGTATCTGCGTGGCGCGCTCGGGCTGCGCCCGGCGCCCGAGTTCGAGGATTGGCTGGCGCGAATGGGAGTCACCGGCGCAACGGCGGAGCGGTTTCCGACGCGTTTGTCTCCGGCGCTGATCGGCCTTGACTGAGCCAGGCGACAGCGAGACCAGGCCGGCACGCTGGACGGACCTGCGGCGCTATACGCCGGCGCGCGTGGCGCTCGGTCGCGCCGGCAACGGACTGCCGACGCCGGCGCACCTCGCCTTCCAGGCGGCGCATGCGGCGGCGCGCGACGCGGTGCACGCCATCCTCGACGTCGCGGCGCTGCGAGCGGAGCTGGGGGGAGCAGGACTGCCCAGCATAGCGGTGCACAGCCAGGCGCCCGACCGGCGCAGCTATCTGCTGCGGCCCGACCTGGGCCGGCGTTTGCGCGACCGGGCCGCCATTCCGCGATCGCCGGACGCCATGGTGTTCGTCGTGTGCGACGGGCTGTCGGCCACGGCGGTACAGCGGCATGCCGTGCCGTTGCTGTGCTCGGTGGTTCCGCGCCTGCCTGGTCCGGTGGCGCCCATCGTCATCGCCGAGCAGGGACGCGTCGCGCTGGGCGACGACATCGGCGAGGCGATGGGCGCGGCGGCCGTCGCCGTGCTGATCGGCGAGCGGCCGGGATTGTCCGCGGCGGACAGCCTTGGGGTGTACTTGACCTGGCAGCCAAGGCTTGGCCGCACCGATGCGGAGCGCAACTGCATCTCCAATATCCGATCGGAGGGCTTGCCGCCGGAGGCGGCCGCCGACAAGCTCTCGTGGCTGATCGGCGAGATGCGGCGCCTGCGACTGACGGGTGTGCTGCTGAAGGACGCGCAGCCCATAACAAGACAGGTCCGGGAGGATTGATATGCCATCGCCGCCGATGCGTGCGTTCCTCGGCTTCGTGGCCGGGGCGATCGCGGTTCTGACATTCCACCAGGGCATGGTGCTTGCGCTGCACGGGATCGTGCCGGGGTGGGTGCCGTTCGCGCCCTACCGCACCATGCCCGTGCCGCCGTTCGGCGTGCCCACGATCGTCAGCAACTGCTTCTGGGGCGGGCTATGGGGGGCGGGCTTCGGGCTGCTGTATCCGCGCTTCACCTGGCCGTCGTGGCTGTGCGGGCTGATCCTGGGCTTGCTCGCGGTCCTGGCGGGTTGGTTCATTGTCGCGCCACTGAAAGGCCACGCGGTCGCCGGAGGCTGGGTGCCACTGGCCATGCTGCGCTCGGTACTGATCAACGGCAGCTTCGGGCTGGGCGTCGGGTTGATCCTGCCGCTGCTGATGCCGCGGGCGCTGGTGCGGATACATCCCTGACCGTCGCCCCGAAGGCGTAGCTCGGATCAGGCAGATTCCAAAGCCGGCTGTGGCAAGCGTGCAGCCGATCGCTTCTCCAACTCCCGCAGGCTCGATCCAAGTCGTCTGAAAATGGTCACCACGCGGAACCGGTGGTTGGTGCTCTTCACCATTCCAATGACGCCGTCGATCGCGAATGCGTCCTTCCGGTACATCGGCAGCACCTGATCCAGCCACACGACGTGGGTTCCGGAAGCCACCCGTTGCAATGCTCGCAGCACGGTGTTGCGTTTCACCATGGTGGTTCGATATCGCTCGGCATCCTCCACGCTGTAGGGCGGGTCTGCCAGGATAAGGTCATACCGCTCGAGCGGGACACGCGTCAGGGTCTGCGCGTCATCGACAAAGGTGGGGCGCAGCGTTGGGTTGATGTCCACCGTATCTCCTGGGAGGACATCGGTCTCGACCTTGCCGGAGAACAGGTGCAGCGCTCGGCGTTTGTCGGGGAACAGGGAGCGGACGCGGCGCAGGTACCCGGCCGGATAGCCGCCATAGTACTCCGACTTCACCCGGTAATCGTTCCCCATGATCCATGTCCCGACGATGCGACCGTCCTCCGAGACGAACAGGCTGCGCGGGAACTTTGTCTCCCTCACATAGTTCTCTATCCTGTCCTCAAGCCGCATCGGTCACGCCCCTCCACGCCACCAAGCTGGGAACTAGCCACCCGCCACGAGTCGCTGATAGGCGATACCTTATCGTGCGGGAGGCGCCGTCAGCGCCGCTGCGCGAGAAAGGCGCGACCTGCCGGGGTGATCCGCACCATCCGAACCCGGCCGCTACGCGCGTGTTCGACCAAGCCGCGTTCCACCGCGTCCTCCCACACGGTGAGCCGGGGACACGACGTACGCCAGGCGTCCATCACCTCGGCATAGGGCCGCGCATCGCGCGCGAGCCAGGCGAGCACGTCGAACAGCAGGGCATCGATGGTCTCCGACATGGACATGCGCCACATGAAACTATAGTTGACACATGGCATACGTGATCGAAATCCGCAACGTACCCGCCCGATTGCATCGCCGACTCAAGTCGCGAGCAGCGCTCGCCGGCATGCCTCTGTCGGATTACCTGCTGGGCGAAATTCGCTGTTTGGCTGAGCGCCCCACGGTCGCTGAATTGCGCGAGCGTCTGAGGCGGCGGCCCAGTGCCAGCCTTTCTGTCGCTCCTGCAGACGCGATACGTGCCGAGCGCGATCGCGAGTGATCGCCGCCGGCCATCGCGCCAGGATCGAGTTGGTCTGAACGGCGCTGCACGGTTTGACGCTACAACGACGGCGATGCAACCCTGGCTGTCATGGCTTACGACCTGATCGTCATTGGCGGCGGGCTGGTGGGCGGGGCGATCGCCTGGGGCGCCGCGGCGAAGGGTGCGTCGGTGGCGCTGCTCGACCAGGGCGACATCGCGTTCCGCGCCGCGCGCGGCAATTTCGGACTGGTGTGGGTGCAGAGCAAGGGCGGCGGCATGCCGGCCTACGCGCATTGGACGCGCAGGTCGGCGGAACTCTGGCCGGAGCTCGCCGGTGCGCTGGCCGGACAGACCGGCGTCGATGTGGCGCTGCGCCAGCGCGGCGGGCTGGCGTTCTGCCTGTCCGATGCCGAACTGGAGGAGCGCGCGTCGCTGCTTCGCCGCATGCACAACGAGAGCGGCGATATCGGCACGCGCATCGTCGATCGCGCCGAGGTGCGCGCGATGGTGCCGGGCATCGGCGATCGCGTGGTGGGCGCATCGTTCTGCCCGATCGACGGCGAGGCGCATCCCTTGCATCTGCTG
>DATBKQ010000706.1:0-2978 GCA_036555825.1 Acetobacteraceae bacterium | reverse complement strand
CGCCTTATGCTGGAACAGGCGATCGCCGGCACCCGCAGCGAGGCGGAGACCACCCGCGCCGCGCTGTAGCGCGAGCAGGGCCAGCAGCGGCTGGAGATCGGCGCGCAGTTCGAAGCCCTCCGCACTACGCTGGAAGGCAAGCTGCGCGAGCTGCGCGAGGGCAACGAGGCGAAGCTCGCGGAAATCCAGAAGACGGTGAACGAACAGCTCCACGCCGCGGTGGAGAAGCAGATGAATGAGAGCTTCAACCGCGTGATCGACCAGTTCGCCGCGGTGCAGAAGGCGATGGGCGACGTGCAGGCGGTCACCGCGCAGATCGGCGACATCAAGCGCCTGTTCGCCAATGTGAAGACGCGCGGGGGCTGGGGCGAGACGCAGGTCCGCGCGATGCTGGACGACATCCTGCCGGCCGGCGAATACGAAACCAATTGCCGGGTGCGGCCGGACAGCAACGACGTGGTGGAGTTTGCCGTGCGGATGCCGGTGAAGGGCGCGGAGAGGCCGCTGCTGCCGATCGATGCGAAGTTCCCGGTCGAGGACTACGAACGGCTGCTGGCGGCATCGGACGCCGGCGACGCGGAGGCTGAACGTGCGGCGGCGCGCATGCTGGAACGTCGCATGCGCGACGAGGCGAAGAAGATCGCGGCGAAATACATCAACCCGCCGGTCACGGTGGAGTTCGCCGTGCTCTATCTGCCCACCGATGCGCTTTACGCCGAGGTGGCGCGTATCCCCGGGCTGATCGACGATATCGGGCGCGAGTGCCGCGTACTGGTGATGGGGCCTTCGCTGTTCCCGGCGCTGCTGCGCACCATCCATCTCGGGTTCATCACGCTGGCGCTGGAGCAGAAGGCGGACCAGATCCGCGATCTGCTCGGCGCCACGCGCACCGAGATGCTGAAGATGGACGAGGTGCTGGACAAGCTGGCAAAGCAGGCCGGCACGTTCAGCAATACCATCGAGAGCGCGCGGCGCCGCACCCGCGCGGTCGGCCGCAGGCTGCGCGGCGTCGAAGCGATCGAGTCGGAACGCGCGGAGCAGTTGCTGGAACTGGCCGGCGATCCGGTGACCGAACCGGCGGAGAACTGAGCCAAGGAGCTTGACGCACTGCCCCGCCGGCGCAAGCTCGCCCGAGTGAGCGGGAGGCAGGAATGCGGCGGCAAAAGAAGTTCTATGCCTGGGGCTATGCGGACGAGGGGCTGACGGCCGACGAGGTCAGAGCGTGGGAGGCGGACGTTGCCCGGCAGTATGGTCAGTCCACGTTCGACGTTTCGCCGCCACCCAGGGCGGAGGAGATTACGCTGCGCCCGCCACGCGTAAGCATCCCTGCGGCACTTCAACCGATCGTACGCACCGACCATCTGACCCGGCTGGAGCATAGCTACGGCAAGGCCTGGTTCGATGCCTGCCGGATGTTCATGCGCTCGGTGCCAAATCCGCCCGACGCTGTCGCCTTCCCGGAGACGGAACAGGATATCGCGCGCGTGCTCGACTGGTGCGCGCAAAGCGGTGCCAAGGTCATTCCCTATGGCGGCGGGTCTTCCGTGGTGAAGGGCATCGAACCATCCGAGGAGTTCGACAAGGTGGTGACGCTGTCGCTGCGTCACATGGACAAGGTGCTCGAGGTCGATGCGGTGAGCCAGGCCGCCCGCATCCAGGGCGGCATCTACGGACCGCACATCGAAGACCAGTTGCGCGATACCCCGTTCACGCTGCGGCATTACATGCAGGCCTACCGCTGCTCCACGCTCGGCGGCTGGATCGCGACGCGATCGGGCGGTCATTATGCGACGCTCTACACGCATATCGACGATTTCGTGGAAAGCACGCGGGTGGTGACGCCGGCCGGCGCGCTGGAAACGCGCCGCCTGCCGGGATCGGGCGCAGGGCCCAGTCCGGACCGCATGTTCATCGGCTCCGAGGGCATCCTTGGGGTCATCACCGAGGCCTGGGTGCGGCTGCGGAAGAAGCCGACATTCCGCGCCGCCACCAGCGTGCGCTTCGACAACTTCCATGCCGGCGCCGATGCGGTGCGCGGCATCACGCAGGCGGGGCTTTATCCCGCCAATTGCCGGCTGCTGGAGGCGCGGGAGGCACTTCCCGACGGGTCGGAACGGGGCGAAGAGGCGGTGCTGGTTCTCGCCTTCGAGTCGGCCGACCATCCGCTTGACGCCTGGATGGCCCGCGCGCTGGAAATCTGCCGCGACTGTGGCGGCACGGCGGACCAGGCGGCGCTGGAAGACGAGAACGCGCACCGTTCGGGTGCCGCCGGCGCGTGGCGCAACAAGTTCATTCGCGCCCCCTATTACGCCGAGCACGCGGTGGCGCGCGGCCTGCTGTCCTCGACGTTCGAGACCTCGATGACCTGGGAGCGCTTCCGCGAGTTTCATGCCACGATCATGAAGGTTGCCCGCGAGGCCATAAGGCAGATCACCGGCCGGGAAGGTAGCGTCACCTGCCGCTTCACGCACGTTTATCCTGATGGACCGTGTCTCTATTTCACGCTGGGTGGCGTGCTCGACAAGCGGGCCATGCTTGAGCAGTTCATGGCGATATTGACGGCCTGCATGACGGCCACCGTGGAGCATGGCGGAACCACCACGCACCACCACGCGGTTGGCCGCTTCCACCGGCCGTTCTACGACCGGCAGAGACCCGAGTTGTTTGCCCGCGCACTGCGTGCCGCCAAGCGGGAGCTTGACCCGAAGGGCATGATGAACCCTGGTGTCCTGATCGATCCGTAGGCGCTGGGAGCGAACGATGGCGGGCAGCAATCAGGTGCTGAACGGCGGACAGGTGATTGTCGATTACCTGATCCGCGAGAAGGTGCCGTACGCGTTCGGACTGTGCGGTCACGGGAATATCGGATTTATCGACGCGCTCTACGAGCGGTCGGACGAGATCAAGACGATTTCGACCCGTCACGAATCCGTTTCCGGCTTCATGGCGGATGTGCATTACCGCGTGAGCGGTCAGCC
>DATBKQ010000705.1:0-5417 GCA_036555825.1 Acetobacteraceae bacterium | reverse complement strand
CGCGGAAGCTCAGCGCCAGCAGCGTCTGCTTGTGCAGCGCCGTCGCCATGTCGATCGAGCTGCGATAATCGTCGGCGCAGCGGAACGCGACGTAGCGCGCATGCGTATCGGCGCCGATGCGGGCCAGGAAGTCGCGGAACGGCACGCCGCCCCATTTGCCGATGGCGCTCCAGCCCTCGATGCAGATGTGCCGGGTGATCTGGCTGACCTGCGGCAACGCGGCGAGCTCCGCCAGCGTCCACGCGCGCCGCTCGCCGACCAGGCCGGCGACCTCCAGCCGCCATGTGCCGCCATCGACATGGCGTACCTGGTCCGGCGGGTAATACGCATTGAACGGGAACGGGTCGGTGATGTCCGCCTCGGTATAGGTCGGTGCCATGCGCGCCCGGCTGAACAGCGCCGCCTGCACGCGATCGTTCCAGCGCGACATCGCCCACAGCACGCGGTCCACCGCGTCCTCGTCTTCCAGATTGCACCCGCTCAGCAGCGACACCGCACCCAGCGACAATGTGCCGCGCAGCAGCAGCCGGCGCGAGACGCGTTCCAGCCCGCGGCGATGATCCGCGGCCTTCATGTCGCGCGCCCCGTGATCATCGGCCGCAGCGTGCGCGGCACGATCGCGACCAGGCTCAGATGCACGGCGATAAAGGCGACGATGCCCGCCATGGCGAGGAAGTGCACGCGGCGCGCCATTTCGTAACCGCCCAGCGCAATGCTCAGCGGATAGAGCTGCACCGGTTTCCAGATCGCGAGGCCCGACAGGATCGCCAGGCCGATGGCGCCGCCGGCCAGAACATACAGCAGCCGCTGCACCGCGTTGTACTGTGTGCCGTGATGCGGCAGCCGAAAGCGCAGCGCCAGCGTTGCATCGCGCCAGATCTCGCGCGGAGAGAGCGGCAGCAGCCGGCGCCGGATGTGACCCGATGCCCAGCCATAGCCGAGATAGACGGCGAAGTTGCCGGCCAGCAGCCACATCGCGGCGAAGTGCCAGGCAAGCGCGCCGCCGAGCCAGTTGCCGAGTGTCAGCCAGCCGGGGAAGACGAAGCCGAACAGCGGCGAGGCATTGTAGATACGCCAGCCGCTGGCGATCATCACCGTCATTGCCATGGCATTGGTCCAGTGCGTGATGCGCACTGCCAGCGGGTGCAGCATGATGATGACTCCAAATGGGGATGCGGGCGGCCCCCTGAGAAAGGCCGCCCCTATCGATCGTTCAGGCGCCGGGAAGCAGGACGTGGTCCACAACCTGGATCACGCCGTTCGACTGGCGAACGTCGGAGATGGTGATATCGGCGATATCGCCCTTCTCATCCTTCACGGTGATGTTGGACGACCCGTTCATCATCAGCCAGAGCGTGCCGCCACCGACCGTGCTGAGCGTCGCGGTGCCATTGCCCGCGACGATCATCGAACGGAGCCTGGTGGTGTCGTAGTTGCCGGGCACCACGTGGTAAGTGAGGATCTTCGTCAGCATCGCCTTGTTCTCCGGCTTGACCAGGTTCTCGACCGTGCCGGCGGGCAAGGCGCCGAAGGCGGCATTGGTCGGGGCGAATACGGTGAAGGGGCCGGGACTGCTCAGCGTATCGACCAGGCCGGCCGCCTTCACCGCGGCAACCAGCGTGGTGTGGTCGGCAGAGTTCACCGCATTGGCGACGATGGTCTTGGACGGAAACATCGCCTGACCGCCGACGCGCACGGTCATCTCGGTCGCGGTCTGGCCAGCGAACACGGGGGCAGCGGACGCCAGCAAGATCGCGGCGAACAGGGCTGGACGCTTCATGGTGGTCTCTCCTCTCGGTTTCAGCGGCCATGCAGCGGCCGCTCCCCCTATCGCGGCGAGGGTTCCGATCGGATGCAGGCGATGCAGAATTTTCCTGGAGCGGGATGACCGGTGGCGGAATCGGCTTCCCGGCAGTCGAAACTATCCATTTACCGGCGTCCGCCGCACGTCAGCGCCGCGAGCTCCGTCCTGCTCCACGCCCGACGCGATCTCTGCTGTCTTCGATGCCACCTCGACGCAAGCGCTCAGCGCCTCCTGCAAGGTGCTGACATAGTAGTCCGCTCCCGCCTCGCGGCGCGCCGCCTGGTTCCGCAGAAACGGATCGTCGGCCGCCCAGAAACCGATGATCACCGACACCCCCGGGAGGCGCTCGCGGATCCTGCGGACCAGAAACCGCAGATGCGCCGGGCTCCCGTTGATGTCGAGATACGACAGGCACACCAGGCCGACATCGCGCGTCTCCAGTGCTCCGATCCGGGCGCGTGAGACCGCCGCATGCGACACCAGGCCGACATCGGCGCCGTGCAGTCGCAAAAGATGGGCGAACATGGCCGATGCGGCTTCATCGAGCGGTCCGCGGCCGGCAACGCACAGGACCGAGGCCTGCCCCCCGGGCCACCTGTTCTCCGTGACCGGATCGCCTCGTCGCGACCCGCCCGGCTCGTCCGGCGCTTCGTCCTCCATCTCGTCGGCGTCCGCGTCACGCCTATGGCTCGATCGCTCGACATCATCGCGAACCGCGAGATCGTGCACCAGCTCCTTGACCGCGAGATCGATCTGCTCGACCTGCTGCGGCGTCAGTACACCCCTGTTCGCATCGGCGGCCGCAAGCTGCAGGCCCTCCAGTGCCACCTCGTCGTAATACTCGCCCAGCGAGCGTTCGGTTAGATAGCGTTCCGCCTGCTCCTCCGCCTCATCGGGGTCCCCCGCCAGAATGCGCTGATAGAAGTTCTCGACCGGGGTCAGCGCGGGCTGGTCGCCCAGCATGACGTCGAGGAATTCCAGTTGCTCGATGTGCCGCCCCAGCACGACCAGGCACAAGGTCAGCGGGGTTGACAGGATCAGGCCGATCGGTCCCCAGAGCCAGGTCCAGAAGATCGCGGCGATCACCACGGAGAACGGCGACAGCCCGGTGCTGTGGCCATACACCGTCGGCTCGACCACGTTGCCCATGACGAGTTCGGTCGCGACGTAGAGCACGATGGTCCACAGCGCCATGCTCCAGCCGGTGCCCACCGCCGCCGCCAGCAGCACCGGCAGAACCGCCGCGACGTACGAGCCGATATACGGCACGAACCGCAGCAGGGCGCCGAGGATGCCCCACAACAGCGCGCCGGGCACACCAATCAGCAGCAGCCCGGTGCCGACGATCACGCCGAAGCCGCAGTTCAGCCCGAGTTGCGTGATGAAGTACCGCGTCAGCCGCCGACCGGCGTCGTCCATCGCGGCGGTGGTGCGATGCAGATCGCCCGACCCGAACAGCCGGATCAGCCGATCCCGAAGATCCTCCTTCTGCAGCAGCGCGAACACCGCGACGACCAGGATTATGCCCAGCGTCGCGAGCGGCCCGATCACCGGTCCCAGCACGCTGCGGCTGATTTCCAGCGCGGACGTGGTCGGGGTCTGGGTGATTATGACCGGGACCGGCTTCTGTTCGTTGGAGGGCTGTTGTGTGCCGGGGCTCGGAGCCCGCGGCGCTTGCGCCTGGGATGGCTGCTGCGGCGGGCCGGCATTCTCGAGCTTGCCCAGCAGACCGCTGAAGCGGCCCGACACGTTCGTTCGCAGCAGTCGTTGCAGCGTCTCGACCTTGGTCTCGATCGTCGACTGATACTGCGGAACCTTGCCGGCCAGCTCAGCGATCTGCGTCCCGATGACGCCGGCCAAGATCACGATGATGCCGATAGCGATCAGCACGGCTAGCAGCGCGGCCGCGATCCGAGGCACCCACACGCGCCGCAGCAGCTCCATCAGCGGACTGAGAACGAAACAAAGCAGTATCGCCAGCGTAATCGGGATCAGCACCTCGCTGGCGAAGTAGAGCGCGCAGATGACGCCTGCGCCGACAATGACCACGGTGATGACAGTCGGCGGAGGACGCGCGGACGGTGTCGCCTGATGCGGCGGCAGGATCGATACCGTGGGCACGTCGCGCTCTCGGGGCATGGGCACTTCACCTGATGGCGGGCATCGCCGCATCGACCGGCACCGCCACCACTGCATGCTACGGGTCACCCGTGCGCGGTGGGTGCAGAAGCCCGTGATTGCGCGACACGAGGCAGTGAACGGCTGGCTGTGGTACCGCCCGATCGCACGATCCGCCCGCCGACGTGCTTGCGAGCCGCATGTCCGCATCCCATTTGCCTGACCGCGGGACATCTTTGTTCCAGGAACATCTCTGTTCCATGAATCATCGAGGAGGCGACCATGTCGGAAAAGCAGACCGGAGAACATCGTCCCGAGTCGAAGCCGCAAACCGGTCTGCCGGACCAGGCTGGACCAGATGAGGGTGTGGCCGACGCGCTGGCACGCGTGCAGGACGCGGTGGTCGAGATGAAGGATGGCGACCTGCGCGAATCGCTCGAAGCCGCCATCGACTCGATCGATGCGGCGCGCGGCACGCCCGGGGCGGACGGAAGCGATCCGCTTGCCCCGGTCGCCGACGCGCTGGAGGGAGCGCTCGACGAACTCGAGAAGGGCAAGGTCGCAAATCTTCTGCCGGTCATCGAGCAGGCGCAAACGATCGTTGAGTCCTAGACTGAGCCCCGCAGCGCGAAACTGCCGATAGGCCGACGTCTGTCGCCTGATGCGCCGCTAAACCTGTCCTTAAGCCGCGCGCGCGATGCTGCGCGGAATGAAGCGGCTGGTGTGCCTGGACGGACTGCGCGGTGTGCTGGCGGTCTATGTCATGCTCAGCCACACCATGCCGTTCGCGCCGATGCCCGGCTGGCTGCACTGGCTGTTCCAGCACGGCGGCGCCGCCGTGGACGTATTCTTCATCCTCAGCGGACTGGTCATCGTCCAGTCGCTCGCCGGTTTCGACTACCGCCCGCTGCCGTTCCTCGTCGCGCGCATCGCGCGGATCTATCCGGTGTTTCTGGCGGTGTTCGCCTTCTCGGTGGCGATCCAGCCGCTGGCGACCAGTTTCGAGCACATGGCCTGGATCGGCCAGGACAGCGCCGCGCGCTATCTGTGGGCGGGCGGCTGGCCGTCCGACTGGGCACTCGGCATCGCCACGCACCTGACGATGACGCACGGGCTGTTCCCGGACGGTTTCTCCTCCGCCATCTGGGTCAGGTTCCTCGGCACCGCCTGGAGCCTCTCAACCGAATGGCAATTCTACCTGCTGGCCCTGCTGCTGGGACGCCGGTTAGGCCCGCAACGCATGGCCTTGCTGTTCCTGGCCATGGCAGCCGCCTACGCGGTTTGGGACGCCGCGATGCCGGAGACCTGGCATTTCAGCCGCGCGTTCCTGCCGAACAAGGCGCACTACTTCGCTCTCGGCGTCGTCAGCGCCGGCTTCATTCGCGACGGCAAGGCCGCTTCGAACCGCTATCTGGCAGTGCTGGCGGCCACCCTGGCGCTGTGCGCGTGGCGCGGCGGCGTGGACAAACTGCTGCCGCCGCTGGTGTGGACCGCC
>DATBKQ010000704.1:0-8213 GCA_036555825.1 Acetobacteraceae bacterium | reverse complement strand
GGAATACCGCTTCGTTCCCGAGGGTCCCACCCTGAGCGAGGCGGAATTCGCGGACTGCCTGGCGGCTGTCGAACAGGAGCCCGGTGAATGGCTGATTGCCAGCGGCAGCCTGCCGCACGGCGTACCCGACGATGCCTATGCTCGGGTCGCGCGGGTTGCCGCCCGCCGGGGCCAGCGTTTCGCCTTGGATACGTCGGGGATCGCCCTGGTCGCGGCGCTCAACCAGGGCGGATGCGAGTTGATCAAGCCCTCTCTCGGCGAGTTTGAGCACCTGGTCGGCTGCTCGTTGAAAGACCCGGCGGCCCAGGACCGTGAAGCAATGGCGCTGGTCCTGAGCGGCGCGGCACGGATGGTCGCGGTCACGCTTGGAGCAGACGGCGCGCTGCTCGCCTGCGCCGATGGCATTATCCGGATGCCGGCAATGGACGTGCCGATGCACAGCTCGGTAGGAGCGGGCGACGCATTCCTAGCGGCCATGACGCTGGCGTTCGCGCGCCGCGCCGCACCACTGGAAGCGCTGGCGTGGGGTACTGCCGCCGGCGCCGCCGCGATCGCATGCGCTGGCACCGCCCGGTTGCGCCGCGCCGAAGTCGAGGCGCGCTATCGGGAGCTGCTGCGTGTTCGAGTCGGCGCTTAGCGCGTGATGACCGGAGGCGGCATCGCCGAGGGTCTGAATCGCGCGAAATACAAATATTCGGGCGGTTATAATCCTTGCCCGCTCCGCCGTTTGACCGCCAGCGCGGTATAGCGGTCCGCCAACGTCACCAGCGCTCGCGCCACATCGACAGTGCTCGCGGTTCGCGCCATGCGCCGCAGCTCCGTCGCGTTCGCCAGTAGCTGATCGGAGCTACGTTCCGACAGGGGCACATATTGTGCTTCGATCGTCTCTGTTGCCGTCATTGAATGCTTCGGTATGCACGTGTGGGAAACGCGAATGGCCTGACGGTCCGCGGCAGCAGCCGAACGGACGGTCCGAGGTACATTTGACAGACAGGCCTCCTTGGACACCGCTTCATTCGCGGCAGATAAGGCACAAAGTTCATAACAAAGGGTTCACGCGATCGGACGAAAGCTCGTGGAGCTATGATTGTCGGCCGCGAAGTCCGCGGGGTCGCCAGTGTCCCGGTTCCGAAACACGTCGCATCGGAATGCGGACGGAATCGGGACACAAGCACTTTATTTTCAGCGGCCTGCTTATCCCCTGCGTTCGTCGCGGAATGCGACGAACTTCGGGGGCAGTACACTAGCTTGATTCGATCAATTCGCTGGAAGTATGAAACGAAATATGCTGCCGCCACCGGGGTTCGCCTCCATCCAAAGGCGCCCATCATGCCCCTCGATTATGGTGCGGCAGATCGAGAGGCCGATGCCCATTCCTTGCGGCTTCGTGGTGACGAACGGCTGGAACAGCTTCGCCTCGATTTCCGCCGCGACGCCTGAACCGGTATCGCTGATGCTGACCAGCACCTTGCCGCTCTGTGCCGAGGCAGCCACGGTAAGCTGGCGGACTGGCGCATCGTCCATCGCATCCATTGCGTTGCGGATCAGGTTCAGCAGCACCTGCTGGATCTGCACCCGGTCCACCGATACATCCGGAAGGTCTGGGTCAAGGTCGATCAGCACCTTGACGCCGCGTTCCTTGGCACCCACCAAGGCCAGCGCGATCGCCTCCTCGATCAACTTCGGCATGCTTTCCGGCTGGCGCGTCGCCTGGCCGCGGGCGACAAACGTTCGCAGGCGGCGAATGATCTCTCCGCTGCGCAGGGTCTGCTCCACTGCCCGCTCCATCGCCTCGCGCACGCGCTTCAGGTCTGGCTGCGCCGCCCCAAGGAGGCGCAAGGAGGCGCGCAAATAATTGGCGGTGGCGGTAAGCGGCTGGTTCAGTTCATGGGCGAGTGCCGCTGCCATCTGCCCCATCGAGCGCACTCGCGAAACGTGCAACAATCCGTCCTGCAGTTCGTGCAACCGCCGCTCGGTGCGCTGGCGCTCCGTCAGATCGCGGACAAAGCCGGTGAACAGGCGGGGACCGGCCTGCCTCGTCTCGCCAACCGACAGCTCCATGGGGAACGTGCTGCCATCCTTGCGCTGGCCCACCACGACACGCCCGATGCCGATAATGCGCCGCTCGCCGGTCGCACGGTATCGCGCAAGGTAGCTGTCGTGTTGCTCGCGGTACGGCGACGGCATCAGCACCTTGACGTTCTGCCCGCGCAGCTCGGCCGCCGTGTATCCGAACAGACGTTCTGCAGCCGAGCTGAAAAATCGAATGCCGCCCAGCTCGTCGATTACCACCATCGCGTCCGGCACGGTATCGAGGATCGAGCGCAGCAACGCCGACTCGCTGGCAATCTGCCCGGTGTGCGTGGCGGAGCGATCTGCCATGGAACGACCCATACAACGGCCGCTACCGCGCCGGAAGCATCAGCCGGTCGAATTCGCAATGAATTCCAGCAGCCGCTCGTCGTGCAGCGGCTTTTCCAGCACGCGCGCGACACCAAGCTCGGTCGCCAGCCGCAACATGTCCGCCGACGGCGAGCCGGTGATCAGCGCGACAGGCAGGCGCACCCCTTGGCCGCGCAGACGGGCAATCAGTTGCAGCCCCGTCAGGTCCGGCATGTGCTGGTCCACGACCAGGCAGGCCAGCCCGTCCAGCGGCGCTTCCTGCAGGAACTGCGCGGCCGATGCATAGGTCGCAATACGGTAGCCCGCGATGTCCAGCAGGAACCGCAGCGACTCGCGGACCGCATCATCGTCGTCGACCACGGCCACGAGACGGCCCGACCCATCGTGCACGCGGCATCCTCCAACCTCTTGCGGGGCCGTCACTGGCATCAGCATTCCCGCATAATGCCGATGGCTGGGCGAAATGCCTTGATTCAGGTCAACGCTCGGGTGCTTTCGCGGGAGCCGTGCCTTCCGCCGCTATCGTCATGCGAACCAACTCGGCCAGGCTGCGCGCTCCCATCTTCTCCATGACACGGGCGCGGTGCACCTCGACCGTGCGGGGACTGGAGCCCAGATCATAGGCGATCGTCTTGTTCGGCTGGCCGGCAACGAGCCGGTCCAGTACTTCGCGCTCCCGCGGGGTGAGCGTGGTAAGCCGGGTGGCGACGTCCGCCACCGCCGCCGCCCGATCGCGTGCCTGCTGGCTGAGGGCAATCGCCGCGTTGACCGCCGACAGCAACTGTTCATCGTCGAATGGTTTTTCCAGGAAGTCGGTGGCGCCCGCCTTCAGGGCCTGCACCGCAACCGGGACGTCGCCGTGCCCGGTCATCACGATCACCGGGAGCTGAATGCCAAGCGCGCTCATGCGCCGCTGCAGCTCCAGGCCATTGAGTTCCGGCATCTGCACATCCGTCAGCACGCAACCGACACCACGATCCGGCGCTGTCTCCAGGAAGCTCACGGCCGACCCATAGGCGCGCGCCCTGAAGCCGGCCGATTCGAGGAGCAGCGTCAGCGAATCGCGCACGGATGCATCGTCATCGACCACGTGGACCAGAGGCGGTTCGGCCATTCCTATGCTCCCTGCAGGCACCGCGGGACGCAATACGTAGCATTCCGTACGGCCGTTTCCGAATTTCGGCGGCCCCGCCGCCCGGGCTACATCAACGGCACGGAAATGTACGATTGGTTAAGGGGAGCGGCCATGCAGGCCATGATGCAGCGGACGGCAATTCTGGAGGACACGCGGCCCCGGCCGCGTGACGTGCTCGACCTGCTCGAACAATTCGGCACCACTGTCTCGCTGCGGCACGACCGGGAAATCCACGGCGAGGGTCAGCAGGCCGAGTTCTGCTATCGCGTCATCAGCGGTTGCGTCCGGCTGGTGAAGCTGATGGAGGACGGCCGCCGCCAGGTGGGGGAGTTCCTGATGGCCGGCGATCTGCTCGGGTTCGAGTCACTGGATGCATATGACTTTACCGCCGAGGCGGTATCGGACGTGGTGCTCCGTCGCTATCCCCGCCGCATGGTCGACGCGCTGGCGTCCAGCAACCCGGCGCTGGCGAGGCGTCTGCGCGATATGGCTTCGGTCAACCTGCGCGTGGCACATGCCCGGCTGGTCCTGCTCGGGCGCAAAACGGCGTCGGAGCGGATCGCCAGCTTCCTGTTGGAGATGGCCGAGCGTCTGCCGCGATCGCGGGCGAATGTGCTGGACCTGCCGATGGGCCGCACCGATATAGCGGACCATCTCGGCCTGACCATCGAAACCGTATGCCGCCTGCTCGGGCATCTGCGCCGCGATGGCACCATCGGGATCGAACGTGGCAGCATCACGATCCGCGATATGCCTGCGCTGCGGCACATGGCCTCAGATCCGCGGCATTGACGGCGGCGCTGGTTCAGTCGTTGCGGGCCACCGCGGGCGGAACGCGGAAGGACACCTGCAGCCGGTTCCAGCCGTTGATCGCCACCAAGGCCATGGTGAGATCCACCAGTTCCTGCTCGGTGAATTCTGCCTTCGCCATCTCATAGACCTCGTCCGGCACATGGGTATCGGCGAGCAGCGTCACCGCCTCGGTCCATGCCAGCGCCGCACGCTCGCGCGACGAGAACACCGGTGCCTCGCGCCATGCGCCGATCAGGTCCAGGCGCTCCTGCGACTCGCCGGCCTTGCGGGCATCGCGCAGGTGCATGTGCAGACAGTACGCACACTGGTTGATCTGCGACGCCCTGATCTTGACCAGCTCCTTCAACGAATGTTCCAGCGGCGTCGCGTTGACGTAGGACTGGAAGTCCCGCATTGCCTTGAAGGCGGCCGGGTTGACGCGCGGGACATCGATTCGCGGCTGCATGGTGTCCTCCTTTGTGCCTGATGCGAACACGATGGGATCGGCACCGCACCGCTGCCAGACCAACGCGGCGGGACTGGACCGTACCAACCGGCCGCGGCACGCTGCCCGGGGAATATCGGGACGCCTGGACATGACGCCAGAGTACGAGGTCTTCGCCATCCGCTATGCGACGCGCGAGGCGCGGCGGCATGAGCACTTCATCGGCGGCGACCCGCACGACGGCCCGATGCCGATGGACTACTTCGTCTGGGTGGCGAAGAACGCCGACCACGCCGTGGTGATCGACATCGGCTTCACCGCGGAGAGCGGCGGCAAGCGCGGGCGCAGACTGACGCGCGACCCGATCGATGCGCTGTCGCTGCTCGGCGTGGATGCGCGCGACGTGCGGGACGTGATCCTGACCCACATGCATTACGACCACGTCGGCAACTTCCATCGCTTCCCGGCGGCACGGTTCCATCTGCAGGAGCCGGAGATGCACTATGCTGTCGGCCGCTACATGCGCCACCGGCAACTGGCGAAGAGCTTCGAGCCGGACGATGTCTGCGGCGTCGTGCGGCTGAACTTCGAGGGGCGGGTGGTGTACCGGACCGGACCCGGCGATGTGGCACCCGGCATTTCGGTGGTGCCCACCGGCGGGCATTCCGTGGGCCTGCAGTTCGTCAAGGTGAACACCAGGCGCGGCATTGTCGTGCTCGCATCCGACGTCACGCACTTCTACGAGAACATGGAGACCGGCCGGCCGTTCACCACGGCGTTCAACGTCGGCGAGATGCTCGATGCCTACGACACGCTGCGGGCGCACGCGCCCTCGCCGCAGCACATCGTGCCGGGGCACGATCCCGAGGTGATGCGCCGCTATCCGCCGCCGCGCCCGGAACTGGAGGGCATCGTGGTGCGGCTGGACGTCACGCCGACATCTTGATCGGCGGCTCCAGGTCGGCCGGCAGCGGACAGACATAGGGCGTGCGCCCGACCCGCGCCTGGTGATCCGCCTTCGCACGCGCCAGCAGCACTTCATCCTGCATCACGTCCACCGCGGTGCCGGCCATCACCTTGGCGACGTGCACCAGTCCCTTGTGCGCCGCCGGCATCTTCCCCTGCGCGGTCAACTGCCAGGAATGGCCCGGCGTGCCGATCGCATAGGTCGCGCCGCGTGCCTGTACCGTGGGTACCACCCAGCTCACGTCGCCCACATCGGTCGAGCCCATCATCGGCGCACTCTTGGCGTCCAGCGGCACGATCTGGTCGCATAGTGAAACGCCGTGCTGCATCGGCAGTCCGACGCGCTTATAGGCCGCCTCGATGTCTTCGTCGGTCAGCGTCGCCTGGATCTTCGCGGCGAACGCCCGATCCGCATCGTCGAACGGCGGCGGCCCCAGGCGCTGGAGATTGTCGTGCATCGCCTTCTCCAGCGGCGTGTTGGCCAGCAGGTTGGACACCGCGCTGACCACCTGCGATTCCATCCGCGTCTCGGTCATCAGCGCGGCACCCTCGGCTATCTTGCGCACGCGCTCGATCAGCCGCGTCAGTTCCGGCAGTTCGCGCGCGCGGATCAGGTAGCGGACCTTGGCGCGCGCCTGCACCACGTTGGGCGCGATGCCGCCGGCATCGAGCAGCGCATAGTGGATGCGCGCATCGGATGGCATGTGCTCGCGCATGTAGTTCACGCCGACATTCATCAGCTCCACCGCGTCGAGCGCGCTGCGACCGAGATGCGGTGCCGCGGCGGCGTGCGAGGCGCGGCCGTGGAAGGTGAAGTCGATGCGCGTGTTGGCGAGCGACACCGCCTCGTTCACACCCGAAAATGCCGCGGGATGCCACGAGATCGCCACGTCCACATCGCTGAACGCGCCGGCGCGCGCCATGAAGCCCTTCGCCGCGCCCCCCTCCTCCGCCGGGCAGCCGTAATAGCGCACGCGGCCCTTGATGCCGTGCGCTTCCAGGTAATCCTTCACCGCCGTGGCCGCCAGCATCGACGCGGAACCCAGCAGGTTGTGGCCGCAGCCATGGCCGTAGCCGTCGCCCGGCAGCGGTTTCGGTTCCGCCACACCCGCTTCCTGACTGAGGCCAGGCAACGCATCGTATTCGCCCAGAATGGCGATCACCGGGCCGCCCTCCCCCGCCTCACCCATCACCGCGGTGGGAATCCCGGCCACGTCTTTCGTCACCCGGAACCCGTGCTGCTCCAGCATCGTCGTATGTTCGGCGCAGGAGCGGAACTCGCCGTAGCAGAGCTCCGGCATGCCCCAGACGCGGTCGCTGAGCGCCTCGAAGTCGTCCTTCCTGGCTTCGACCAGACGCCAGATCTCTTCAGTGTTCTGCATGTCCGGACCCCTTGTACTTGCAGCAATTGGCCAGATGGTCGTTCACCATGCCGGTCGCCTGCATGAAGGCATAGCATATGGTCGAGCCGACGAACCGGAAGCCCTGCTTCGACAGGGCCTTGCTCATCCGGTCCGACAATGGCGTCTTGGCCGGCACCTGGCCCATCTCGGTCCAGCCATTCACCTGCGGTTTGCCATCGACAAACGACCAGAGATACGCATCCAGGCTGCCGTGTTGCCTGATCACATCCAGCGCGACACGCGCGTTGTCGCGCACGGAATAGACCTTGAGCCTGTTGCGGATGATGCCCGAGGACGTGAGCAGCTTCTCTAGCGTGCTGTCGCGCATCGCGGCGACGCGCGCGATATCGAAGCCATGGTAGGCATCGCGATACGCCTCGCGCCGCGCCAGGATCGTTCGCCAGGACAGCCCGGCCTGCGCGCCCTCCAGCGACAAGAGCTCGAACAGCGCGCGGTCGTCGTGATGCGGCACGCCCCACTCGTTGTCGTGGTAGGCCAGCATAGCCGCATCGCCGCCTTCCGCCCAGGTACAGCGGGCGGTCACTTCGCCGGCTTTACGTCGACAAGGTGCAGCGTCTCGCCCACCGTCGGCACGAAGCTGTAGCCAGCGCGCGTCGCCCAGATGTTCTTCTGTATATGCAGCGGGATGATCGCCACGTCGTCGAACGCCATCTCCTGCGCTTTCTGCAACAGCTTCTCGCGCGCGGCATCGTCCGCGGTGCGGACCGCCTCGCCGATCAGCTTATCGAGCGCCGGATTGGAATAGCGGCCGCGGTTGGACGCGCCCCAGCCCTTGGCCGGATCGAACGTCGCGTTCTGCGCGATCAGCGGGTCCGACGCCTCCGCCGTGCCGGTACCCCAGCCGAACAGGAAGGCCGAGAACGCCTGCTTGTTCGCCTGCCCGACATAGCTCGACCAGGGCAGCGGATCGACCTCGGTCTGCACGCCGATGCGCGTCCACATCTGCCCGATCGCCTGGATGATCTTCGCGTCGTTGACGTAGCGGTCGTTCGGGCCGTGCAGCGCGATCCGCAATCCCTTGGGGAAGCCGGCCTCCGCCAGCAGCTTC
>DATBKQ010000703.1:0-17315 GCA_036555825.1 Acetobacteraceae bacterium | reverse complement strand
GGATCCTCGGCAGCTTCAGCCACAAGAGCTTTCCCGCGTCGCCGGATCTGTGTCTCGCGGCATTCGATGAACTCGCGCGGCTCGGGCTGGAAGCGTTCTGTCACCTGCATGACCCGTACCACGCCGCACCTCTTGTCTCCGCGCTGGCGCAGCCTATCATCGATCTGCCTGCGGCGACCGCACCACAGCGCGGATTGTTGCACGGCAAGGGTCACACAATCGCGCCGGAACAGTCATGAACCCGACAATCCTGATCACCGGCGCTGCCGGGAACATCGGCACGAAGCTGCGTGCGCACTTTTCCGGGCTGGGCTGGACCTTGCGGGCGTTGGACGCCGATCCGGGCGGCGACGACGCGATCACGCGGGCTGACCTGGCGGAATGGGATGACACCTGGGCCAGGCTGTTCGCGGGCGTGGATACCGTCATCCATCTCGCCGGCGACCCCAGCCCGGGCGCGAACTGGGCATCCGCGCAGCGGCTGAACATCGATCTGACCGCCAACGTCTACGAGGCTGCCGCGCGCCACGCCGTGCGGCGGGTGGTGTTTGCCAGTTCCAACTGGGTGATGGCGGGCCATCGGCCAGGCGTCGGTCCGTTGACCACGGACATGGAACCGTATCCGGTCAACCCGTACGGCGTCTCGAAGCTGGTCGGCGAACGGATGGGCCGCGCCCTGCATCTGCGGTGTGGAATCTCGGTGATCTGTTTCCGCATCGGCTATGCGCAGCGCGGCGACAACCAGCCCGGAACGCACATGGGCTGGAGTACCTGGGGACAGGCGATGTGGCTGTCCGATCGTGACCTCTGCCACGCGATGGAGCGTGCGGTGCTGGCGGACAATATCGGCTTTGCCGTGCTCAACCTGATGAGCGACAACCCAGGCATGCGCTGGGACATCGAGACGACGAAGCGCGCCATCGGCTATGCGCCGCAGGACGGCGCCGCACCGGTCGCGACCGAGGCAATTCGGCAGAATGAGCGCAGCGCCCAGGACCTGCGCCGCATCGCCGAACGGCTGGACGAAGTGTTGCAGGAACGGCGCTGGTAGCCGGAACGCGCTAGGAGTGGAGCGCCATCCGGTGCCGCATCAGCGTGTCATCGCGAGGGTGTCATTGCGAGCGAAGCGAAGCAATCTCGGTCATCGTACGCACGGTCACCACAAGTCACGCCCGCAACCGGAAGCGCTGGATCTTCCCCGTCTGCGTCTTGGGCAGAGCGTCCACGAATTTTACCGAGCGCGGGTACTTATAGGGCGCGATCGTCGCCTTGACATGATCCTGCAGCCGCAGCCGCGTGGCCTCGTCCGGCGCCACGCCCTCGGCCAGCACGACATGCGCCTGCACGATCTGCCCGCGCTCCGGGTCAGGCGCACCGATAACCGCACACTCCGTCACATCGGTGCAGGTCAACAGCGCGGCTTCCACCTCGGGACCGGCGATATTATAGCCGGCGGAGATGATCATGTCGTCCGACCGCGCCATGAAATGAAAATAGCCGGCCGCATCCTGCACGAACGTGTCGCCGGTGATGTTCCATCCGTCGCGGACGTAACTCTTTTGCCGCGCATCGGCGAGGTAACGGCAACCGGTCGGGCCACGCACCGCCAGCCGGCCCACCGCGCCACGCGGCACCTCCTGCATGTCTTCGCCGACAATCCGCGCCTGATACCCTGACACCGGCCGCCCGGTGGAGCCAGGGTGCGCATCGCCGAACCGGTTGGTGATGAAGATATGCAGCATCTCGGTGGTGCCGATGCCGTCCAGGATCGGTTTGCCGGTCTTGCGCACCCATTCCTCGAATACCGGCCCGGGCAGTGTTTCGCCCGCGGAAACCGCCGCGCGCAGCGACGATAGATTCGCGCCCTCGTCCATCGCCCGCAGCATGGCCCGATACGCGGTCGGCGCGGTAAAGCTGATCGTCGCGCCATAGGTCTGGATGATCTCGATCATGTTGGCAGGCGACGCGTTCTCCAGCAACGTTGCCGCCGCACCGAAGCGCAATGGAAAGATCGCCAGGCCGCCGAGACCGAAGGTGAACGCCAGTGGCGGCGAACCGACAAATACATCGTCGGGCGTCACCCGCAGCACCTCGCGCGCATAGCCGTCGGCGATGATCAGCAGGTCGCGATGAAAATGCATAGTGGCCTTCGGTTCACCCGTCGTCCCCGAGGTGAACCCCAGCAGCGCCACATCGTCTCGCCCGGTATCGACCGCCGCGAACCGCACCGGCTTGCCGAGCGCGATGCGATCGAGTTCGGCATCGTGGTTCGCGGTGCCGTCGAACCCGACCACCGTCTTCAGATACCCGCTGTCCTTGGCGCAGTTGACCAGCTCGTCCATCAGCCTCGTGTCGCACAGCGCCAGCGACACCTCCGCCTTGTCCACGATCTTCGCCAGCTCCACCGCGCGCAGCATCGGCATGGTGTTGACCACGACGGCACCCGCCTTGGTCGCGGCCAGCCAGCAGGCGACCATCGCGGGGTTGTTGGCCGAGCGGATCAGGATGCGGTTGCCAGGCTTTATCCCATAGTCCTCGACCAGCGTGTGGGCGATCCGGTTGCTCCAGTCGGTCAGTTCCTTGTAGGTCCGGTGGCGCCCGTTGCCGATCAGCGCGGTATGATCGCCGAAGCCCTTGCGCACCATGGCATCGGTGAGTTCCACGCCGACGTTCAGCCGCTCGGGATATTCAAAGCCGTCCAGCAGCAGGTCCGGCCACTCCTCCGCCGGCGGCAGCCGATCGCGCGTGAAAGTATCGACATGCGCCGATGGTCCCAGCATTGCCGCCCTCCGCCCTGGCTTGTCCGGCGAGAATCAGGTCAGATATAAGATACCAACCAGCGAGTGATGTCACTGATGCGGATCGTCTGCGCCGGCGGCGGACCGGCGGGCTTATACTTCGCGATCCAGATGAAGCGGCGTGACCCGTCGCACCAGATCACTGTGATCGAACGCAACCGCCCCTACGACACCTTCGGCTGGGGCGTCGTCTTTTCCGACGAGACGCTGCGCAACCTTGAAGGCGCCGATCCGGAGTCGAAGCAGGAAATCCTCGACAGCTTCGCGCACTGGGACGACATCGATATCCACTTCAAGGGCCGTGTGATCACCTCCGGCGGCCACGGCTTCTGCGGCATCGAGCGCAAACACCTGCTGAACATCCTGCAACGCCGCGCCGTAGCGCTTGGCGTCGAGCTGGTGTTCGAGCGCGAGGTGGAGGACATCGCCGCATTCCGCGACGCCGACCTGATAGTGGCCGCGGATGGCATCAACAGCAGGATCCGCACCTGTCACGCCGCGCATTTCCAGCCGCAGATCGACGTCAGGAAGAACAAGTTCGTCTGGCTTGGTACTCACCGCACATTCGAAGCCTTCACCTTCATCTTCGTCGAGACCGAGTTCGGCTGGTTCCAGGCGCACGCCTACCGCTTCGATCGCGACACATCGACGTTCATCGTCGAGACCACCGAGGCGAACTGGCGCGCCGCGGGGCTTGATCAACTCGACGCTCCCGGCACCATCGATTTCTGCGAACGCCTGTTCGGCCCCTGGCTCGACGGCCATCGGCTGCTGACCAACATGCGCCACCTGCGCGGTTCGCAGTGGCTCAACTTTCCGCGCGTCGCCAATCAGCACTGGGTGATGGGCAACGTCGTGCTGATGGGCGATGCGGCACACTCCGCGCATTTCTCCATCGGCTCGGGCACCAAGCTGGCGCTGGAGGACGCGATCGCGTTGGCCCGCGCGTTCGATACGCACCCAAGCGACGTGCCGGCCGCGCTCGCCGCCTACGAGGCCGAACGCAAGCTGGAAGTGCTGCGCGTGCAGTCCGCCGCGCGCAACTCCACCGAGTGGTTCGAGAACGTCGCGCGCTATGTGCATCTGGAACCGGAGCAGTTCGCCTACTCGCTGCTGACCCGCAGCCAGCGCATCAGCCACGAGAACCTGCGGCTGCGCGACCGGCCGTGGTTGGAAGGCATGGAGCGCTGGCTTGCCGCCCGCGCCGGCCATCCGGCGAACCGTCCCATACCACCGATGTTCCTGCCGTTCCGATTGCGCGACATGCAGCTTGCCAATCGGATCGTGGTCTCGCCGATGGCAACCTACAGCGCGCGCGACGGCATGCCCAACGACTTTCATCTGGTGCATCTCGGCGCCCGCGCGCTGGGCGGCGCCGGCCTGGTGTTCACCGAGATGGTCTGCGTCACTCCGCAAGGCCGCATCACACCTGGCTGCGCCGGGCTGTGGTCAGAGGAACAGATGCACGTCTGGGCGCGCATCGTCCGCTTCGTCCATGCGAACTCGGGCGCGAAGCTCTGCCTGCAGCTCGGCCATTCCGGGCTGAAGGGCTCGACCCAGCTTGGCTGGGAAGAGATGGATGCGCCGCTGCCGGAAGGGAACTGGGAACTGATCGCGCCATCGCCGGTTGCCTGGAGCCCGCGCAACCAGGTGCCGCGCGCGATGACCCGTGCCGACATGGACGCCGTGCGCAATGCGTTCGTGACCGCGACGGGCTACGGCGCGCAGGCCGGCTTCGACATGCTGGAACTGCATGCGGCGCATGGGTATCTGCTGTCCTCGTTCATCTCGCCGCTGACCAACCGGCGCGGCGATGCCTATGGCGGCCCGCTGGGCAATCGCCTGCGCTTTCCGCTCGAGGTGTTCGCGGCGATGCGCGCGGCATGGCCGGCGGCGAAGCCGATGTCGGTGCGCATCTCGGCCACCGACTGGGTGGAAGGCGGCATCACCGGCGACGATGCGGTAGAGATCGCGCGCGCCTTCAGGCAGGCCGGCGTTGACCTGATGGACGTATCCGCCGGCCAAACCTCGATCCGCGCCCAACCGGTGTATGGCCGGATGTTCCAGACGCCGTTCGCCGATCGGATTCGCAACGAGGTCGGCATCGCCACCATGGCGGTGGGCAACATCACCGAATACGACCACTTAAACTCCATCATCGCCGCGGGCCGCGCCGACCTGTGCGCACTGGCGCGGCCGCACCTGACCGACCCGCATTTCGCGCTGCGCGCCGCCGCCTCGCTGGGCTATGGCGAACAGTGGTGGCCGCGGCAATATCTTGCCGGCAAGGCTCAGATCGAGCGACTGATCCGGCGCGCCGATACCGACTACTCGGCGGTGATATAATGCTGCACGCGCTGATCACCGGTGGTGCCAAGGGAATCGGCTTGGCGATCGCGCGCCGGCTGAACGCCGAGGGAGTTTCCATCGCGCTGATCGGGCGCGATTCCGCGGCACTGGTGCAAACAGCCAGTGAACTCGGCGCCCGCCATGCGGTTGCCGATGTCACCGACGAAACGGCACTGCGAAATGCCATCGCATCGTTCGGCCACTGCGACATTCTGGTGAACAACGCCGGTGGGGCGTTGTCGAAACCATTTGCCGAACACGATCTCGCCGACTTCCGGACCATGCTGGACGTCAACCTGCTGGGCGCCGTCACCGCCTGCCAGGCAGTAATGCCCGGGATGCGCGCGCGCCGCTTCGGCCGCATCGTCAACATCGCCAGCACCGCGGGCCTGAAGGGCTATGCGTATGTCACTGCCTATGTCGCGGCGAAACATGCGCTGGTCGGCTTCACGCGCGCGCTCGCATTGGAAACGGTGAAACATGACATCACGGTGAATGCAGTCTGCCCAGGATTCACCGATACCGACCTCGTAGCCCGTGCCGCGACGACCATCGCCGCAAGCACCGGACGCTCGGTCGAGGATGCGCGCCAGGCTTTGGCGTCCGTCAGTCCGGCCGCCCGCCTGGTTCAACCGGAGGAGGTAGCCGACGTGGTCGCTTTCCTTTGCCGGCCTGGCGCAAGTGCGATCACCGGCCAGGCGATCGCTGTCGCGTGCGGAGAGGTCTGACATGCAACCACCCAAGCATTTCCGCTGGGATGCCGCCGGCAAGGTCGCGACGATCATGCTGGACCGCCCGGAACGGAAGAACCCGCTCACCTTCGATTCCTATGCCGAGTTGCGCGACACCTTCCGCGCCTTGGCAACCGAACCGGCAATCAAGGCCCTCGTCCTCACCGGCGCGGGCGGCAACTTCTGCTCCGGTGGCGACGTGTTCGAGATCATCGAGCCGCTGACCCGGATGAAAATGCCGGAACTGCTCGCCTTCACCCGGATGACAGGCGACGTGGTGAAGGCGATGCGGCTCTGCCCGCAGCCCGTCATCGCAGCGGTGGAAGGCGTATGCGCCGGCGCGGGCGCCATCCTGGCGATGGCCGCCGATCTCCGCTACGGGACGCCTGACAGCCGCACCGCGTTCCTGTTCACCCGGGTCGGCCTCGCAGGCTGCGACATGGGCGCCTGCGCCATATTGCCACGCATCATCGGCCAGGGGCGCGCGGCCGAACTGCTCTACACCGGCCGGGCCATGACCGGAGAAGAAGGCGAACGCTGGGGCTTTTTCAATGCGCTGCATCCGCCGGGACAGGTGCTCGCGGCGGCACAGGCGATGGCGGCGCAGCTTGCCGACGGCCCCACCTTCGCGCATGGCATCACCAAAACCATGCTGCATCGCGAATGGAACATGGACATCGAGAGCGCGATCGAGGCGGAAGCCCAGGCACAGGCGATCTGCATGACCACCGAGGATTTCCGTCGCGCGTTCCAGGCATTCGCGGCCAGGCGGCGGCCCGAGTTCAGGGGCGACTGACATGAACGGACCGGGCGAAACCGGACAGCGCATGCTGCAGCCGCCATCCTGGCCCCGTCCGCGCGGCTACGCCAACGGCATCGCGGCGGCGGGCGAGACGGTGTTTCTCGCCGGGCAGATCGGCTGGGACGCGCAGGGGCGCTTCGCGGAAGACCTGGCAGGCCAGGTCAGGCAGGCGCTGGCGAACATCGTGACCCTGCTCGCCGAAGCCGGCGCCGAGCCGCGGCACGTCGTGCGCCTCACTTGGTATGTCACGGATCTCAAGGTTTATCGCCAATCCCTGGGAGACGTCGGCGCAGCCTACCGCGCCGTCATGGGCAGGCATTTCCCGGCAATGTCGGTGATCGGCGTTTCCGAACTGGTCGAGCAGCAGGCGCTGGTGGAAATCGAGGCAACCGCCGTGATCCCCGCCGATAGTAGCACGAAGCAATGAAGCGCGGTTCGCCAACTGTGTCATTGCGAGGAGCGCAGCGACAAAGCAATCTCGGGCCGTGTGCGCCTTTCGCACGAGATTGCTTCGCTCCGCTCGCAATAACACACGAACATGCCGCCACCGACTCGCGCTCCGCTGATGGCGGGTACTAGCGCATCCGCAGCACCCACGCCTTGAACGCGGTCAAATGCGCCTTGATGAAGTCCAGCGTGGCCTGATCGGCGATCTTGCCCTCGGCGTCGAACTTCGTGTGCGCCGCCGGGATCATGACCTCGGGACGGTTCATCACCAGTCCGTTCAGGAACACGAAGCACTGACGCAGATGGTATTGCGCGCGGCCGCCACCCAGCGCGCCGGCGCTCGCCCCCATGATGCCGATCGGCTTGCTGTCGAACGGCTGGTCGGGCGGCCGCGACGCCCAGTCGATCGCGTTCTTCAGTACGCCCGGGATCGAGTAGTTGTATTCCGGCGTCACGAACAGCACGCCATCCGCGGCCTTGATGCGCGCGCGCAGGTCCTCGACGGGCGGAGGAAACCCCTGCTGGCGCACATCCTCGTTGTACGGCTGGATCGGGGTGATATCGAAGCTCTCGATCCGCATCCCGTCCGGCGCCATCTCCTGTGCGAGCCGCAGCAACGCCCGGTTGAACGATCCCTGCCGCAGGCTGCCGGCAATCCCGAGGATCCGCACCATGCCACCGTCGCTCATCACACCACCTCCTGCCCGATGCTGGGGTGGTCCGTTAACACGATGGGATCGGGTCGCCTATTGGGGCTCGTCCAGCACCTCGCGGACCGCGCGGCGCAACTCCTCCTTGCGGTACGGCTTGCTGAGCAGGCGCGCCCCGGTATGCAATCCGGATGCGTTCCAGCGTGCGTCCGGGAAGCCCGAGGTCAGCAGGGTGCGCAGTTCGGGGCGCCGGGCCACGGCAATCCGGGCCAGGTCCCGCCCATCCATTGCGCCAGGCATCACGATATCGGTCAGCAGCAGATGGATCGACTCGGTGGAATCGATCACCGCCATCGCCGCCTCGGCATCTGCCGCCTCCAATACCCGGTAGCCCGCCTCGCGGAGCTGCCGCACCACGATCCGGCGCAGACCGGGGTTGTCCTCCGCCACCAGAATTGTCTCGGTGCCGCCAAGCGGCGCCGGTTGCGCGGGCCGCTCCTCCGACATCACCGATGCGTCCCTCTGCCGTGGCAGGTACAGGCGAAAAGTGGTCCCCTTGCCTGGTTCGCTGTACACCGTGACATGGCCGCCGGACTGTTTCATGAAACCGAAAACCATCGATAACCCGAGCCCCGTGCCCTTGCCCTGCTCCTTGGTCGTGAAGAACGGTTCAAAGATGCGTGAGACCACCTCCGGCGGCATACCGATGCCAGAGTCGCTCACCTCGACGACCACGTAGTCACCGGGAATCACGTCGCTGTGGCCCGCCGCGTAGGCAGCATCCAGATGACCGTTGCGCGTATCGATCAGCAGCGCCCCGCCGCGCGGCATGGCATCCCGGGCGTTGGTGGCCAGATTGGCGATCGCCGCCTCGAATTGCGCGCGGTCGATCTGCACCGGCCAGACGTTGGGCGCGAGCGACATTTCGATCGCGATGTTCTCGCCCAGGGTGCGCGTCAAAAGGCGCACGATGGCACCGATGACTTCGTTGATGTCCACTTGTTCGGGCTGCAGCGGCTGACGTCGGGCGAATGCCAGCAGCCGGCGCGTCAGGTCCGCGCCGCGTAACGCGGATTCGAGCGCATCGCGTACCAATTCATCCGTTACCGGATCGTCTGCCCGCATCTCGCGCAGCATGTCGAGATTCCCTATGATGATCGCCAGCAGATTGTTGAAGTCATGCGCCAATCCGCCGGTGAGTTGGCCAACCGCTTCCATCTTCTGCGCCTGCCGCAGTTGGTCGCGCTGCCTTTCAGCTTCCCGCCTTTCCGCGAGGTCGCGGACAATGCCGACAAATGCATGGTTGCCGGCATCAGGTGACTCGCCGACGGCAAGTTCCATGGGAAAGGTCGAGCCATCCTTGCGCCGGCCCATGACCTGCCGGCCGATGCCGATGATCTTGGGGACGCCGGTCGCGAGATAGGCCGCAACATATCCATCGTGCTGGCTGCGGTAGGGTTCCGGCATCAGGATTTTCACGTTCTGACCGATGGCCTCCTCCGCGGTGTAGCCGAACAGAGAAACACAGGCCTTGTTGAACGACTGGATGATCCCGTTGCGATCGATGGTGATCAAGCCATCGACCACCGTGCTCAGGACCGTTTCGATCAGGCTGCGGAGTTTCGCCTCGTTGCCTTTCACGGCGGCCTCGGTCGCCGCCCGCTCGGTGATGTCGCGCGTGATGATGCCGAACCCGCACAGGTCACCGTCGGTGCCGCGAACCGCGGTGGCGACCGCATCGACGAGAATCGCTACTCCGTCCTTCCTGATGCGATAACCGACATCCTCGAACCGGCCCAGCGCGGCGGCAGCCGCCAGCAGGCGTTGCGGTTTGCCGGCTTCGATGTCCTCGGGGGGGAACAGAAAGGAATAGTGCCGGCCAACGACCTCTTCGCTGCGCCAGCCTTTTGCCAGCTCGGCGCCACGGTTCCACGACAGGAGGCGGCCGGCTGGATCGAGCAGCAGAATCGCGTATTCTTCAACTTCCGCGATGAACGGCCTGTGGAAATCCTCCAGGTCCGGCGAGGACACCGCGGCACACCCGCTTGACGGCATTCCGGGCTCGCTTAGCTGTTGCGACGGCGGGCCAACAGACCACGGGAAAGGTAAGGATCGGTAAATATGCTCACGGCGCCGAGACGCGGCCTGAGCTCGCCTGTACCATATTCCTCGTTCCGATCAATTAACCGGATCGTCGCGCCCGGCCCGGCGCCCTTTGCCTGCCGGCGTCTGTCCGGTGACGTTTCTTATTCGATATCGCATTAAGTCCTGTGGTCAGCGGGCGAACCCCGCCACCTTGAATGTTAGCTCGCATTGTTTTTGGCTGCTTTTTGCCGATTTGTCGGTAACTATACCCTGGCGAACCGCTGCGGGAATGGCCGCTCAAACAGCGACATCGCGGTGGGAGGAGCTCTGATGGCGAAAAAGCTTCTGGTGATCGACGATCAGACCGGGATCACCAAGGTCGTGGAGATGATCGCCCGGCAGCTTGGGTTGAACGCCCGATCGTTGAACAGTTCGGCGGAAGCGACGGAAACCTTCATGGCATTCAAGCCGGACATCCTGATCCTCGACATGATCATGCCCGAAAAGGACGGCATCGACGTGCTGAACGAGGTACTGCTGACCGGTATCCCGGTGAAAGTGGTGCTCACCTCTGGATTCAGCGAATCCTATTTGCGCCTGGCTGAAGGCGTCGCCAGGTTTCATGACAATCCGAACGTCTCGATTCTGCGCAAGCCGTTTCGCCGCGAAGAGCTGATGCAGCTGCTTATCGAGCTGATGGCGGACTGACCGGTCTCACCACGCCGCATCGAGCAGCCCGCGAACATCGGCTGGACCGTCGATCTTGCGCGGGTTCGTGTGCACCCAGCGGTCGTGCATCGATTCTTCGGCGATCCGGTCGAGCAGTTCCGGCGCCACCCCCACATCGCGCAGCGTGCGCGGCAGACCAAGGTCGGCGACCAGCGTGGCAACGGCATCCGCGGCCCTGTCGCCAGGATGGCCCAGTGCATCGGCCACCCACGCCTGGCGCCCGGGGTTCACCGGCTCGTTGAAGCGCAACACCGGCGGCAGCATCACGCACGAGGTGTAGCCGTGCGGCACGCCGGCGGTACCGCCCAGGACATGGCCGATGCCGTGGCTGGCGCCCTTCTGCACGCCGTTCTGCGAACCCATGATCGACATCCAGGCGCCAAGCTGGCAGTCGAGCCGCGCCCCCAGGTCGGCGGGATCGGTTTTCACCGCGCGCAGCCCGCGGCCGAGCAGGCGCAGCGCGTGGAGCGAGGTGCCGTCGGACAACGGTTGCGGGTTGATCGAGCAGATGTCCTCCACGGCATGATCGACCGCGCGAATGCCGGTGGACAGGAACAGCCATTCCGGCGTGTGGACAGTCACCGCCGGGTCAAGGATGACGCTGCGCGGCATCATCAGCGGATGCAGATAGCTCTCCTTCACCTGCCGCGCCGTGTCGGTGCAGCCGGCCGGCGAATTGAACTCACCGGCCGACAGCGTGGTCGGCACCGCGATGGATCGCACGGCCGGCGGCCTGACCGGCGGGCGCTCGGCCCGTCCGTCGGCACGGATGACGGCACGGAAGTTGTCGAGCTGCGCCGGCTCGGTCACGTCGTTGCCGAGACACAGGCCGACCATCTTGGCGCCGTCGGTGACCGAGCCACCGCCCACCGTCAGCAGCGCATCGGCGCGTAACTCGCGCGCGGCATTGGCCGCCGCCACCACGTCGATGCGAGGGGTGTGAGCACCGATCCTGGCGCACAGACCGGCGAACCTGTTGCCAAGGACGCCGCGCACGCGGTCGATTACGTCGGTCTGGCGCGCGAGCGTGCCGCTCGACAGCACATAAACCGCGTTGGCGCCGATCCGCTCGATCTCCTGTGCCAGCGCCTCCGCCAGCGGGATGCCATAGATCACCCGTTCCATCGGCGGATAACGGTGAATGCCCTGGATCATCCTGCTTCCCCTATTGTGGCAATGGCAGTCCCACGTAATTTTCCGCAAGCGCAAGCGATGCCGCGCGCGAGCTGAATACATAGTCCAGCTCGGCCGCCTGCATCCGTTGCTCGAACGGGGTGTGGTCGAAGAAGCGATGCAGCAGGGTCGTCATCCACCAGGAGAAGCGCTGCACCTTCCAGATCCGCCTCAGGCAGGTTGCCGAATAGGCGTCCAGCCTGTCGGTCGAGCCCTGCCGATAGAATGCGACGATCGCCCGCGTCAGCACGGCGACATCGGCTGCCGCGAGGTTCAGCCCCTTGGCGCCGGTCGGCGGTACGATGTGCGCGGCATCGCCAGCCAAATACAGCCGTCCGCACTGCATCGGCTCGGCCACGAAGCTGCGCATCGGCGTGATGCCGCGCTGCAGGATGGGCCCCTCGGCGAGCTGGAAACCATCGCGCGCCGCACGGCCTCGCAGCTCCGACCAGACGCGGTCATCCGACCAATCTGCCAAGTCCTCGTCCGGCGCGCATTGCAGGTAAAGGCGGCTCAGCGTCGGTGAACGCATCGCCAGCAGGGCAAAGCCTCGCTCGTGGCTGACATACACGTTCTCTTCCGTCGAAGGCGGCGCCTCGGCCAGGATACCGAGCCAGCCGAACGGGTAGTCTCGTTCGAACACGCGCAGTGCGCCGGCTGGGATCGATGCTCGGCTCACCCCGTGGAAGCCGTCGCAGCCGGCGATGAGGTCACAGTCGATCCGCCGCGCCGCGCCGTCGTGACGATAGCGGATGCATGGCCGGTGGGTCTCGAAGTGGTGCAGGCTGACATCCTGAACTTCGAACTCGAGCTGACCGCCGGCTGCCACACGCGCGGCAATCAGGTCCTGCACCACCTTGTGCTGGCTGTAGACCATCACGTGCTTGCCGACCAGATCGGCAAAATCGATACGATGATCGGTACGATCGAAGCGCATGACCACGCCGGGATGCAGCAGGCCTTCGCGGTGCATGCGACCGCCGACACCGGCGTCATCCAGCAATTGCTCGGTGCCGAACTCCAGAACGCCGGCGCGGATGCGGTGTTCGACGTAATCGCGCGAACGGGCCTCCAGCACGATCGACTCGACGCCCTGCAGGTGTAGCAGATGCGCGAGCAACAGCCCCGCCGGACCCGCACCGATTATAGCGACCTGCGTCCGCATCGCTCGCCTCCCAGGTCTTGCAGTGTAGCGGGACCGGCCGCTCCGTGCATAATCGGCGCAGATCAGCCGACAGGAGCCGAGATGCCCGAAATTCCTCCACCCGACGAATTGGCCGCCGAGTTCGACTGCCTGATGGCGCGCGCGGGCGTCACCGTCCCGCCGCAACGGCGCGCCGCGGCGCTGACCGCCTATGCCGATCTGCGCGAACAGATCGCACTGCTGCACGGCCGGTATAAACCGGAGCACGAACCGTCGAATGTATTCCGGGTGGGAGAGCGATGATGGACACCCAGGACCTGTCGATCGCCGAGATGGGCCGGCTGCTGCGCTCTGGCTCGGTGACCGCTGAGGCATTGGCGCGCGAAGCCCTCGCACGTATCGCGGCCCGAGATGGCGCGCTGCACGCCTTCGTGCTGGTCACCGAGGAGCGCGCGCTGGCGGATGCACGCCGGGCCGATGCGGAACTGAAGGGGGGTCGCGATCGTGGGCCGTTCCACGGCATCCCGTATGCGCTGAAGGACATCTATGACACCGCAGGCATCCGCACGACCTGCCATTCCAGGCTGCGCCTCGACATGGTGCCAAAGGAGGACAGCGTGGCCGCGGCGCGCCTGCGCGAGGCAGGCGGCGTGTTGCTGGGCAAGCTGGCGACGCACGAGTTCGCCATCGGCGGACCGAGCTTCGACCTCCCGTTTCCGCCAGCCCGCAATCCATGGAACCCCGAGCATGTCACCGGCGGCTCCTCGTCCGGCTCCGGCACCGCCATCGCCGCGCGCATGACGCGCATGGCGATGGGCTCCGATACCGGCGGCTCGATCCGCGGCCCAGCCGCCTGGTGCGGCACGGTCGGCATCAAGCCGACCTATGGTCGCGTCTCGCGCCGCGGCGTGTTTCCGCTGTCGTGGACCCTCGACCATGTCGGTCCGCTCGCGCGCAGCGTGGAGGACGCGGCGGTCACCTTGCAGGTGTTGGCGGGGCATGATCCGCGCGACCCGGCGAGTGCCGATGTTCCGGTGCCGGACTATCGCGCCGACCTGGAGAGAGGCGTGGCCGGGCTGCGCATCGGCATCCCGCGCGCCTTTTTCGCCAGGGCGTCGGCGACCACGCCCGAGGTCGTGGCCGGGCTCGACCGCACCGCGGCGCAACTGCGCGCCGCAGGCGCCGCGGTGGAGGACGTCGAGCTGCCCGATTATGCGCTGTTCGCCGCGGTGGGACGCGTGATCATGATGGCGGAAGCATTCGCCATCCATGAAGCGGACGTGCAGAACCGGCTGCTCGATTATGGCGAGATCACTGCCGGGCGGTTCATCCTCGGCGCGGCGATCACTGCGGCCGACTTCATCCACGCGTTGCGTGCCCGGCGGGAATTGACCGACGCGGTGAACGCGGCGCTCCAGCGCTACGACGCGCTGATGTCGCTCTCGACCCTGACCACCGCGCCGCGTTTCGATCAGCCGACCGATGCGCTTTCCTCCGCCTCGCCGATCCAGACCATTCCGTTCAATGTCACCGGCCATCCGGCGATGAGCGTGCCGGTCGGCCTCGGCGCGAACGGCCTGCCGATCGGCGTGCAGATCGCTGGCCGGGTTTTCGATGAACCGATGGTGTTCCGGATCGGCCGCGCGGTGGAGAAACTGTCCGACTGGGAGAGTATTCACTTCCCGAGCTATGGCGATTCGGGCCACTGACCCGGTACGACAGGGCTGCCGCACTGCAGACGAAACGGCAGGAGGATTTGGCGATGCCGCACGACGACCGCACAGACGAGATGCAGGCCCTGGTCGGCAATCTCTACCTGGCGCCCGGTGCCGTGCTGGTGCCGAGAGCGGCGACGGAGCCATTTCCAGTGCTCTGCTTCCTTCATGGAGCGCAGGAGGCACGGCAGGGCAACAACCCCAACGGTGTGTTCGGACATGGCTCGCCCGCGTCGCATGCGCGCCAGGGAAGCCCCTTCGTTCAGCCCTTCCTGGTGGTCTGCCCGCAACTCAACGCCGTCGGGCAGTGGACGCTAGCGCACGCTCCAGGTGTTCACGTCCTGCTGGATGCCGCCATTCAGCAATTTGGCGGGGATGCCAACCGCGTCTACCTGACCGGTTTCAGCTTTGGTGGAAAGGGAACACTCGACTTCGCGCAGTGGCCGAATGGCGGACGCTTCAGAAAACTGTGGGCCGTGGATCCTCAACCTCTGCCACCGCAGTTGCCTGCGGGCCGTCCCATCCTCATCCACTACTCCGCCCAGCATGCCGAAGCGTGGCGTCCTCACGTGCAGTCCATCGGCATCTGTTTTGCGAATTCCGGCCGCAACCACGTCCTGACCTGTCCGGAAGCCTACCGGCAAGAAGGATGGTACGCTTGGCTGTTGGCATAGCGGCCATTTCCCAATGCATTCTTGTGACTCTCAAGGGGAATATTTGAAGCACGCGCCGAGTGTCATCCCGGTGGCCACACCCAGCCATCATGGTTGCTGAGTAGTTCGGGGGTGATCGCATGGCGCGTGCCGGACCGGTGCGGATTGGCATTTCCGGCTGGACCTACCCGCCATGGCGCGGCGTGTTCTACCCCAAGGGCCTGCCGCAGACGCGCGAGCTGGACTACGCCGCCAGCCAGTTCGAGACCCTGGAGATCAATGGCACGTTTTATGGCATGCAGCGACCCGACGCATTCGCCGGCTGGGCCACCTGTGCGCCGGAAGGCTTCGTCTACGCGATCAAGGGATCACGCTACATCACGCACATGCTGAAGCTGCGCAACGCCGAGGTGCCGTTGGCGAACTTCATCGCCTCGGGATTGCTGCGGCTTGGCGCCAAGCTTGGGCCGATCCTGTGGCAGTTCCCGCCGCAGTTCCACTTCGACGCCGAGAGGATCGAGACGTTTCTGCGGTTGCTGCCGCACGATACCCAGGCTGCGGCGGAGCTCGGACGCAGGCACGACCATCGCGTCAAGGCGCCGGCCTGGCTTCAGGTGGACACGACCAGGAAGCTCCGGCACGCGTTCGAGATTCGGCACGACAGCTTCCGCGACCGTGCGTTCATCGACCTGCTGCGCAGGCATGATGTGGCGCTGGTGTGCGCCGATACGGTGGAATGGCCATTGCTGATGGATCTGACCTCGGACTTCGTCTACTGCCGGCTGCACGGCTCCGAGGAACTCTATGCCAGCGGCTATGACGGTGCCGCGCTGGATGTTTGGGCCGGGCGCGTGGTGAGCTGGGCCACGGGCGGCGAACCGCGCGATGCGCAGCGTGTCGGCGGCAAGGCCCGCAGGCTGAACCGCGACGTCTACGTCTACTTCGACAACGACGCCAAGGTGCGCGCGCCGTTCGATGCGAAGGCGCTGCGCGAGCGGGTGGACCGGCTGCTGGCTACTCGATCGCGCTCGCCGACTTCGCCAACTCGCGCAGCGCGAACTTCTGGATCTTCCCGGTCGAGGTCTTCGGCAGCTCGCGAAACACGAAGTTCTTCGGCACCTTGAAGCGCGCCATGTGCTCGCGGCAGAACGCGCTCAATTCCTCCGCCGTCACCGTGGCACCTGGCTTCAGCTCGATGAACGCGCACGGCGTTTCGCCCCACTTCTCGTCCGGCTGCGCCACCACCGCGGCGCTCAGCACGGCGGGATGCCGATATAAGGCTTCCTCGACTTCAAGCGACGAAATGTTCTCGCCGCCCGAAATGATGATGTCCTTGGAGCGGTCGCGGATCTTCACATAGCCGTCGGGGTGCATCACGGCGAGATCGCCGGTATGGAACCAGCCGCCCGCAAAAGCGGTCTCGGTTGCCTTCGGGTTCTTCAGGTAGCCCTTCATGGTGATATTGCCGCGGAACATGATCTCGCCCATCGTTTCGCCGTCCCACGGCACCGGCGCCATCGTCTCCGGGTTCAGCACCGTCAGCGCTTCCTGCATCGGCACGCGCACGCCCTGGCGCCCGTTGCGTTCGGCGCGCTGGTCGATCGGCATCGCGCGCCACGCCGCGTGCTTGGCGCACACCGAGGCCGGACCATAGGTCTCGGTCAGGCCATACACATGCGTCAATTCGATGCCGATCTTCTCGGCGCCTTCGATGATGGCGGCCGGCGGCGCGGCACCGGCGATCTGACCGGCAATCCGGTGGTCGATCTCCCGCCGCAGCTCCTCCGGCGCATTGATCAGCATCGAATAGACGATCGGCGCGCCGCACATATGCGTCACGCGGTGCTCGCGAATGGCATCGAGCGCGGCCTGTGCCTCGACGCGGCGCAGGCAAACATTGGTGCCGGCGCGTTCCGCGACGGTCCACGGATAACACCAGCCGTTGCAATGGAACATCGGCAAGGTCCACAGGTACACCGCGTGCGTCGGCATATCCCAGTCCAGCACATTGCTGATCGCGTTCAGATACGCGCCGCGAT
>DATBKQ010000702.1:0-2907 GCA_036555825.1 Acetobacteraceae bacterium | reverse complement strand
GATCGGACAGGGTGCGGCCAAGCCGGTGCCGCTGTATCCGGAAAGCATGCCGCTCGCCGCGAAGATCCGCACCATCGCGCAGAAGATCTACCGCGCGGGCGACATCATGATGAACGAAGCCGTGGCGCGGCGGCTGGAAGGGTTCGAAAAGCAGGGCTTCGGCCACGTCCCGGTGTGCATCGCCAAGACGCAGTACAGCTTCACCGCCGACCCCGCGGTGATGGGCGCGCCCGAAGGCTTCACCCTGCCGGTGCGCGAGGTGCGGCTCTCGGCCGGCGCGGGGTTCGTGGTGGCGATCTGCGGCGACATCATGACAATGCCTGGCCTGCCGCGCGTGCCTTCAGCCGAGAACATCCATCTACGCGAGGATGGGGAGATCGAGGGGCTGTCCTGACGACCTACCTTATCGTCAGCGCGGCGACGAGTGCGCCGGTGATCTGGACCGCCGCCCCGGTCAGCATGGCGGCCCGGAAACCCGGCGCGCCGCCATGCAGCAGGGCAAACACCGCGCCCAGGATCGCCACGCCGAGAGTGGCGCCGCTCATCCGGGCGACGTTGATGAGCGCGGACGCGGTGCCCGAGCGTGCGGCCGCGACTGAACCCACCGCGACCGACATCAGCGGCCCGGTGTTCAGTCCCATGCCGATCCCGGTCAGCGCCAGACCGGTTTCGGCCGCCCAAAGCGGTTGCGCAGCGTCAGTCAAGGAAAGCGCCAACAGGCCGAAGCCGATCAGCCCGGTGCCGCCCGCAGTCATCGCTCGTATCCCGAACCGGTTCGCCAGATGGCCGGAGCGCGGCGCGACCAGGAAGAACAGCAAGGCACAAGGCAACAGGCCGAGGCCGGCCCCCTCGGGTGATAGAAGGTGTGTGCTCTGCCAGAGCAGCGGGACGAGGAAGATCATCCCGTAAATTCCGAACGTCATCGCCGCCGTCGCGACAATGGCACCCGAGAACGGCATCTGGCGGAACAGCTCAAGCGGAACGAGAGCAGCGGCACCGATGTGCCGCTCGACGGCAAGGAAGGCAGGCAGCGCCAACCCCGTGGCAAGCAGGCCATAGGTCCAGCCGGATCCGCCCTGGTGACATTCGATGCCCGCGAACACCAGGCCGCCCAGCGCGACGGCCCCAAGAATCTGGCCGGAAAGATCGAGGCGGCGGCCGGCTGGATCGGCCGTTTCGGGCACCACCAGGCCGGCCATCACCAGGGCGGTGACGACAAGCGGGATTGCCACCAGGAATACGCTTGGCCAGCCAAACCATTCGATCAGAAGTCCGCCCGCCGTCGGCCCGATGACGAAGGCGAGCCCGTTGCAGCTTGCCCAAACGCCGAGTGCGCGGCGGCGGCTTTCCGGCTCGGGCCAGACGACCCGGACGATGGCGAGCGAGGCCGGCAGAAGCAGGGCGGAGCCCACCCCTGCCACCAGCCGCGCCCCGATCAGGAACCCGATATGCGGCGCCAGAGCGCAGCCGAGCGAGGCGATGCCGATCACCGCCGCGCCGGCCTGGAACACGCGGCGGCGGCCGTAGAGGTCGGCCACCAGGCCACCGGTGAGCAGCAGGACCGCGTATGTCATGTTGTAGCCGTCGAGCACCCACTGCAGTGCACCCACCGAGGCCGCGTAGGATCTGGCAATCGGTTGCATGGCCAGGTTGACGACCGAGGTGTCCACCTGCGCGATCAGCACGCCTGCACAGAGCGTCGTCAGCACCAGTATATTGCGCTGGCGCAAACGCGCATCCTCGTCACGGGCCGCAAGGCCCAAGCCGATATCGGGCACGGCGTCTCTCCTTGTTCCTGGCGGCAAAACCCTGCGGCTGAGTGTGGCAGGGGCCTCCTGACAGCGTTCTGTCAGGACGCTTCGCGCCGGCTTCGCGCAGTCATGTCGCTATTCGTCGTGCCCGCGTTAATCGAGATCGCTTCGGCCAACGCCGTAGCGTTTCGCTGTGGGGCTCAGGCGCGTTCAGACTGCGCGGCGACTTCCGGCGGCGGCGCGGCCTCGAGCCAGTCACGACCGGGAATCGAGCCGATGAGCTGCTGCGTGTAGGCGTTGCGTGGACGCAGAAACAACTCGGCCGTGGGGCCATACTCCACCACCTCGCCCTTCTGCATCACCGCGATCCGGTCGCACACCTGCGCCGCGACGCGCAGGTCGTGGGTGATCAGCAGCATGGTCAGGTGCAGCCGGTGGCGGATGCTGTCGAGCAGGCGCAGCACCTGTGCCTGCACCGAGACATCCAGCGCCGATACCGGTTCGTCTGCGACCAGCAGTTCCGGTTCCACGGCGAGCGCCCGGGCGATGCCGATGCGCTGCCGCTGGCCGCCGGAGAATTCGTGCGGGAAGCGGCGCATCGCCGATAGCTCCAGCCCCACCAGCTCCAGCAGACCGGCTGCGCGCTCCAGCGCCGCGCGGCGCGGCATGCCTTGCGCCACCGGTCCGGCGGCGATGATGTCGCCCACCGTCCAGCGCGGGTTGAGCGAGCCGAACGGGTCCTGGAACACCATCTGGATGCGCCGGCGGTAGGGCCGGAGGGCGGCGCGGCCAAGCGGCGCAAGGTCGGTGCCGTGAAAATCGATCGCCCCGGAGTCCGGGCGGAACAGCCGCACAATCAGCCGTGCCAGCGTGGTCTTGCCCGACCCGCTCTCGCCGACGATGCCGAGCGTCTCGCCGCGCCGGATCGACAGGCTGACGCCGTTGACCGCGCGCACCTGCCGGGTCGGACGGAACAGGCTGCGCGACAATCCGTAGGTCTTGTTCAGCGCCTCGGTGCGCAGCACCACCGGCGCGTCCTGGTCGACCACGCCGCCCTGGGTCGCCGAAAGCCGCGGCACCGCGGCGATCAGCGCCTGCGTATAGGGGTGCCGCGGCGCGGTCAGCACCTCGCGCGTCAGGCCCTCCTCGACCTTGC
>DATBKQ010000701.1:0-8125 GCA_036555825.1 Acetobacteraceae bacterium | reverse complement strand
GGCCCGGCGCCGATCGGCGCCTTCTTGAACCCATCGTCGCCGACCTTCGCGACGTATTTGCGCGGCACCACCCAGCCGGCGCCGGAGGCGACCGTATAGAACGTGATGAAGTCGGGCCACGGGTCTTTCAGCTTGAACACCACGCGTTGCGGATCGGGTGCCTCCACCGAGGCAACTCGCTCCTTCAGCAATCCATGTGCCGCGCCACGGTAGCGCTCGAACGAGAACTTCACGTCGTCCGCCGTGACCGGGTCGCCGTTGTGGAACTTCGCGTCCTTGCGCAGCACGAACTCGTAGCTCAGCCCGTCTTCGGTCGCCGACCACGACTCGGCCAAGGACGGCGAAGGGTTGCCCTGCGGCATCGGCTTCGCCACCGCGTCGTGCAGCGCGTACAACACCATGAATGGCGTGATGATGCCCTGTGTCTCCGCCGGATCGAGCCAGGTCGGTGCCAGGGTGATGTGCACGCCCACGGTAAGCTGGCCGGTGGGCGCGGCGGCTCGGGCCGGATGCACCGCGCTCGCCGCCATGCCGAGTGCGGCCAATGCAAGCACATCGCGTCGTGTCGTCATGAACGATGCTCCGTCAGGTACTCTTCAGTGTCAGGTCTTCATAAGGCGCGGTGTAGGGGAAACCGGCAATCCGGCCGAAGTTCGATTCACCGACACGCGGCCCCACCCCGTTGATGAAGGCGAGCTGCCACAGATGCGTGCCGATCACGCGCTCATACAGGATCTGCTGCATCTTATTCAGGATCGCGGCGCGCTTGCCGTGGTCGAGCTCGACCGCCTGTTGCTCGAACATGGCGTCGAGATCAGGATAGTTGCCGTAGACATAGGCCCCACCCTTGACCACGAAGGTCTCGAAGCGCGTCGCGGCATTGCCGAACGAACCGCTGCCAGCCTGGATGATGTTCTTCAGCTTCTTATCCCTGAACTGCTGGTCGAACGAGGCTCGCTCCAGCGGCCGCAGCTTCGCCCGTATGCCGACCGCGCCCAGGTAGTTGTTGACCGCCTCTGCCAGGTTCGCATACGAGCCGTCGCAATTGTAATACCCAGCATCGAAGCCGTTGGGATAGCCGGCCTCGGCGAGAAGCTGCCTCGCCTTCTCGGGATCGTACACCGGCTCCGGCGGCTTCCAGAAGAATTCGAAATTGTCCGGAATCAGGCTGCCGTGAACGTGCGAAAACCCCAGCGTCAATGCCTGGTTGATCGTCTTGAGATCAAGCGCGAGCCGCGTGGCCTGCCGCACCCGCACATCATGCCAGGGCGACTTTTGGTCCCATTGGTCGGGAAAATACAGCCAGAACGGCGACTGGATGACCGTCGGTTTCAATGTCAATCCGGGCGTCTGGCGCAGCTCCTCGGCGAGTTCGCCGCGGATCGAGTAGGCGATATCGACCTCGCCCCGCTTCAATGCGGCAAGTCGCGTCGCCTCTTCGGGAATGCCCTTAAGCACCAGGCGCTTCACGCCCGGCGGCTTCTTCCAGTAACCCTCGTGTGCTTCCAGCACCAGTTCGACGCCAGGACTGAACGACACAAACCTGTAGGGCCCCGCGCCGACCGGCGCCTTCTTGAATCCCTCGTCACCGACCTTCTCGACATATTTCTTCGGCACCACCCAGCCGGCACCAGTGGTTGTCGAATAGAAGGTGATGAAGTCCGGCCAGGGATTCTTCAGCCTGAACGTGACATGCCGGGCATCGGGCGTTTCCACCGCGGCCACTCGATCGTGCAGCGGTCCCTTGGCGGCGCCACGGTAGCGTTCGAAGGAGAACTTCACATCTTCCGACGTAACCTTCTCGCCATTGTGGAAGATCACGCCGTCGCGCAACACGAAGCTGTAGCTCATGCCATCTTCGGTGGCCGACCACGACTCTGCCAGACTATGCGCCGCCAGTTCGCCCGGCATGGGCTTCAGCATCGCATCGTGCAGCGCGTAGTACAGCATGTACGGCGTCACCAGCGACGGCGTCTCTGCAGGATCGAACCAGGTCGGTGCAAGCGAGATATGCACCGCATAAGTCAACTGATCGGCCGTCGCCGCCATCGCCGGAGGGACCGTGACGATGCCAAGGGCTGTCAGCGCCAGGAGCTGGCGGCGCGAAACGGAAGGTCCGCGGCCATCCGCTCCGGACGTATCGTCGGGTTGTATCCACATCGACCTGCCCTCCCTTGCTGCGACGCATGCTTCGCGCGATCTCGATTTTTCGTGCCGTGTTGGCGGTAGCTCCAGGATCCGGGACGGCCACGGTACCAGCCCGGCGGTCACCGTCCCGCGGGCCGGCGATCGCTTGCATCTCGGCAGGCGCCAACGAGCGGCCCGGCCTCAGCAATATTCTGGCAATAGCTTGGACGGCTGCTGGCTCGGCCGACTACCGCAGGTAAGCGCCGACATGAAGTCAGCGCGCAACAGTCAGCGCACCGGCATCCCTGCACCCATGCCACCTCCCTACTATTGGCTCCTTGTTGCAAGCCATTCGAACCAGTTTATGCGAGCCGGGTGTCTTCGTCACTAGGACTTTTCAGCCCCGGACCGGTTGGGTCCCGCGAACCCGGCAGCACTCCCTGCCCGCGCTCTGCTCGCGGTGGGCCGGCGTAGATCTCCGACCGTGGTGGCCAACGCCCGTCCGCGGAAACCGCGCCCGATCGGCGCCCGTCCCCCTGCCGTCGCAGCCATGAGATCGCGCACGCTACCGGTGCATCAGCACTGGGATTGTCGCGTACGCAAGCACATGACGCGTCACGCCACCGAGAAACAGTTGGCGAAGCCGGGAATGGGAGTATGCCCCCATGACAAGCAGGTCACAGGCCCTTTCCCCGGCGGCAGCCAAGAGTCCGGCGCCCACTGCATTCCCTTTCGGTGCGAATGCCGCCCGGTCGGCGGTGAGGTCGTGCATCGCGAGGTAGTGCTGAAGATCGGCGGCCAGAGGACCGCGCCGCTGATATTCTTCCGACCAGAGAATGCAGATGGTTTTGGCACGCTTCAGCCAGGGCAGAGCCGCCAGCACGGCCGAGGCGGACTCAGCGGTACCGTTCCACCCAATGCAAACACGTTGGCCAATCTCCGGCGGAGCGGCCGGGGGCGCGATCAGCACGGGCTTTGCCGATTCGAACAGCACCGCATGGAGTGCATCGGACGAGGACACCTCCTTGTCGCTTGCCGGATGGGGCAGCACCACCAGATCCGCCAATCGGGCCTGATGCGCCACGACCTCCGGTTCTTCGCCAGCAACCACGGCAAAGCTCGCGGTCGGCGTGGCGGCGTCGGGTGTCGCCTCGGCCAGTGCCAAGCCATGTTCGGCCATCAATCTGGCGACCAGGTCGCGCAAGGCGCCCTCCCGATCCCTGCGGGAGCAGACGTGCAGTACTGACAAATGGGCGGACCACATTCGCGCCACCGATACGGCGACCGAGCACGCAGCCTCCGCGGTGCCGACAGCCTGCAGCGGCAGCAGGATTTTTCGGATCGTCATCTGTTCATCCCAGCTATCGGAGAGCCGACCTCGCAGGCATCGAAGTCCGGGGGGGAGCACGGGCGGCGTCTGAGAGGGGCCGGGGCGTGCATGGCACTCGCCTTCTCACCGAACGTGTTCGAAAAGCTCTCGCCACTGCGTCGCAACAGGAGCCAGCGGGCCGCGCGCAGCTCACCATGCCGCCGCATACCGACGTTGCGACGCTAGGTCATAGGGTTCGTCCGATCAAGCGCAAAACTGGCGCGAACAGGCAAAGCAGCCGACGCCGGCTTTCCGATCGGGGCGGTCAATCGTCCGGCCGGCGGTTTCCGGCCGCGCGGGATTTTCCCGCCGCGTAGTTGCGTCTCGCGCCGGATACTATTTGAACAAGCGCTCGGGGAGGCGTAGGCTCAACCGCGGGAGGACGGCGACAACCGTCGAGAAGACACGCCTGCCGTGGACACGGCGGGCCTTTCGGCTTTGGAGGCAAAAGTTGGGAGGCTCAGGACATGACCAGTTTGGCGGAGGCAGAAGGCAGGTTTGGCGGTGTGGTGCGAGATGCTGGCGGGGCAATTTTCGGGATTGAAAGGGGCCCCTCGATCGGCAGCAGGTACGCGGAGAAGCTGCAGATCGGAACCCCCGACGGGTTTGTTAAGATAGCCATTCTTCTCGACCAACCGAATATCGATTCGATCTTGCGCGAGCAGACTGCCGTCCTTGTCAGACATGCAGGCGAACTGAGGACAGCTGTGCATCCAGCGCTCGCCGGCTCGTCGATACAACAAGTGGTACCTGCCGGAAGGCGCTGAACGGCGCCGGTTCGCAAGGCCGCCAAGCGCGAGCGCGTAGCCTGAGCTGGTAGGACTGTGTGCTGCATCAGGGGGAGGGAAACAATGCGACGCGGACAGCATTCAATGATCTCGGCGGCATTTGGCATTCTGCTCGCTACAGCAGGAGCGGCTTGGGCAGCGGATTCCGAGATCGATAGATTGCTGCAAAACCCAGTCGGCAAGGACTGGGTGACAAATGGCGGCAATCTCACCAATCAGCGCTATTCCACGCTGAAACAGATCGATACCAGCAATGTCAGGCAGCTCAAGGGAGCCTGGATGACCCGCCTGAAGGGCTCGGGCGTCGGTGGTAAGTATTCCTTCGAGGCAACGCCCCTCGTAAAGGACGGGATCATGTACATCGTTACGGGCAACGACGATGTATTCGCGCTGAATGCGAGGAGTGGCGAAATGCTGTGGGAACGTTGGTCTGGGATCGACCAGAAATTGACCAGCGTCTGCTGTGGCTGGGATAACCGTGGCCTGGCGATGGGCGAGGGAATGCTGTTCCTGGGCCAGCTCGACGCCAATGTCGTGGCGCTCGACATCAAGACCGGCAAGGAGGTGTGGAAGACACCGATCGAGGTCTGGCAGGACGGCTACGGGGTCACCAGTGCGCCGCTGTACTATGACGGCATGGTCTACAGCGGCATCACCGGCGGTGAATATGGTGTGCGCGGCCGCCTGACCGCGCTCGATGCCAAGACCGGCAAGATCCTGTGGCGCTGGTACACCCTGCCTGCACCGGGAGATGTCGGCGGCGAGAGCTGGCCGGCCGGCAGCGATGCCTACCTGCATGGCGGCGCGACGATCTGGAACACGCCGGCCCTCGATCCGCAACTCGGGCTTATCTACTTCTCGGTCGGCAATTGCGGGCCGGACTACGATGGATCGATCAGAGAAGGCGACAACCTGTTCTGCGCGTCTGTCGTGGCACTGAAGGCCAAGACCGGGGAATATGCCTGGCACTTCCAGGAAGTGCATCACGATATCTGGGACTACGACGCGGCGAGCCCAGCCGTACTTTTCGATACCTTCATCAACGGCCAGCAACGCAAGGGAATCGCCCAGGCCGGACGCACCGGCTGGGTCTATATTCTCGATCGGACCAACGGCAAGCCGCTGATCGGCATCGAGGAGCGGGCAGTGCCGCAGGAACCGCGGCAAAAGACCGCGAAGACCCAACCTTACCCGGTCGGCGACGCGACCGTCCCGCAATGCGCGCAACCGCTGGAGGGATACGAAAGATACGGCTGCATCTTCGAGGCCTTCTGGGACGAGCCGACATTGGTCCAGCCCTCGGGGATTGGAGGCACGAACTGGTCGCCCATGTCGTACAGTCCGGATACCGGGCTCTTCTACGTTCCGGGCACCGTGCGCACCAGCGCCTTTGCCCGCTATGGGGACAAATACAAGAAGGGGCTGCAATACAACGGAGGCACGCAGGCGGCGCCGATCGGCTCGGAGATGAGCGGCAAGTGGACCGCTATCGTGGGCACCACCAACAAGATCGCGTGGCAGAAGAGCGTGCCGTTCCGCGTCGGCAGCGGCGGCGGATCGACCGCGACGGCCGGCGGCCTCGTGTTCCATGGTGACCCTGGCGGGGAACTCCAGGCCCGCGACGCAAAGACCGGTGAAGTGCTCTGGCGCTTCCAGACCGGCTTCGGCGCCGAGGCGACTCCAATGGTCTACGAGGTCGATGGGGAGCAGTACATCGCCATGGCGGCGGGCGGCAACCAGGGGGTCGGCAGCGCCAACGGGGATGCCGTGTGGGCTTTCTCGTTGAAGGGACAGCTCACTCCCTTGTGGGCACCGCCCGCACCGGCGACCGTCGCGGGCCCCGAAACCGGACCGATCACCGACGGTGCCAATGCGGTCAAGATCGGCGACAACAACATCGAGTTCGGCTACTTTCCGAAGCGAGACCGCATCAAGGCGGGAACGGCCGTGACCTTCACCAATGCCGGCGACACGCCGCATACCGCGACCTCATTCGAAAAGGGGAAAGTCGGTACCTGGGACACCGGGACTCTGATGCCAGGTCAGACGCAGACGATCACTTTCGACAAGCCCGGCAACTATTACTACATCTGCACGCCGCACCCGTGGATGTACGGTCAGATCATCGTGGAATAGCACCGCAACCAGGAGCGGGTCTGCGCGCGCGACGGTTCGCCGCCGCGCGCTCACCCGCCCCCGTCAGAACGCACCGACCCATTGCAGGTCAGCCGCCTCTTCAAGGTTCTGCAGGCGGTCGAACGCCGCACCAGCATCGGCTGGGTTCGGTCCACCCGCGAACATCACGAACTTGTCGCGCAGTGCGGCACGGGTCAGCGGCCGGTTCGGCGTCCCATCGAAATCATGGACCTCGCGAGCGACGGCGCGGCCGTCGTGCAACCACATCGTGACCCTGCTGGCGCCTGGGACGCTGGGCGGCGGATCCGCTACGGTGACCTCGATGCGCCGGCACATGCCGCGAATGGCCTCGTCCGTAAGCGCCGATCGGTCATATGACCCAGGGTTCCGTGGATCGCGAAACAGCGCGAGCGCCACGCAGAACGGAATTGAGTACTGCGCCATCATGATATCGCTGGGTTCGCGGATGTTGTTGATCGTTGCCATGCGCACATCTCCAGCCACACTGACACGATCGACCTGCGCGCCGCCGAAACCGTACTCGGCCTGCAGCTCGATAACCGCCTGCACAGCGGTTTGCGCGGTCATGTGTATCGGGAAGCGCTTCAGACACAGGTTCAGCGTGGCGAACTCGCTGCCGAGGCCGCGGGTCAGCTCGGCGTGATCCGATTCGGTGCAGAACACCTTCAGGAATCCGGCGTCGCCTTCGAGCACGGAACTTGGGCCGGTGAAGCCATCGGCGGCCAGGCTGGCGGCGAGCACACCACTCTCCGCCGCCCGCCCCAGATGCAGTCGCTTCACCATGGCGCCGCTGCCTGATCGGGCGAACTCCATGAGACCGCAGGCGAGCGAACCCGCGATCCCGAGCGCGTTGGTCATCGCCGCCGCGTCGAGCTTCAACAGCCGGCCTGCGGCAACCGCCGCACCGAATGGCCCGGTCGTGCCGGGCGCGTGGAAACCATGCCGCTCGTTGCTGTGCTTCGTCGCCCGACCGATGCGGTACATAGCCTCGAAACCGGCGGTTATGGCGGTGAGCAGCTCACGGCCGCTGCTTCCCTGTTCTTGTGCAATGGCCAGTGCGGATGGCAGCAGCGTCGCGCCTGGATGCACGCCCGCGCCGGGCCTGGTCAGGTTGTCCGATTCAAAGGCGTGAGTCAACGTGCCGTTGGCGAGTGCTGCCGCGGGCGCGTGGACCGTGGGGCCATCGGCACCGAATATGCGGCTTCTCCCCCCTGCCCCGATCCGCTGAGCGTAGCGGATCGCGATTCGGCTCCAGGGCAAGCTGCTTCCTTGCGCAACAACCGCGATCGTATCTGTCACGCAGTCCTTCGCGCGCTGCAGCACGTCCGGAGGAAGATCGTCGTAACCGAGACCGGCTGCGTATTCGGCGAGGCAAACGGTTTCATGAGCCAAGGCGGATTCCTCCTGGTCGAGCCGTTCGGGCCGCACGGCGGACGGCGCATCGGCGCCAACCAACTAAGCTGCCGGCGGAACTTCCGCCTGGGCCAGTGCCGCGGCCTGCCGCCGGGCCAGCGCCTCTTCATCGAAATCCACGATCAGATCATGGAACAACCGGCTCCAGTTCAACTCGGCCTTCAACCGAAGGAATACGCCGCCCAGCCCGATCGCGGAACGGTCCATCAGCACGAACTCGCGCGGCGGCTTCACCCCGCCGGTACGCTTCAGCCCGGCATGCACCCGCTCG
>DATBKQ010000700.1:0-5615 GCA_036555825.1 Acetobacteraceae bacterium | reverse complement strand
GACACCACGACCACCACGGACGATCGACAGGCCGCGAGGCTTGGTCTTCTCTCTGATCGCCGTGATACCGGCAGCAACATCATGCATGAACGCTTCCACGTCGTCGTGCGTGACCGCCTTCACCGGCATTCTGCCGAGCAGAGGGATGATGTGCCGTGTGATCCTGCCGCGATCGGAAATCAGCGTGCTCTCCTTCTTGGCGATCTTCCGTCGGGTCAGCAGCCGACCAGCTACGACGTCGGTGAGGTATTGTCGGCATAGCTCGGTCACGGTGATCGCCCTGCGTCCGGCGAGCTTGTCACCAGCCGGATCGCCACCTTTGGCCACCTCGACCAGAATGCGCCGAGCTTCCTGTCGGGCCGTCTCCGGCGTCCACGGGGAACCATGCTTGCCGATCGTGTAGGTGCGCTTCCTGCCGCCTGTCGTCCGATACATCAGGTAGTAGGAGACCACGGAGCCAGTCTGCCGACGCGCGGCAAGACCGCTTACTGAACCGTCCCAGATCGTCTGCCCTGGCTGGAGAACTCGGATGTCCCGAAGGCTGATCTTTGCCTTCGGCATCCGCGTCATGGCTCAGCCAATGCTCCGGCTGCTGGGCATCATCCTGTTTGGGATTGAGATCGGAATGGGGGCGGGCGCCGACGGCCAGCCTATGCCAGTTCAGCGGGTGGATGACCACCAACCAAGGAGGCACGAAGAGGGCAAACGGTCGTCGGAAATGCGGGCGATTGACCGGCAGCGGCTGGCTAAGTCATTGGAACTGCATGGCCTGCCGAGGCGATCTATTGCTCCGAAGGCGAAGGTCGCACGTTCGAGTCGTGTCGGGTCCGCCATCCCTTCCGGGGCCCTGCCTCGCCGTTGACTTGCGGCAATTCGCCACTTCGTCCGAAGCAGCCTTGATGCGTGTCTCGAAAGGGTGGACGATCGGGGCATGGAGACACTATCTGTCCGTGTCAGCCGACCTTTGTGGAGGGGTTAGTCATGCGCCTGTGGTCCAATGCATCGTTCGCCGCGCTGTTGCTCGGCTCGAGTGTCGCCCTGCCGGCGCTGGCCGCCGCACCATATACCGGTTGCCCGGCGGGATATCATCGCGCCGAGGCTGAGGGCGGCGGCGTAGGGTCGGTCAGCAACCAGACCCGCAAGGCGGAAGCTGAAGGCGGCGGGGTGGGTTCGGTCAGCAACCAGACCCGCAAGGCGGAAGCGGAAGGTGGCGGTGTCGGCTCGGTCAACAACCAGACCCGCAGGGCCGAAGCGGAAGGCGGCGGCGTGGGCTCGGTCAACATGCAGACCCGCAGGGCCGAGGCCCTCGCCGACATGCCTTGCGTGCAGAATTCTCGATAGGTCAAGATCCGCGGATGCCGTTGGGTTGCATCCACCGGCATCCGCAAACCCCGTCGATGTGACGGTTCTGGCAGCCCGCTGGCGAGTCGGATGGAACGACGCGCTCTCCTGATCGGTCTGGCCGCCATGTGCTGCTCTGGGCGCTCTGCCATGGCTGCCGAACAGGCCGGCCAGGTACAGAGCGCACGTGGCGAATGTTACGCGCAGACCACCGCGGAGCGTCGTCCTCTCGCGCCCTCGGCAGCGGTGTTCGTTGGCGACGCTGTCGGCACGGGCGTGCAGTCGGCACTGGGTCTGCACCTGGGCCAGGCGACCGAACTCAGGCTCGGGGCGGAGGCGCATCTCCGCATCGACCGCTTCCTGGTCAACGCCGGCGGCATCCTGGTGCTGGAGCGCGGCGCGCTGCTCTACGATCACGACACGCGCGGCGGCAGCGCCGACCTCGCGGTGCGCACACCGTTCGGTCTGCTGGCGGTGCGCGGTACACGCTTCTTCGCCGGCCCCAGCAACGGGGTGTTCGGGGTGTTTGTCGAACGGGGAGCCGTAATGGTGGTCGGCGCCTCCACCTTCGTGCTGGTGACCGACGGCCAGGGCACCGACATCGCCCGGCCTGGCGCCGAGCCGACGCCACCGCACGCGTGGGGCGCGGCGCGCATCGCCGCCGCCATGGCATCCGTCCGTTAGCCCGTGATCGTCCTGGGCAAAAACGTCAGGGGACGTGAAGCTCGGGCTTGAACATCAGGCTTGCAGCGACGCTGGCGTATAGACGGCAATCGCCTTGCTCTGGCCGCGCAATGTCAGCGTGCCGATCTGGCGCAACGTCCCCATATCGACCCGTGCCGCCGTGCCCGGACCGATACATATGCTGGAGCCAAGCTCTTTGTTGGCCGCCTCCAGCCGCGCCGCGGCGTTCACCGCATTGCCGTGCGCCGTATAGTCCAGCTTGCGACTGCCACCCACGTCGCCGACGATCGCCGGGCCGGTCTCGATGCCGATACGCGTACGGCCAAGTCGTAGCCGCTGCCCGAGCGGCGACCGCCGCACCTGCTCGGAGGCGGAAAGCAGTGCCAAGCCTGTGGCAACCGCACGCCTGGGATGGTCCGCCAGCTCGAACGGCGCATTGTAAATGGCGTGAATCGAGTCGCCGACAATCTTGTCTATCATGCCGCCGTGATCGGTGACGATGCGGGTCGCCGCGTCGAAATAGGCGTCCAGCAGCGCGACCAAATCGGCGGGGTCGGCGCGTTCGGTCATGCTGGTGAACCCCTCGATGTCGCTGAACAGCGCCGTGACCTCCCGCATTTCGCCGCGCAACCGCACGGCACCTGGATCGGCGGCGATGCGTCGCACCACCGCCGGCGCCAGGTGCTGTTCGAAGCTGAGGCGCAACAGGCGCGCCCGCCATTCGTCGCGCACGAACCGTGCCAGCATGGCGGCGACGAAGCCAGTCGCGGCCAGAACGGGCGGCCCGGCTGGATCCAGCAGCAACGCCAGGCCCGGCGCGGCAGCGAATGCACTCCCGGCCCAGCCGAGGCAGAGCAGGGTGGCCAGCGAAGCCGCCAGGCCAGGGCGCAGAGCGCTGGCGAGCATCAGGCATGTCAGCCCCAGCACCAATGCGGCCAGCAACTCGGCGCGATCGGCCCAGCCAGGCCGCGCGAACACCGCTCCACGCAGCATCGCCTCCACGGCTTCCGCCTGGATGCGCACCGAAGGGGTTGCCGGCGAGGCCGGGGTAACCCTCAATCCGCCGAGTTCCGGCGCGCTGCCACCGATCAGCACGATCTGTCCGGCCAGCGAAGCGCGAGTTGCGGCTTCATCGAGCACGCCAAGTACCGGCAGCGAGCGAACCTGCGACCGGCCGGTCAGGCGGAGCGCCGCATCCGTGCCGAGGGGCAGGACGATGGCCCCGACACGCAGCGTGCCGTCCGGGTCGACCAACAGTGCCCCGGCCTGCTGCAAGACGCGGACCATCTCCACCGCGAGTCCCGGCCGGACCGCGCCGCCCGCCTGCAGCAGCAGCGGAACCCGGCGGATCGGTCCATCCGCATCGGCCACCGCCACCAGGGCACCCAGCCCCTGGGCGACATCGACGAGTTCCGGCGCCGGCCCAACCACGCCATGCGCGCGCCAAAGCTCGTTCAGCGACACCGGTCCGCGCGCCAGGATCGGTGTCGCGGGCAGCTTCTGCGCACCGGCGCCGGGTTCCAGCACGAACCCGAGAACCGCGGGCACGCGGGCTAGCGCCCGGGCCAGCACCGCGTTGCCGTCGCCCGCAAACCGGTCGGCACCGGCCAGCAGGATGTCGAGCCCGATCACCGCGGGTTTCGCGGCGGCAACCGCGTCGACGATCTCCGCCAGGCGCGCTCGTGGCCAGGGCCAGGCGCCGAAGCGCGCGAGTGCCGCGCGGTCGATATCGACAACCAGAACATCGGGGCCGGTCACGGGCGGCATCGGCCACAGCCGCAGCACCCAGTCGAATGTGCGCTCCCGCAATGCGATCCGCACACCCGGCGCGGCCGACCAGACCGCCAGCAACCCCAGCAACATCGCCAGCCCGATCGCCACCGGGGCGGGAAACCGGCGCGACGACATCAGGCGTACCGGCTCCTGGCTCGGTCTGGACCATCCGGCTCGGCGCACCTATCTAGGCCCGGCAATCCCATCGACTCTGGCTCTTCCCGACCCTCCGCGTGGGAGGACATCCGCCCGTTGCGCGGCGGCGCGGACAGAAGGATATCCAACCACATGCCGAGCTATCAGTACGTTTACGTGATGAAGGATTTGACGAAGGCCTTTCCAGGAGGGCGAGAGGTCTTCAGGGGCATCACACTCGCTTTCCTGCCCGGCGCCAAGATCGGCGTACTCGGCATCAACGGCGCCGGCAAATCGACCCTGATGAAGATCATGGCCGGCCTCGACACCGATTTCGGCGGCGAGGCCTGGGCCGCGGAGGGTGCGCGTGTCGGCTACCTTGAACAGGAACCGAGGCTCGATCCCGAAAGGACGGTGGGCGGGAACGTCGAGCAAGCGTTCGCCGGCCTGAAGACGGCGCTCGACCGGTTCAATGAGATCTCGCTGCGCTTCTCCGAGCCGATGAGCGACGAAGAGATGAACGAACTGCTGGCCGAGCAGGCGGACCTGCAGACCAGGATCGACGCCGAGGACGGTTGGGACCTGGATCGGCGCATCGACATCGCGCTGGATGCGCTGCGTTGCCCGCCGGCGGAAGCGTCGGTGACCACGCTCTCGGGCGGCGAGCGGCGCCGTGTCGCGCTGTGCCGCCTGCTGCTGGAAAGGCCCGACCTGCTGCTGCTGGACGAACCCACCAACCACCTCGACGCCGAAAGCGTCGCCTGGCTGGAGCGCACCCTGCGCGACTATGCCGGCACGGTGATGATCGTGACGCACGACCGCTATTTCCTGGACAATGTCACCGGCTGGATTCTGGAGCTGGAGCGCGGCCGGGGTTACCCGTTCGAGGGCAACTATTCGTCCTGGCTGGAACAGAAGCGCAAGCGCCTGGCGCAGGAGGAGAAGGAGGAAACCGCCCGCCAGCGTGCCCTGGCATTGGAGCAGGAGTGGATCGCCGCCTCGCCGCGCGCGCGCCAGGCGAAGAACCGCGCCCGCATTCAGCGCTACGAGGAACTGCTGGCGAAATCGCAGGAGCAGGCGGCCGGCGTGGCGGAGATCGTCATCCCGCCCGGGCCGCGGCTCGGCAACGTGGTGATCGAGGCGGAGAAGCTGCGCAAGGGCTATGGCAACAACCTGTTGATCGACGACCTCAACTTCAGCCTTCCCCCCGGCGGCATCGTTGGCGTCATCGGCCCGAACGGCGCCGGCAAGACCACGCTCTTCCGCATGATCGTCGGCCAGGAACAGCCGGACAGCGGCTCGCTCCGCATCGGCGACACGGTGAAACTGGGCTATGTCGATCAGTCGCGCGATGCGCTCACCGCCGACAACACGGTATGGCAGGAGATCAGCGGCGGCGAGGACCTGATCCGTCTGGGCAAGCGCAATGTGCCGTCGCGCGCCTATGTGAGCTGGTTCAACTTCAAGGGCCCGGACCAGCAGAAGAAGGTCGGCATCCTCTCAGGCGGCGAGCGCAACCGGGTGCACCTGGCGAAGATGCTGAAGACCGAGCACAACGTGATCCTGCTGGACGAGCCGACAAACGACCTGGATGTGGATACGCTGCGAGCGCTGGAGGACGCGCTGACCGAGTTCGCCGGCTGCGCGGTGATCATCAGCCACGACCGCTGGTTCCTCGACCG
>DATBKQ010000699.1:0-15389 GCA_036555825.1 Acetobacteraceae bacterium | reverse complement strand
ATCGCCTCGACCTGGTCCTTGTTCGCCACATCGGCCACCACCGCGATCGCCTTGACCCCCAGTGCCTGCGCCTCGCGCACGACCGCGTCCGCCTCCGCCTGATTGGTCCTGGCATTGACGATCACATGCGCCCCTTCCGCGGCCAGCTTCAGCGCTGTCGCGCGGCCGATGTTGCGCCCCGACCCGGTGACCAGTGCGACCTTGCCCTCCAGCTTACCCATCGGACCGCTCCCTCCTAGAGCGTGATGACCGAAGGCGGAATCGCCGAAGGTCTGAATCACGCGCTCAAGGAAAGAGGTTAAAGCATGATGAGGTCAACCCTGACTTCATCATGCTTTAGATGCCGGGGGAGGATGTCACGGCTTGTCCAACTGCCGCAATTCGCCGCTGCGAACGCTGTCGATCGCATTGTTCAGGATCTGCACGATGGCATCGTCGGCCACGCTGCGCGCCAGCACCGCCATCGCCCCGCCCAGCAACGCGGAAGCGATCGACAGTGGGGCGATGTTCTGACTGGCCATGTACTCGATCGCCTTGTCCACCACCGCGCCTGCATGGCCCAGATCTTCCGGCGGCTGTTCGTCGCTCATCCCACGTGTCTCCTCAGTCCGCAATCTCCGGTTCGGCTTCCTGCTCGGCCTGCAACGCCCACATTCGCGCATACAGCCCGCCGCGCGCCAGCAGTGCCGCGTGCCGCCCACGCTCGGCTACCCGCCCCTCGGCCAGCACGATGATCTCGTCGGCATCCACCACGGTGGACAGGCGGTGCGCGATCACCAATGTGGTGCGATGCCGCGCCACCGCGCGCAGCGCCGCCTGGATGTCCTGCTCGGTCCGCGTATCCAGCGCACTCGTCGCCTCGTCCAGGATCAGGATGCGCGGGTCCTTCAGGATGGTGCGCGCGATCGCGACACGCTGCTTCTCGCCACCCGACAGCTTCAGGCCGCGCTCACCCACGCGCGTGTCGTAGCCGTCCGGCAAGGACACAATGAAGTCATGCACCTGCGCCAGGCGCGCGGCGTGCTCGATCTCGTCCTGCGTCGCGCCGACCCGGCCATAGGCGATGTTGTAGCGGATGGTGTCGTTGAACAGCACGGTATCCTGCGGCACCACGCCGATCGCGGCCCGCAGGCTCTCCTGCGTCACGTCGCGAATATCCTGTCCGTCGATCGTGATCCGGCCATCCGTCACGTCGTAGAAGCGGAACAGCAGGCGGCTGATGGTGGACTTGCCGGCTCCGGTCGGGCCGACGATCGCCAGCTTCCGCCCGGCCGGCACGACGAAATCCACGCCGCGCAGAATCGGCCGGTCCGGCCGGTAGCCGAACCGCACATGCTCGAACCGCACCTCGCCGGCCGGCCCGTCGCACAGATGCGCCGCCAGTGCCCGCGCACCTGGACGGTCGGCGATCTCCCGCTCCACCTCCAGCAGGCGGAACATCTGCTCCATGTCCACCAGCGCCTGCTTGATCGTCATGTAGACCATGCCGAGGAACCCGAGCGGCTGGTAAAGCTGCATCAGGTAGGTGTTCACCAGCACGAACTGTCCGACGGTCATCGTGCCGCCGCGCACCTCGCGCGCAGCCAGCAGCATGATCAGTGTCAGCCCCAGCGCGATGATGCAGGCTTGGCCGATGTTCAGCATGTTCAGCGACACCTGCACCCGCACCGCCGCGCGTTCGTAGCGCGCCAGCGCCGCGTCGTAGCGCGCCACCTCGTGCGGCTCGTTGCCGAAATACTTCACCGTCTCGTAGTTCAGCAGGCTGTCCAGCGCCTTGGTGGAGGCGTCGTTGTCGGTGTCGTTCATCGCCCGCCGGATGCGCGCGCGCCAGGCAGCGAAGCTCATGGTGAACCCGGCATAACCGGTCACCGCGCCGAATGTGATCGCCGCGAACCGCCAGTCGAACAGATGCCAGATGATCGCGGTCACCAGCAGCAGCTCGATGATCGTCGGCACCACGTTGAACACCGCGAGCCGCAGCACCGACTGGATACCCTGCGAGCCGCGATCGATCGCCCGGGCCAGCGCGCCGGTCTGGCGGTCGAGATGGAAGCGCAGGCTGAGCGCGTGCAGGTGCTGAAATGTGCGCCGTGCGGCGGTGCGCACAGCGCGCTGCTGCACCTTGGCGAACAGTGCGTCGCGCAGCTCGCCGAACGCCGCCGAGCCGATGCGCAGCAGCCCGTAGCCGACAACGAGCCCCAGCGGGATCGCCAGCGCCGCCGTGCTGTCCTTCGGCGCCAGCGCATCGACGATGCGGCCATAGATGACAGGAACGGATACAGTGGCGCCCTTGGCCAGCAGCAGCAGGCCCATCGCGACCACCACGCGGGCCCTGGCGCCGGGATCGCCCGCGGGCCACAGATAGGGCAGCAGCGAGCCGATCGTGGCCAGGCCGGACCGTGGCGGACGTGACAGATCGAGCGAGACCGCCTCGCCGGAATTTGTGCGTCGCATGACCGGGATGTGGCATGGAGGCCATCAGTTTGAAAGGCGAGACAATGGAGACCGGGTACCTGCGCCACCTCCGGGCGTGCAACAACGTGGCACTGCCGGGCGGCCGGCTGCCGTTCCGGATCGGCGCCGCCCCGGTCGGCTGGGTGAAGCCGGCGTTGGCGGCCCGGCTGGCGGCGTTTCCGGCAATCAGCACCGATGCCGATGGCCTCACACTCGACGATGGCGCCGCTCTGCCGTCCATCGCCCGGCAGCTCGCGGATGCCGGCTGCTATCGCTGGCGGCGGGAGGAGTTCGATATCCGCGCCGAGCCGGACGGTCCTGTCCTGGCCAGGCTGGATCGCGGGGCGCTTCCCGCTTTCGGCGTGCTGGCGTTGGGCGTCCATGTGAACGGCCTGGTCCGCCGCCGCGCCGGCCTCCACCTCTGGGTCGCCCGCCGCGCCGCCACCAAGCATCTCGACCCCTGCAAGCTGGACCACATCGTTGCCGGCGGCGTCCCCGCCGGGCTCACCCCGGCCGAGACCCTGATCAAGGAGGCCGACGAGGAAGCCGCCATCCCCGCCTCACTCGCACGCCAGGCAGTGGAGGTGGCGCGGATCGGCTACGCCATGGAACGGCCCGAAGGTCTGCGCCGCGACCTGCTGTACTGCTACGACCTGGAGCTGCCGGAAGACTTCTTGCCGCACGCCGCGGATGGCGAGGTAGAGGCGTTCGAGCTCTGGCCGATCGAGCGCGTGCAGCGGACGGTGCGCGACACCGACGCATTCAAGTTCAACGTCAACCTGGTGCTGATCGACCTGTTCCGGCGGCTGCGGCTGATATAAAGAACACCTCGCCCGCTTGCGGGAGAGGTCGGCGCGGAGCGCCGGGAGAGGGCGCCACCCTCAGCACTTGTGCGGCAGCGGCGTGAGATCGGTCATCTTCGCGTCCATCACGAAGTCGCCGAAGTCCATCTGCAGGTTGTCGGCCACGCCATTCTCCCAGTAGCGCATGCCGACCTGGTAGGTCGGCGTTTCGCCGGTGGAGGAATGGTCGAAGAACGCCAGCCGGACGCGGGTGCTGGGCAGACTGGCCAGCAGCGGATACTTGTTCGGCTCCGGCTTCTTCCAGTCCAACACGACGATCGAGCTGTCTTCTGCCCCGCTGTCGTCGGTCCCGTCGAACAGCGGCAGGGCCACGAACTTCTTGCCGGCCTGCGCCGCCGCCAGGATCGCCGAGGTATGCGCCATCGGAAACAGTGTGCCGGCCGGCAGCGGTTTGGTGGTGTCCTCGGGAACGGTGTAGTGCGCCTGTCCAGCGCCACCCGGACCCTCCAGCCTGGCGTCGCCGTCGGTCTGGCTGGTTACCGCGGTATCGGTGGTCTGCTTCATATGGAAGCGGAACTTCAGCCCGTCCTTCGCCTCCCAGGTGGCATAATCCGATACCATCTGGATGTCCTGCCCCTCGCTGTTGGTCAGCGTCATGGACAGGCGCTGACGAACCGCCCAACCGTCGCAGGCGTCGATCACCTCGTAGCCCATGGTCCCCCGGGCAGCCACCACATCGCCGCCTCGGCTGGCATTCAGCGTCAGATTGTAGATCGCCCGATGCGCCGCCGATGCGGTGTTCAGTCCGGCGGCGTCGGCCGGCAGCGCCACGGCGCACAGGGTCAGGGCGGCAGCCAGGAGGGCAGGGGGGCGCATGAGCAAGACTCCGCTGCGGGTTAGCGCGAACATAAGAGCCCGGCCACCGATCCGCCAGAAAGGATCAGGCGCGCTGAGCCCGATGACCGGAGGCGGCATTGCCCGAGGTCTGAATCGAGCGAAAAAACTAGCCCGCCTTTACCTTCGGCGGCAGCTCCAGCCGCAGATGCAGCTCCCTCAGCCGCGCCGGCGCAACGTCGGCCGGCGCCCCCATCATCAGGTCCTCGCCCTGCTGGTTCAGCGGGAACAGGATCACCTCGCGGATGTTCGGTTCGTCGGCCAGCAGCATCACGATCCGGTCGTTGCCCGGTGCGGAACCGCCATGCGGCGGCGCGCCGTAGCGGAACGCGTTCAGCATGCCGCCGAACCGCTGCTCCACCTCCTCCTTCGTGTAACCTGCGATCTCGAAGGCACGGATCATGATGTCGGGCCGATGATTGCGGATGGCGCCGGACGACAGCTCCACGCCGTTGCACACGATGTCGTACTGGAAGGCCTTGATCGTCAGCGGGTCCTTGGCCTCCAGCGCCTCCATTCCGCCCTGCGGCATGCTGAACGGATTGTGGCTGAAGTCGATCCGCTGTGTTTCCTCGTTGATCTCGTACATTGGAAAATCGGTGATCCAGCAAAAGCGGAACGCATTCGGCTCGATCAGCCCCAGTTCCTCCGCCAGCCGGGTGCGCACCACACCAGCGAACTTCGGCGCCTCATCGCGCTTGCCGGCGGCGAAGAACACCGCGTCGCCGGCCGACAGCCCGCAGGCCGCACGCACGGCGTCGGCGCGTTCCGCTTCCAGGTTGCGCGCGATCGGCCCTTTCGGCCCGTCCTGGTCATAGACGATATAGCCCAACCCGCCGGCGCCTTCCGCCCGTGCCCAGTCGTTCAGCCTGTCGAAGAAGCTGCGTGGTTGCGCGGCCGCGCCAGGCGCGGGAATCGCCCGCACCACGCCGCCCGATGCGGCGATCCGCGCGAACAGCCCGAACCCCGAGCCGGCGAAGTGCTGCGTGACATCGCTGATCCGCAGCGGGTTGCGCAGGTCCGGCTTGTCGGTGCCGAACTCCAGCATGGCCGTCTCGTACGGGATGCGCGGGAACGGCGGCGGCGTCACCGCGCGCCCCTCGGCGAACTCCTCGAACACGCCGGCCATCACCGGCTCGATCGCGGCGAACACGTCCTCCTGCGTGGCGAAGCTCATCTCGAAGTCGAGCTGGTAGAACTCGCCGGGCGAGCGGTCCGCACGCGCCGCCTCGTCGCGGAAACACGGCGCGATCTGGAAATAGCGGTCGAAACCGGCGACCATCGCCAACTGCTTGAACTGCTGCGGTGCCTGCGGCAGCGCATAGAACTTGCCCGGATGCAGCCGCGCCGGCACCAGGAAGGCGCGCGCCCCCTCCGGGCTGTCGGCGGTCAGGATCGGCGTCTGGAATTCGGTGAACCCGGCCTCGATCATGCGCCGGCGGATCGAGGCGATCACCCCCGCGCGCAGCATGATGTTCCGGTGCAGCTTCTCCCGTCGCAGATCAAGAAACCGGTAGGTCAGCCGGATGTCCTCGGGGAATTTTTCCTCGCCCGCTACCTGCATCGGCAGCACCTCGGCCGCCGACTGCACCGTAAGCTCGGCCGCGCGCAGCTCGACCTCGCCGGTGGGCAGGCGCGGGTTCACCGTGCCCGCTTCCCGATGCACCGCCTCGCCGGTGACCGTGATCACGCTCTCCGGCCGCACCGCATCGGCCGCATCGAAGGCGGGAGACCCGGCGGGGAACACGCACTGGGTGATGCCGTAATGGTCGCGCAGGTCGATGAACAGCAGCCCGCCATGGTCGCGCTTGGCGTGCACCCAGCCCGAGAGGCGGGCGACCTGCCCGGTGTCGGCAGCGCGCAACGCGCCACAGGTATGGGTGCGATAGGCGTGCATCGTCATGTCCCCACGAGAGGGCGGGCACACAAGCCCTCCTGGTTGCGGCAAGTCAAGGCAGGGTCACCCGCGCCGATGTCGACCTTCTCGTCCTTCCCACATGCCACCCCGGAAGAGATCGCCGCCGCTGGCCCGCCCTGAGCAAAATTCGCCTCGCCCGCTCGCGGGAGAGGCAGGCGCGAAGCGCCGGAGAGGGTGCTGCCATCGCACAGATAAGCCCATCTGTGTTCATCCGTGCGCATCCGCGGTTTCGTTGCCCCGCGTAGTGGTTCCAGGCGCCCTCCCCGCTCGCTACGCTCGCCTGCCCCGGAACGCCTCGCTGGGGTGCATCCATGCGAAGGACCCGCCATGGCGCAACGCACCGCACGCACCCTCCGCTTCGCCGCCATCGGCCTCGATCACCGTCACATCTACGAAATGACCGGCCGCCTGATCGAGCAGGGCTGCGAGTGCGCCGGCTACTGGACCGAAGGCGAACCGCGGCCGCTCGCCGGCTTCATCCGCCGCTTCCCTCATATCCCCCGCATCGCCGACAAACGCCGCCTGCTGGAGGATCCCGCGGTGCGTCTCATCCTCACCGCCGCGGTCAACGCCGACCGCGCAGGCATCGCCATCGAGGCGATGCGCCACGGCAAGGACGTGATGAGCGACAAACCCGGCTGCACCACGCCCGGACAGCTCTCCGAACTGCGCCGCGCCGTCGCCGAAACGGGCCGCATCTGGTCGGTCAACTACTCCGAGCGGTTCGAAGTCCGCGCGGTGACGCGTGCGATCGAGCTTGTACAGGCCGGCGCCATCGGCCGCGTCGTCCAGACCGTGGGGCTCGGTCCGCACCGGCTGAACCGCCCGCTGCGGCCCGCCTGGTTCTTCCAGCGCGCGAAGTATGGCGGCGTGCTGTGCGACATCGCCAGCCATCAGGTCGAGCAGTTCCTCACCTTCACCGGCTCGGCCGATGCCGAGGTCGTCGCGTCGGCGGTCGGCAACTACGCCAATCCGTCCGAACCCGAATTGGAGGATTTCGGCGAGATGCTGCTGCGCGGCGAGCACGCCCAGGGCTACATCCGGGTCGATTGGTACACGCCCGACGGCCTCGGCACCTGGGGCGATGGGCGGCTGACCATCCTTGGCACCGAGGGCACCATCGAGCTGCGCAAGTACATCGACATCGCCGGCCGGCCCGGCGCCGACCATCTGTTCCTGGTCGATGGCAGAGAGACCCGCCACGTCGATTGCCGCGATGCCGCCTTGCCGTATGCGGCGGACCTCGTCGCCGATGTGCTCGACCGCACCGAGCGCGCCATGCCGCAGGCCCATTGCTTCAAGGTGATGGAACTGGCGCTGAAGGCGCAAACAGCGGCGATCCGGCTGGGCAGCCTGCGATGACCCGGCAATTCCGTGTCGCGGTGATCGGCGCCGGCATCGGCGCGGCGCATGTCGAAGCCTACCTGGCCAATCCCGCCCTGTACCGGGTCGCTGTCGTCTGCGATCTGGATGCCGCCCGCGCCGCCAGGCTCGCCGCCAAGGCGGATGCAATTGCAATAACGCAGTACGCCGAGGTTCTGCGCCGAGACGACATCGAGCTGATCGACATCTGCCTGCCGCCCTTCCTGCATTTCGCCGCGATCGAGCAGGCGCTGCGATCGGGCCGGCACGTGCTGTGCGAGAAGCCGCTGGTCGGTTCGCTGCGCGAGATCGACCGCATCCGCGACCTGGCGGCAAGTGTCCGCCGTGCGGTGGTGCCGGTCTATCAGTATCGTTACGGCAATGGCCTGGCGCGGCTGCGGCATCTGATCGCGGCGGGCATCGCCGGCAAGCCGCTGGTCGCCAGCATCGCAATTCATTGGAACCGTGGCCCCGACTATTACGCCGTGCCATGGCGCGGCCGGAAGGCGACCGAACTCGGCGGCGCGATCATCGGCCATGCGATCCACGCGCATGACATGCTGACCTCCACGCTCGGCCCGGTGCGGCGCGTATTCGCCAGGCTCGCCACCCGTGCGAACCCGATCGAGACCGAGGATTGCGCCGCGATCGTCGTGGAAATGGTCTCCGGTGCCCTGGTCACCTCCTCGATCACCTTGGGCGCCGCGGACGAGGTCAGCAATTTCCGCTTCTGCTTCGCCAACCTGACGGCGGAGGCTCCCGGTGTGCCGCCCTATCGTCCGGCTGAAGGCGATTGGCGATTCGTGCCGCGCGGCACTCTGGCGCGGGCGGAGATAGACGCCGCGCTGCGCAACTTCGCGCCGCGGCAGGAGAGCTTTGCCGGCCTGTTCGAGGCGCTGCACCCGGCCCTGGACGGCACCGCCGATTCGCCGCTGACGTTACAGGACGCCCGGCAATCGCTCGAGCTCATCTCGGCCATCTACTACAGCGCCGCCAACCATGCCGCCGTGGACCTGCCGCTGGCGGAAGATCATCCGGTGCGCGACGGCTGGGCCGCGTGGCTGTCGTAGGTTTATTGTGGCGGTTTGCACGACAGGAGCCTCCATGCGCCCTTCCGGCCGCGCCGCCAGTGAACTGCGCACGCTTTCGCTCACGCCGGGCTTTGCCCGCCACGCCGAAGGCTCCTGCCTGATCCGAATGGGAAACACCGAGGTGCTGTGCGCCGCCAGCGTCGAAGGGCGCGTGCCGCCGTTCCTGCGCAACTCCGGCCAGGGCTGGGTCACCGCCGAATACGGCATGCTGCCGCGCGCCACCCACACGCGCGGCGAGCGCGAGGCGGCGCGCGGCCGCCAGTCCGGGCGCACCCAGGAGATCCAGCGCCTGATCGGCCGGGCGCTGCGCGCCGTTGTTGACCGCGCGCACATGGGCGAACTCACCATTACGCTGGATTGCGACGTGCTGAATGCCGATGGCGGAACGCGCTGCGCCGCGATCACCGGCGCCTGGGTCGCGCTCAGCCTGGCCTTCCGCCACATGCTGAAGATGAACCTGATCAAGGCACTGCCACTGACCGGCCAGGTCGCCGCGGTCTCCTGCGGCATCGCCAATGGCCAGCCGGTGCTCGATCTGGATTATGCCGAGGACTCCGCGGCCGAGGCCGATGCCAATTTCGTGCTGACCGACCAGGGCGGGATCGTCGAGATCCAGGGCACCGCGGAGCGCAGCGCGTTCACCGAGGCACAGTTCCTCGCCATGCTCGGCCTTGCGCGCCAGGGCACCACGGCCCTGTTCGAAGCGCAGCGCAAGGCGGTCGAAGCGGCGTGATGGCGCGCTGCCTCGAACGCGGCACGCGGCTGGTGCTGGCCAGCCACAACCAGGGCAAGCTTGCCGAACTCATCGCGCTGCTGCGGCCGCACGGCGTGGCCGTGGTGTCCGCCGGCGCGCTCGGCCTGCCCGAACCGGTAGAGGACGCACCCGACTTCATCGGCAATGCGCGCATCAAGGCACTGGCCGCGGCGCGCGCGAGCAGGCTGCCGGCGCTGGCAGACGACAGCGGCTTCTGCGTTGCCGCGCTGCGCGGTGCGCCCGGCATCCACTCCGCCCGCTGGGCCGGCCCCGCCAAGGATTTTTGCTCCGCCATGGCGCGCGTCCAGCGCTCGATGGGCGACGCCACGGATCGTCGCGCCTGCTTTATCGCGGCGCTTTGCGCCGCCTGGCCGGACGGCCATACCGAGACCTTTGTCGGTCGGGTAGATGGTTGCGCCACCTGGCCGCCGCGCGGCGACAACGGATTCGGCTACGACCCGATGTTCATCCCCGTTGGCCAAACGAGGACGTTCGGCGAGTTGCCGCCGGCGGACAAACACGCGATCAGCCACCGGGCACGAGCATTTGCCCAGTTCCTGGCCGCCTGCCTTACCGCGGCTCCGCCCGCACCGGCGCCACCTGTGCCCCGGTGATCCGCACCAGTTCGCTGGCCGAGGTCTGGAATACGTGGCTTGGCGATCCGGCCGCCGCCCAGATCGGGTGCAGCCCCAGCAGGTCCTCATCCACCAGCAGCATCGGCGGCGACACGTGGCCCAGCGGCGCGACGCCGCCGATCGCGAACCCTGTCACCTGCCGCACCCAATCCGCGTCGGCACGCCCCAACCGCACCCCCAGCGCGGCCTCCGCCTTGGCCTGGTCCACGCGGTTGGCGCCCGATGTGATGACCACCGCCGCCCGCATGCCGCAGCGGAACACGATGGACTTGGCGATCTGCGCCACGGTGCAGCCGACCGCCGCCGCCGCATCCGCCGCCGTGCGGGTCCCCGCGGGGAACCGCGAGATCGTGTCCGGGTGGCCGGCGGCGAGCAATGCGGCACGTACGCGCTCGACCGAGCCGCCGGTTTCGCTTGCCGACATCCTATATCTCCCCGCGATGGAACCGCTCGCGCTCTATATCCACTGGCCGTTCTGCCTCGCCAAGTGTCCCTATTGCGACTTCAACTCGCATGTGCGGGACCGCATTCCGCAGGCCCGCTTTCGCGCCGCCTTGCGCCGCGAACTGGCGTGGGAGGCGGAACGGCTTGGCCGCCGCCGCCTGACCTCGATCTTCTTCGGCGGCGGCACCCCAAGCCTGATGGAACCGGAAACTGTGGCGGCGCTGATCGAAGATGCGCGGCGGCGGTTCGAACCGGCGGACGATATCGAGATCACACTGGAGGCAAACCCCACCAGCGTGGAGGCCGGCCGCTTCGCGATGTTTCGCGACGCCGGTGTGAACCGTGTCTCGATCGGCGTGCAGAGCCTCGATCCGGCGGCGCTGCAACTCTTGGGCCGGCAGCACTCGGCAACGCAGGCGATCGAAGCGCTGGAGACGGCGCGGGGCGTGTTCGCGCGCATCTCGTTCGACCTGATCTACGCGCGCCCCGACCAGGCGGTCACGGCGTGGCGGGCGGAGCTGCGGCAGGCGCTCGGGCTGACGGCCGATCACCTGTCGCTCTACCAGCTCACCATCGAGCCGGGTACGAAGTTCGCCGCCATGCACCGCCGCGGCGAGATGGTTCTACCGGACGAGGACACGGCCGCGGCGCTGTATGAGGCAACCGCGGAGGAGGCGGCACGCTTCGGGTTGCACGCCTATGAAGTTTCCAACTACGCCGCGCCCGGCGGCGAGAGCCGGCACAATCTCACCTATTGGCGCTACGGCGACTACGCCGGCATCGGCCCGGGCGCGCATGGACGCATTGCCGCCATCGCCACTCGCCGCCATCGCGCGCCCGAATCGTGGGCGGAGCTGGTCGAGCGCACCGGCCGCGGCATCGTCGAGGAAGTCCCGCTACGGCCCATCGACTGTGCGCGCGAGATGCTGCTGATGGGCCTGCGGCTTGCTGAAGGGATCGATCCCGCGCGCTTTGCTGTACGCACCGGCGTCACACTCGATGCCGCACTGGATCAGCCGATGCTGCAACAGGCGATTGAAGAAAGCTACCTGGAGTGGCGTGATGGCCGCCTCGCTGCCACGCCGGCGGGTCGCCTGCGGCTGGACGCGCTGCTGGGCGCTGTTGTTGCCTAGTGTCCTGCCCCCGAAGTTCGTCGCATTCCGCGGCGGACAAGCGCATCGGGTTGAAGAGCTTGGTCGCGACAGCAGGCTGTTAGCGATTCGGCTCGAGCGTTGTCGGTACGACACGCATCGGCGAACTGCCATTCGTCGAACGCAGCAGGCGGACAGGACACTGCCGGCCAATGGCCATAGGATTGCAAACAGGCTTCAACCTATTAGCCCAAAGATCGCAGTGACGATATCGTTTCGTCTGTAACAATAGCATCTCGTGGGCAATCGGGCCAGGTTCAAATAGGCAGGCGAGATGGCAGATATCAGCACGAGCGTGACCGGCCCTGTTGTTCTGAGCGGCACGCTCAATCCCCTGACCGTCACCAACACCGGAACCATCACCTCGACAGCGTCGGGAGCAGACGGCATCGACGGGGCATCCGGCACCGCCTGGACAGTGTCCAACAACGGCACCATCAGCTCATCAAGTGGTACCGGCGTCTCCTTGGCAGGCTCTGGCACGGTGACCTCGACCGGGGTTGTGACAGGAAAGAACGGCGTCGTGCTCGGCTCGGGAACCGCCTGGAACAGCGGCTCGATCACCGCGACAACCGGAGCTGCGATCTTGATCGCGGGTTCAGGGACCGTGACCAACAGCGGCACGCTCAGCACGCCGAGCTACGGCGTGGAGCTGGATGCCGGCGGCATGGTCAACAACATGAATTCGATCTCTGGCGGCCACAATGCAATCCGCGCCTTTGGCGCGGCCGCCACGGTGACGAATTCCGGCAATATCGCCGCCACCGTCGGCGATGTGATCGCGCTGCACGCCGGTGGCAGCGTGACGAATGCCGCAGGGGGCACGATCACCGGCCAGGGAAGCTACGCGGCCGCCCTTTATATCTCCGGGGTTGCCGGAACCGTGACCAACACCGGCAGCATCACGGGCGTGCCTTATGCGGTCGACCTGGTTCAGGGCGGGACCGTCACCAACAATGTCGGTGGCAACATCTCCAGCAAGCGCGGTGTGAACATCCAGGGCGCCACCGGCTTCGTCACCAACAGCGGCAGCATCAGTGGCTCAACTGCTTTCGGAGTGAGGCTCAACGCCGGCGGGCAGGTGACGAACCTCGCCGGCGGTTCCATCTCGGGGCCTTTGGGAGTCGCGGTCTATGCTGCGGCCGGTACCGTCACCAACAACGGGACCATCTCCGGCACCCATGCAGTGACCTTTTCCGGCACCGGGGCCAACCGGCTGGTGGTGGGTGCGAATGCAGTGTTCGTGGGCGATATCGTTGGCAGCACTGCCAGCGGCGCCACCAACACGCTGGAGCTGGCGGGCGGCACGGGCGCGCTGAGCGGGCTGACCGGCGGTTCGGGCAGCGGTACCGAGAACGGCAAGACCTGGGCGTTCTCGAATTTCACCTCGCTCGCGGTGGATGCCGGCGCGTCATGGACACTGAGCGGCACGAACACGATCGCCGGCATCCAGGACAATGGCACGCTGTCAATCGCCGATAGCGGGAAACTGACCGTTACCGCGGCGCTCACTCCAAGCACCGGCCTGTTCAGTCTAGGCAGCGGTTCCGTACTGGATTTCGCCAATGATGTCGGATCCGGTGCCCAGATCAGCTTCCGCGGTCCGTCGGGGGTGCTCGAACTCGCCGATGTCGTCAATGGCAGCGTCCGGCAGTTCAACGCGACGATACTGGGACTCGTCGCCGGAGCGAGCACGACCGTCCCGACCAACGCGATCAATATCCAGACCCCCGTGACCAAGGCGACTTTGTCCGGCAGCACGATCACGGTCCTCAACAACACAGGTACGGTCGCCACGCTTGTGCTGGGTGCCGCGCCCGCCCCGGGCACCGTTGTCATGACCCAGGCCGACGCCGCGCTCGGCGGCTACGACGTGTTCCTGGTCAATGGCAACACGTCCGCCCCCACCGTATCGTGGTTGCCCGCCGCGGAGACCGGAACCGAGGGCGCCGCCATCGCACTGGGCACCATCATTCCAGTGGGCAACACGCTGGCATCCGTCACTGTCGGCGGCATTCCCGTGGGTGATACGCTGAGCGACGGGACGCACACTTTCTCCGCCGCGACCGGCAGCACTTCGGTCAATGTGCTGGGGTGGAACTACGGCTCGCTGACAATCAACGCGGTCAACGACGCCAATTTCTCGCTGTCCGTGCAAGCAACGGACTCGTCCGGCAACACCAGCACGGTTGCCAACGAATCGGTCACAGTCACGCCGCTCGCGCCCACCGTGGCGCCTGGTGCCGTGTCCGGCACCGTGGGGCAGAAGATCGCGCTGAACCTTGGGATCACGACCAACAGCCTTTCCGGCGACAGCAACAGCCTGTCCTCCGTCACGATCTCCGGCATTCCCGCCGGGGCGACGCTGAGCAACACCAACGGCGACACCCTGGCGATTTCCGGCGGCAGCATCAGCTTTTCCGCGACGCAACTTGCCGCGGGCGTGCTGAACGGGTTGGCGATAACCACACCTGGCAGCGGCACCTTCTCGCTGAACGTCGCCGCCAGGGAGCAGGATGCACAGAGCGACGCAAGCGCGACAGCGACCGGCGCCGAGGTGTTGACCGTGACCGGAACGACCGCGTCCGGCGTGCCGGCGTATTCGCACATCGTGGTGGTGATGGAGGAGAACCACAACTACGATGAGATAATCGGCAACAGCGCGCAGGCTCCTTACCTCAATTTTCTGGCAGGCAACGGCGCGTCGCTCACCAATTACACCGCCCTCACGCACCCGAGTCAGCCGAACTACTTTGCGCTCTACGCCGGAAGCACCTTCGGCACGACGGATGACAATCCGCATTCCGAGCCGGATCCCACGCTGGCCACGATTCTGGCGGCATCAGGCCGATCGTTCGTCGGTTACGTCGAATCACCTGGCTCCGATTTCAACCACGATCCGTGGGTGTCGTTCCCGGAAGGCGGCAGCGTCCAACAGGACTTCAGCGCGTTTTCCGCCGGCAATTTCGCCAGCCTGCCGACGGTATCGTTCGTTATCCCCAACGTCGATGATGACATGCATAACGGAACGATCCAGCAGGGAGACACCTGGCTGCAGAACAATATTTCCGCCTATGCTCAATGGGCGCTGAGCAACAATTCCCTGCTGATCGTTACCTGGGACGAGAACGACGACAACATCACGCCGATCGAACCTTCCAACCAGGTGGCGGCGATTTTCTATGGCGCCAACATCGCTCCGGGCAACTATGGCGCCCCCTACAACCACTACAATATGCTCAGCACGATCCTTGCTGCGTATGGCCTGCCCGGGCCGAACAACGCGGCGTCCGCCGCGCCGATCACCGGCATCTTCACGACCGGCACCACCGTCCCCACGGTGACCTGGTCGCCGGCGGCGGAGACCGGTGTGGAAGGCAGTGCCGTTGCCCTGGGCACCATCGCGGCGTCCGGCAATCAACTGACGTCGGTGCTGGTCAGCGGCATTCCGGTGGGCGACACGCTGAGCGACGGGACGCACACCTTCACCGCCGCGACCGGCAGCACGTCGGTCAACGTGCTGGGATGGAACTACGGCTCGCTGACGATCAAGGCGAGCAACGACGCCAATTTCTCGCTGTCCGTGCAAGCAAAGGACTCCTCCGGCAACGCCAGCACAGTCGCCAACGAGTCAGTCACAGTCACACCGCTCGCACCCAGCGTGACGCCTGGTGCCGTGTCCGGCACCACGGGGCAGAAGATCGCGCTGAACCTTGGGATCACGACCAACAGCCTGACCGGCGACAGCAACAGCCTGTCCTCGGTGACGATCGGCGCCATCCCGAGCGGAGCGACACTGAGCAATACCAACGGCAACACGCTGACCATTACCGGCGGCAGCATCAGCTTCACCGCCGCGCAGCTTGCCGCGGGCGTGCTGAAC
>DATBKQ010000698.1:0-3048 GCA_036555825.1 Acetobacteraceae bacterium | reverse complement strand
TGCAGGTCGATCTCGGGATGAGCCGCCTGGAAATCGGTGAGGCGAGGCACCAGCCACGCCGATGCGAAGAACGGCGTCACGCTCACCGTGAGGACCCCGCTGTCGACGGAGGCCGCGATGCGCCCAGTGGCGTCGGCGATCTGGCGGAAGGCGTTGCGCACTGGCGGCAGATAGGCTTGGCCGGCGTCGGTCAGGAAGATCCCGCGATTGACGCGCTGGAACAACGTGACACCGAGATGCTGCTCCAGTGTCTTGATCATCTGGCTGACTGCACCCGGCGTCACGTGGAGCTCGTTGGCGGCGTTCTTGACCGACAAGTGACGTGCCGTCGCCTCGAAGGCGCGCAATGCGTTCAGTGGTGGCATGAGATGCCCGGTCATTTAGTTATCCTAAACCGAAACGCCTAGAATATCTGGTTTGCGGCCGGCGCCTTTGCAAACCATTTCTCCAGAAATAAGCAAGCTTTCGGGCCATTCGATGGGCCGCAATGCATGCTTGTCAATTGAGATCACCTCAACTGGAGAGCAGCCGATGCACGCTCCGGCGACGCACCCGCACTATCTCACCCTGACCGAACTGGCGGAGCGGATCCGGGCCGGCGCGATTTCTCCGGTGGTCGCGGTACGCGCGCAGCTTGACCGCATTGCGGCGCTCGACAGCGCGCTCAACAGTTACGCGCTGGTGATGGGGGACACGGCCATTGCCGAGGCGAAGCAAGCGGAGACAGAAATTGCAGCCGGGCGCTATCGTGGCCCGCTGCACGGCGTCCCGGTCGCAGTGAAGGACTTGTTTTGGATCAAGGGCTCGCCGACGGCCGGTGGCATGGCGATCCACCGGGACTATCGCCCGTCCGAAGACGCGACTGTGGTGCGGCGCCTGCGCGAGGCCGGCGCGATCGTGCTCGGCAAGCTGCAGATGACGGAAGGCGCCTACTCCGATCACCACCCATCAATCGTGCCGCCCAAGAATCCGTGGCACGCCGACTACTGGCCGGGCATCTCCTCCAGCGGTTCGGGTGTCGCCGTTGCGGCGGGCCTTGCTTACGGTGCCCTCAGTTCCGATACCGGCGGCTCGATCCGCTGGCCATCTGCCGCCAATGGCATCACCGGACTGAAGCCGACCTGGGGTCGAGTCAGCCGTCATGGCGCGTTCGAGCTGGCCGCGAGCCTCGATCACATCGGGCCGATGGCGCGTAGCGCGGCGGACATCGCCGTGCTGCTGCGCGCCATCGCCGGGAGCGATGCGAAAGACCCGACTGCCCTGCGCGATCCGGTGTCCGACTATCCGGCAGAGGCGACGGACGGTGTGCAAGGCGTGCGCATCGGCATCGATACGGCGTGGAACGTCGATGGCGTTGCCGCGGAGGTTCAAGCTGTGCTGATCGCTGCGCTCGAGGCCCTTCGCGCACTCGATGCCAATATCGTCACCGTGCAATGCCCCGACGTGACGCAGGCTGTCGTGGACTGGTTCCCGAATTGCGCGGTGGAGGCCGCAGTCGCGCACGAGGCCACTTACCCGAAGTGCAGGAGTGAGTACGGCCCGACCCTGGCTTCGGTGATCGAAGCAGGTCGCGCGCTTTCGGGCACCGAGTATCAGAAGATCCTGCTGCGGTGCATGGACCTGCGCGGTCGCTTCGCCGCGCTGTTCGAGACCATCGACCTGCTGCTGACGCCGGTGCAGCCGATGCCGCCGCCGACCCTGGCCACGATGCAGAGGCTCGGCACCGAGCCAGAGCTAGGGCTGCGCATGCTGCGCTTCACCTGCCCGTTCGACATGACAGGGCACCCCACCATCACGCTGCCGGGTGGCTTCAGCACGAGTGGACTGCCGATCGGCTTCCAGCTCATCGCCGGTCATCAGAGCGAAGCGATGCTGCTGCGCGCTGGCGTGGCGTTCCAGAGCGTCACCACCTGGCACCGCCATCACCCCATTCCATGACACGGAGATCGTCATGACAGACAGACATGTTTCGTCCGCCTCTCGCATTTTTCCTGGCTGGCTGGTCGTGGCCGGCGCGTTCGCCGTGACCCTGATCGGATTCGGCAGCGCCTACACCTTCAGCGCCTTCCTCGGACCTTTGCAGCATGACTTCGCCGCCTCGCGCGGCTCGGTCTCGCTGGTGTTCGCGCTGGCCGGCTTTCTCTATTTTGGGCTCGGGATCCTGAGCGGGCCTCTGGCCGACCGCTGGGGATCGCGGCGACTCGCGGTCATCGGCATGATCCTGACTGGCCTCGGCCTCGCGCTGGCTGGCCTGGCGCGCTCGCTCATCGAAGTCTACGCGGCCTACGGGCTTGGTGTCGGACTAGGCGTTGGCTGCGCCTATGTGCCGGCGGTCGGTGCGGTTCAGCGCTGGTTCATGCGGCGCCGGGGCTTCGCCTCCGGCCTCGCGGTCAGTGGCATCGGAGTCGGCACCCTCGTCATGCCGCCGTTCGCGTCGCTTCTGATCGGCACACTGGGTTGGCGCGAAGCCTATGTCGTGCTCGGCGGCTTGGCCGCGATCCTCGGCGGCGGCCTGGCACTCTTGATCGAGAATGATCCACGGGAACGCGGCCTCGGACCCGATGGCGACCCACTGCAAACGAGCGGCCGCGCGTCGCACACCTCTGGTGCCACGATCCGCGAGGCGCTGAGAACGCACTCGTTCATCGGTCTCTATGCGGCCTGCCTGATCTGTTCGTTCGGCGCGTTCGTGCCGTTCGTTCACTTGGTGCCGTACGCGGTGGATCACGGCATTGCGCAATCCACCGCCGTCCTGCTGCTCGGCGTGATCGGAATCGGCAGCACGGCGGGGCGATTCTTTCTCGGCGGGCTCGCCGACCGGATGGGCCGCCGTTCCGCGCTGATGGTGATGTTCGTGGGCATGGCGTTGGCGCTCACGATGTGGGCATATGCGGAAGGGGTATGGATGCTGACAGCCTTCGCCATCGCCTATGGCATCTTCTACGGCGGATGGGTCGCGGTGCTGCCGGCTGTAGTGATGGATTACTTCGGCGGTCGCAACGTCAGCGGCATCATCGGCGTGCTCTATACCAGCGTGGCGTTCGGGAC
>DATBKQ010000697.1:0-10468 GCA_036555825.1 Acetobacteraceae bacterium | reverse complement strand
CAGCCATGTCGGGACCGCCATGTACCACGCGATGCCCGAAGCCGATCAGCGCCCGCCGGTCCAACGGACCATCCGGCAGCGCCGCCAGCAGTGCGAGCGCCGCGGCATGGTCCTTCGTCTCCACCATCCTGTCGTGCAGCGCCTTGCCGTCGGGCGTGCTGACCAGCATCCGCCCGCTGCCGCCGATGCGTTCGATCTCGCCGCTTTGCAGCCGCGGCAACCCATCGTCTCCCGCGCCGAACACGGCGAATTTCAGGCTGGATGAACCGGCGTTCAGTACGCACAGGCGACGATCCTGCATCCCTCTTGGCCTTTCACGTCCGGAGCGTGCATGCTTCGCATCACAGACGAGCCCCGGAGACAGCGTCCATGACCAAGTTCGGCATCGCGCAGTCGATCGCCCGCGTGGAGGATCCCCGGCTGCTCAAGGGGGGCGGCCGCTACACCGATGATATCGTGCTGCCGGGCATGCTGCACGGAATAGTGCTGCGCAGTCCGCACGCCGCGGCCAGGCTTGGCGGCATCGACACCAAGGCCGCCGCGTCCGTCCCTGGCGTGAGGGCGATCTACACCGCGGCCGACCTGAAGGCGGACGGCGTGGGCCCCTTGCCTTGTGCGGCCCCGGTGCAGAACCGGGACGGGTCCGACATGGCGAACCCGCCGCATCTGGCGCTTGCGGATGGCGCGGTGCGCCATATCGGCGACCCGGTCGCCTTCATCGTCGCCGAGACCGCGGCCGCGGCGCGCGATGCGGCCGAACTGGTCAACGTCGACTACACCGTGCAGCCCGCAATCATCGATCTGGCGAAGGCCACCGAACCTGGCGCCCCGCTGGTGTGGCCGGAGGCGAAGAACAACGTCGCCTTCGACTGGGGCATTGGCGATCAGGCCGCGACCGACGCCCTGTTCGCCTCCGCGGCACATGTCACCCGGCTCACCGTGGTCAACAACCGTGTCGTCGTGGCGTCCATGGAGGCGCGTGCCGCGATCGGCGATTTCGATCAGGCGGCCGGCCGCTGGACGCTGTATGCCAACACCCAGGGCGGCTGGCTGATCAAGACCCTGATCGCGGCGGCGTTCAACGCCGAGCCGGCGAAGTTCCGGGTCATCACGCCCGATGTCGGTGGCGGCTTCGGCATGAAGGCCTTCCTGTATCCCGAGCACGTGCTGACCTGCTATGCGGCGCGCAAGCTCGGGCAGCCGGTGAAATGGGCATCGGAGCGCGGCGAGGCTTTCCTCGCCGACACCCAGGGTCGCGACAACATCACCTTGGGCGAACTGGCGATCGACAAGGATAGGAAGTTTCTCGCGCTGCGGACGCGCAACCTGGCCAACATGGGCGCGTATCTTTCCACCTTCGCGCCGTACATCCCGACGCTGGCGGGTGGTGCGGTACTGTCCGGTGTGTATGGCTTCCAACAGATCTTCGCCAATGTCATCGGCGTGTTCACGCACACGGTTCCGGTGGACGCCTATCGCGGTGCGGGACGACCGGAAAGCAACTACCTGCTGGAACGGCTGGTCGATGCTGCGGCGCGGGAACTCAACGTCGACCGGGCCGAACTCCGTCGGCGCAACATGGTGCCTTCGTCGGCAATGCCGCACGCCACGCCGGTCGGCAAGACCTACGACAGCGGCGACTTTGCCACTGTGCTGGATGCCGCACTGAAGCAGATGGACTACGCCGGCTTCCCGGCGCGGCGCGCCGAGGCCGCGCGGCGCGGCAGGCGGCGCGGCATCGGCCTGGCGTATTACCTGGAAGTCACCATGGGCGATCCGACCGAGCGGGCGGAAATCCGCTTTGCCGACGATGGGTTTGTCGATCTTTATGTCGGCACGCAATCCACCGGGCAGGGGCACGAGACAGGATACGTCCAACTCACCTCGCAGCGCTTGGGGATCGATGCCGAGAAGATCCGTGTGCGCCAGGGCGACACCGACACTATCCCGGTCGGCGGCGGCACCGGTGGCTCGCGCAGCCTGTATTCCGAGGGGCAGGCAATCCTGGTGACCACGGAGACGGTGATCAACAAGGGCAAACAGGCGGCAGCCGAGGTGTTGGAGGCCGCACCGGGCGACATAGCGTTCAACGACGGACGCTTTTCCATCGTCGGCACCGATCGAGGGGTCGACATCATCGAACTTGCCGCCATGCAACGGCGCAAGGCCGCCGCTGGCGAACAGGCCATCACGCTCGATGCCGCGGAAATCGCCGAGGTGGCCGAGCACACCTTCCCGAACGGCTGTCATATGGCGGAGGTGGAGGTGGATCCGGATACCGGCGTGGTCGAGATCGTCCGGTACCGTGTCTGCGACGACTTCGGCAAGACCGTGAATCCGATGATCGTGCGCGGCCAGGTGCATGGCGGCGTCGCTCAGGGCATCGGCCAGGCACTGGTTGAGCGGACCAGTTATGATCCTGAAACCGGCCAGCTCCTGTCCGGCAGCTTCATGGACTATGCGCTGCCGCGGGCCAACGATCTGCCGGACATCGAGGTCGATCTGCTGGAAGTGCCCAGCCTGTCCAACACGCTCGGGGTCAAGGGGGCTGGAGAGGCCGGGTCGGTCGGCAGCCCGCCGGCGCTGATCAACGCCATTATCGACGCCTTGTCGACCGATGGCGTGGCGCACATCGACATGCCTGCCACACCCGAAAATGTCTGGAAGGCGCTGTCGACCGCCCGCGCGGCGTAGCACAAGTCACCCTGACCGCGAACGCGGGGTCTCGCCCTGTGGAAGGACGACCCTGCCCTACCGCACCGCCTTCGCCACGTCGGCTTCGGTCCGACGCAGCACTTCGGCCATTCCAGCGCGCATCGCGTCCGCGATCGCCGGCGGGTCGGCTGCCGGCAGCTTCGTCTCCGCGCTTTCGGTGCGTTGCAGCAGAACCTTCGTGGAACCTCGGCGCTGATCCAGCAGCACCAGGGCAAGCGCGACATGCACCACTCCGCCAGGTGGATCAGCGACAAAGCTGTCGAGCTCGCCCTCCAGGACGAAGTCGGCGTTCAAGCGGCTGCCGGGCGCCACCACCGCGGCGAACAGCCCTGAATCGGCCAGCCATTGGCGCAGATCATCCTCCATCGCCTGTGCCGGCGGCACCGCCCACTGCTCGTAGAAGTCCACGTGGACGCTGCCGTCGCGCTGCAACCACCGCAGGCCGCGATCCTCCAGGCCCGGGCCGGCCCGCACGCTGCGCACCAGCAGGACATGGCCGTGCGGCTTGCGTGGCAGCACGGACGGCCGCCGCACATCGAGCGGCCATGCGCGTTGTTGCACGTACGGAGCTTGCGGCAGCAACGAACAGCCGGCCAGGGCGAACACCGACGCGACCATCCAACGCCGCCTCATCGCGCAGGGACCGTGCCGCGGGGCGGTGGTTGCCCGAACACCTGCGCCGGATAGCGCCGAAGCGAGTCGCTCATCTCCCGCAGATTGCCCGCTGTCGCCCGCATGTCGCGCAGCAGCGGGATAAGGCTCTGCTCGAGGTCCGCCGTGCCGTTGCTGGCACGCTGTGTCGTCGTCTGCAGCGCTGCGAGCACGGCGGGCAACTTCGCCGCGGCGTTCGCCAGACGGTCGGCTGCGAGGCTCGCGTTGGCCAGCAGCTTTTGCATCTGCTCGCCCTGCAAGGTGCCGCGCAGCGCGGATGTCGTCTGACGGATCTCGGCGCTCAGCCCGGGCAGGTCGGCGGCGGCGACGGCTTCCTTCGTGGTGCGCAGCAGGTCTGTTGCCTCCCGCAGCGTCTGATGCACATCGCCGCGCGCCAGTTCGGTGCGGAGATCCGTCACGAGACCATCCAATTGGCTGCCCAGCCGGTCGAAGTCCAGCCGGTTCAGCTTGGCCAGCACCTGCTGCGCCGCGTCCTGTACCTGGGCGAACGTGCTGGGCATCGAGGGTATATACGTGGCCTTCGGCCGCCACGGCACCACCTGGGCCGGGTAACGTTCGGGATCGACAAAATCCAGTTCGAGATAGCTGAGCCCGGTGATCCCCTGCGACGCGAGGCGAGCCCGCAAACCCACCGACACCGCTTGCTGCACGTCCGGCATCTGGCCGATCTTGGCGGTGTCCACCACGTAGCGAACGAACACCAGCCGATAGGTGTTGCTGGCGATGTTGAGCGGCTGGCCGCTGCCGTACTGCGCACTGACCAGTCCGATGTCGGTGACACGGCCGAGGGTCACGCCGCGGTACTTGACCGCCGCCCCGATCTCGAGACCCTGCACCGACTCGCTGAAGTACGATTCGAATACCGTGCCGCCGCCGATCTCGCTGCCGGTCAGAAACCAGATCATCGCCACGAGCAGGACGATGCCCGCGACAATCAGCGACCCCACGCGCAGATAGAGACCGCGTCCGAACATCACGCGGCGGCCGCCACCGGCAGTTCGCGGCGGAAGAAGGCTCGCACGATGGGATGCGCGCTGGTCTCGCGCAGCACGCGCGGATCACCCTCGGCGATGGCGCCGCCCGCGTCGGGATATGCCCCGCGGTCCAGCATGACGCATCGGTCGGCGATCGCCAGAATCGACGCGAGTTCGTGTGTCACGACAACGAAGGTGGCACCGAGGTCTTGCCGCAAATCGAGGATCAGACGGTCCAGTCCGGCAGAGGTGATGGGATCGAGCCCAGCCGAGGGTTCGTCGAGCAACAGCAGCGGCGGGTCGAGCGCCATGGCACGGGCGATGCCCGCGCGGCGGGCCATGCCACCCGAGATCTCGGCCGGCATCAGCAGGGCCGCGTCGCCCAGGCCGACCAGCTCGAGCTTGACCCGCGCGACAACCTCGCGCGCATCCGGTGGGAGATCGGTAAACATTTCCAGCGGCAGCATGACGTTTTCAAGCAGGTTCATCGAACCGAACAGCGCTCCCGACTGGAACATCACCCCCATCCGGCGCTGCACCTCGCGCAGGGCCGCGCCGCCGTCCGGGCCGGTGATGGTGCAGCGAAAGATTTCGATGCGCCCGGCGCTCGGGACAAGCAGCCCGATCAACTGCTTCATCAGCGTGGATTTCCCGCAACCGGAGCCGCCAAGAATCACGAACACCTCACCGCGATAGACGGTGAACGAAACGTCGCGAAAGATCGTGCGTGCGCCAAAGCGCTGCGCCACGCCGTCCACCTTGATCACCGGTTCGTCAATCAAAGGTTCAACCGGTAGAAGATGAGCGCGAACACGCCATCAAGGGCAATCGTCGCGACGATGCCGCCTACCACCGCGGCAGTGGCGGACAATCCGACGGAACGCGGACCCACGCCGGTATCGAGACCGGCCCGGCAACCGATCGCCGCCACCACCGTGCCGAAACACGCAGCCTTGAACAGGCCGCCATACATATCGCCGGCACTGACCCAGTTCTGTACCTGGCGCGCAATCGTCACCAGGGGAAAACCGAAGCCGCGCATCACCGTCGCCATGCCAAGCATCCCGGCCACGTCCAGCGTCAACGTCATGACAGGCATGACCAGCATGGCGGCCATGATCCGCGGCATTACCAGCATGGTGATCGGATCGAGACCCATGGTTGTCAGGGCATCGACCTCTTCATTGACCTTCATCGTGCCGATCTCGGCAGCAAAAGCCGAGCCCGTCCGCCCTGCCAGGATCACGGCGGCAAGCAACGGGCCCAACTCGCGCACCAGGCTGAGAGCCACCAGGTTGGCGACAAAGATATCGGCGCCGAACCGGCGCATCGGCACGGCGGACTGGAAGGCCAAGATCAGGCCGATCAGGTAGCCAAGCAGCAGCACGAGGGGCAGCGAACGCACGCCGGCTTGGTCCACATACCCCAGCAGGTCCCGAATGCGCAGCATCCGGTGCCGCTTCGGCAGCAGGACGACCGCGACCGCCGCCTCGCCGATGAAGCCGATGCTGGCCGTCGCCAGTCTAATGGCCGTCCCGATGAGATCGAGCGTGCCGGCACGTTCGCGCGTTCCGGTTCGGGTCGCGGCACGGCTGGCCGGCCGCGCCTTCAGTAGCAGAGCCCGCAGACCCTCCTGCGCGCCGATCAACTCGGCTTCCCCGCCATGTGCCGCTTCCAGGGCGGCCAGGAATGCCGCACCGCTCATGTCGCCATAGGACACCTGGCTGAGATCGAACAGGACCGGCCGGCCGCGCGTGGCCCGAGCCAGCCGCATTCCGCCACGCCAGATCGCGCCGATCGAGGCAGCATCCAATCTGCCGCCGAACACGAGCGCGGTGCGCCCGTCGCGTTGCTCAGTCGATAGCCGGGCAATCTCTGTCAATGGGCCAACCAGGCGTCGAAACGTTGGCGCAACTTTGCCATGTTCTCGCGCCAGAACCCGAGATCAATACGCACGCCGGCGCTCAAATTGGCTGGAGCGGTGGGCGAGTTCTGTCCCACCTCCGGGCTGGGCCAGTCGCTGGCGCCCTTGGCAAGGCCGCCGTCGCCGGAGGCCAGCACGAGCCGTCCCTCGATTGCGGGGGTACCGGCGAAATACAGGAACTGCGTCGCGGCGCGCAGGTTTGGGCTGCCCTTCAGCACTGCCCAGCTCAGTACCTCGTAGAGACTGGCCGCCCACTGCAGGCCGAAGTTCCGGTGCTCGGTCCGATTGATCGTGGTGATCGCCGACGCGGATGCGCTCGTCATCAGCACGTCGCCCGACGCAAGGATATGCGCCGCCTCGGCATCGTCCTGCCACCACACGATGTAGGGCTTGAGCTGATCCAGCTTGCGGAAGGCACGGTCGATGCCGTCCGCGGTGCCCAGCACCTTGTAAACGTCCCCCGGCGCCACCCCATCGGCGAGCAGGGCAAACTCCAGGTTGCCACGCACCCCGCGACGCAGTCCGCGCTTGCCGGGATACTTCGCAACGTCCCAGAAATCAGACCAGGCCGGCGTGGCGGGAAACTTGTCACGGTCCCACGCCAGCACGGTGCTGGCGACACTGGCGCCGACACCGCAATCGCTCACCGCCAGCGGCAGATAATGGTCCTTGCCGCCGATCGCCGACCAATCGAGCTTCTCGAACAGGTTTTCCGAGCATCCGGTGGCGAGTTCGTCGCCGTCCACCAGCACCAGGTCCCATGTGTTGTTCGGCGCCTTCGCCTGCGCGCGCAACGCATCGATGCCGCCCTCCCACGTGCCGTTCTGCACGGCGATGCCGGTCGCCGCGCTGAACGGCTGCACGAACACCTGATCGATCGCGTCCTGTCCCGGCGGGCGCGCCAGGACACTGAGGTCCCGGGCTGCGGCTTGGCCATAACACAGCGCAAGCATCGCCGCGGCGGCCACAAGCGAGCGGGCATGCATCTATATCGGCTCCGAGTTCCTGCCAGGCAGCGGGGGACGTCTACAATCCGCGAAATTGACCGGAAACGAAAGCCGGGGGCCGCGACGTCACGCCTCGCTTTGCGCGACAGGCGGGCGCGGGCTAGATGCGGCGGCCATCTGGGAGAAGGCCATGCAAGACGAACAGACGGTGATCGCCCGGCGCGACGGGCGCGTGGGAAGGATCGTGCTGAACCGCCCGCAGGCCCTGAACGCGCTGGATCTCGGAATGATCCGCGCCTGCACCCGGGCGCTGCTGGCGTGGCGCGAAGATCCGCACGTGCATGCCGCGGTCATCGAGGGTGCGGGGGATCGGGCCTTCTGCGCCGGCGGCGACATCCGGGCGCTGCGCCAGTACACACTGGATGGCGAGCCCCACAAGGCCGAGACGTTCTTCCGCGAGGAATACGAACTGAACCTGATGATCGCCACCTATCCCAAGCCGTACATCGCGCTGATCGACGGCATCTGCATGGGAGGCGGGATCGGTGTCTCGGTGCACGCGCCATACCGCGTTGCCACCGAGCACGCGGCCTTCGCGATGCCGGAGACGGCGATCGGCTTCTTCCCGGATATCGGCGCCACATTCTTCCTGCCGCGGTTACCGGGCCAACTCGGCACCTACCTTGGACTGACCGGCGCCCGGATGCAGGGGGCGGACGCCGTGCACGCCGGCCTGGCGACCCAGTTCACGCCACGTGCCCACCTGCCAGGGTTATCGCATGCGCTGGCGGCCGATGGTCCGGGTGCCTTGGGCCCGCACGCTGCGCCGCTGCCGGAGTTCTCGCTGGCAGCGAAGCGCGCAGCAATCGATCGGTGCTTCGGCTCCGACACCATGGCGGACATCGTGCAGCGGCTCCAGGCGTTGAACGACGACTGGGCGGCGAAGACCCTCGGCACACTGCGCTCCGTCTCCCCATCGGCGCTTTGCTGGACCCTGGAGGCGTTGCGGCGCGGGGCCGATATGACGCTGCCGCAATGTCAGGCGGCCGAGTTGGCATTGACCCGGACCACGATGCGACATCCTGACTTCTCCGAAGGCGTGCGCGCCATGGTGGTGGACAAGGATCGCAATCCGCATTGGCGGCCGGCGGACATCGAAGCAGTGGACGCGGGCGCCATTGCCACGCTGTTCGGTTCACAGGAACCTGCCCGTCGCGACCGCGTCGCCAGTCGGAGATCACCGCAATGAATGACCTGGAACGTCGGACCATCGCCAAGCTGACGACGCGCCTGGTGCCGTTCCTGGTCATCTGCTATTTCGCCGCCTATCTCGACCGTGTGAACGTAAGCTTCGCCGCGCTTACGATGAACAAGGACCTTGGCCTTTCGGCAACGGCCTACGGTCTCGGTGCCGGTATATTCTTCTTCAGCTATTTCATCTTCGAGGTGCCGTCGAACCTGGCGCTGGAACGTTTCGGGGCGCGCAAGTGGATCGCCCGGATCATGTTCTCCTGGGGCCTGGTTTCCGGGGCGATGATCCTGGTTCGCGGCGAGACCAGCTTCTACATTGTTCGCGTGCTGCTCGGCGCGGCCGAAGCTGGCTTTTTCCCCGGCATCATCTTCTACCTGACGCTCTGGTTTCCCGGCGTGTATCGCGCACGGATCATCGGCTGGTTCATGGTAGCGATCCCGTTGTCCACGGTGTTCGGCGCCCCGGTATCCAGCGCGCTGCTCGGGCTCGACGGCTTCGGCGGATTGAAGGGCTGGCAATGGCTGTTCGTGCTCGAGGCGGTGCCGGCGCTGGTGCTTGCCGTGGTGACGTGGTTCTACCTGACCGACCGTCCGGCCGACGCGACATGGCTTGCCGCCGATGAACGCGAGTGGCTGATACGACGTCTGGCCGAAGAGCAGCGCCAGCGCGAGGCCGTGCACGATTTCACCGTCTGGCGGGCGCTGGTCGATCCCAAGGTGCTGGCGCTGGCCCTGGTGTATTTCGGCGCGGTCGCGACCAATTACGGCACGGCGTATTTCCTGCCGCAGATCGTCAAGGATTTCGGGCTGTCGAACATCGCCACAGGCTTCGTCAGCGCCATTCCGTATGTGGTGGGTTCGATCGGCATGGTGTGGTTCGGCTACCGCTCCGACCGGCGAATGGAGCGCAAGGGCCATGCCGCTGTCGCGTTCGCCTGCTCCGCCGTCGGCATCGGCCTGTCGCCGCTGTTCGCCGATCCGGTGGTCAAGATGCTGTTCCTGTCGATCGGGGCGTTCGGTGTGTTCGCGGTGCTGCCGGTGTTCTGGACACTGCCCACGGCGTTCCTGTCGGGCGCGGCCGCGGCGGGCGGGATCGCCGTGATCAATTCCGTCGGCAACCTGGCGGGGTTCTTCGGGCCGTTCGTGATGGGTGCGTTGAAGGATGCAACGGGCAGCTATGCGGCGGGACTCGGCGTGATCGCCGCCTGCGCCGTGGTGGCGATGATCGTGGTGCTGGCGCTGGATCATGACACGCGGCTGGAGGCGGCGCCGGACGCGTCAGGCATGGACCAGCGCGGCGTGCCTCCGCTCGCTCGGCAGACATAGCGCCGCGAGCGCCGGCGCCACATCGGCCGGCTTGGGAAGGATCGTCGGATCCTCGCCCGGCATGGCGCGGCTGCGCAACCGCGTCGCCGTCGGGCCGGGATCGAACAGGTTCACCAGCAAGGGCGTGATGCGCACCTCCTCCGCCCAGGTCAGCACCAGGTGTTCCATCGCGGCCTTCGTTGCGCCGTATGGACCCCAATAGGCTTTCGGCACGCGCGCCCGCTGGTCGGTTACGAACACCGCGCGCCCGGCCCCCGCCCGGCGCAGCAGCGGATCGCAGGAGCGGATCAGGTGCCAAGCGGCGTTCAGGTTGACCCCCAGCGCTTCCGCCCAGTCGTCCGCCTGGATGTGCGGCACCGGTGTCAGGCGCCCAAGCGCGCCGGCGGCATGCACCAGAACGTCCAGCCGTCCGAAGCGCCGATAGAGGCTGGGGCCGATCGCATCCACCTCGTCGCCTTGCGTCAGATCGAGCGGCAGCAGCGTGGCATTGCCGCCGATCGCACGGATCGAATCATCGGTCTGTTCCAGCCCGCCCTGCGTGCGCGCGGTGATCACCACATGCGCGCCGAGCCGCGCCAGTTCGACCGCGGTCGCGCTGCCGATGCCGCGGCTCGCACCAGTGACGAGGGCGATGGATCCGGTCAGCGGCGGCAGCTCCG
>DATBKQ010000696.1:0-7117 GCA_036555825.1 Acetobacteraceae bacterium | reverse complement strand
TGGCGCAGGACCGCATCGTGGTCGATCGCTTTCCCGGCTACTGGAACGCCGGCGCGATCAAGCTCGATCGCATCGTGTATCATCCGCAGCCGGACACGACGGTGCGCCTGGTCAATCTCCAGGCAGGCCAGCTCGACATGGTGGAGCGGTTGGGCCCGACCGACGTCGCGACGGTGAAGAAGGACCCGAAGCTGCGGCTGATCAGCCAGACCGCGCTGGCGTACTACACGATGAGCATCAATCTCGCCGCCGACACGCCGCTGAAGGATGCACGGGTGCGCGCGGCGCTCGAGGCGGCGATCGACCGGACCGCGCTGAACCAGGTGGTGTTCGACGGCCAGTTCATTCCGTCCAACCAGTTCGAGGCCCCCGGCAGCCGCTATTGGGACCCCGATCATCCGGTGCCGCCGCGCGATCTCGCCAAGGCAAAGGCGCTGCTGAAGGAAGCGGGCCAGCAACATCCGGGCTTCACCCTGCTGATCGGCAACAGCCCGGTCGAGCAGCAGGTTGGCCAGGTGGTGCAGTCGATGACGGGCGAGGCCGGGTTCGACGTGAAGCTTCAGACAGCGGAGGCGAACGCGCTGGTCGCGGCGGCGCGTGCCGGCAACTATCACGCGACCATCGTGATCTGGAGCGGCCGGCCCGATCCGGACGGCAACGTGGCGATCTGGCTCGCCTGCGATGGGTTCCTCAACTGGGGCAAGTACTGCAATCCGAAATTCGATGACCTGCTGGCGCGCGCCCGTGGGGTCACCGATATCGCACAGCGCCAGGCGCTCTACCGTCAGTTGGTGGATATCTATACGGCCGATCGGCCGCATCTGATCCTGTATCATGCCAAGTGGCTATGGGCGTTGTCTGACAAGGTGTCCGGCTTCACGCCGACCCCGGATGGACTGATCCGGCCACAAGGGATGACACTCGCGCCATGACGATACGCATCGACGGCGGCCGGCTGCTCGGCGATCTCTACGTGCTGCGCAAGATCGGCGAATACAAGACGGGCGTGCACCGGCCCACCTACTCGCCCGAGGATGTGCAGTCGCGCCATTGGCTGGCCGAACGCCTTACCGAGGCGGGACTCGAGCCGGAGATCGACGGCATCGGCAATGTGATCGGCCGCGCGCGCGGCGACGGCCCGAAACTCCTGCTCGGCAGCCATCTGGAAACGCAGCCGCACGCCGGCTGGCTCGATGGTGCGCTTGGCGTCCTATACGGGCTTGAAGTCGCCCGCACGCTCGGGGGCGGAATCGATGTCGCGGCGTGGGCCGACGAGGAGGGGCATTTCGGTTCCTTCATCGGCAGCCGCTCGTTCTGCGGCCTGTTGTCCGAGGCAGAGATCGACCGCTGCCACAACCGCGAGGGCGTGACGCTGCGCGACGCGTTGGCTCAGGCCGGGTTTGCCGGCAGACCACGGGCGGTGCTCGATCCGGCACGCTATCGCGGATACATGGAAGCGCACATCGAACAGGGCGCGGAACTCGAGGACACCGGCAAGCGTATCGGCATCGTCACCGCCATTGTCGGCAGTCACCGGTTCCGCATTGTCTTCGAGGGCGTGCAGAACCACGCCGGCACCACGCGCATGGCGATCCGGAAGGACGCCGGAGTTGCGTTGGTGGCATTGGCGGCCGCGATCTATGCGCGGTTTCCCCCGGTGGCGGGGCCCCGCACGGTGTGGACGACCGGGCGAATCACCCTCGATCCTGGCGCACCCAGCATCGTTCCCGGGCGGGCCGAGATGCTGTTCCAGTTCCGCGACACCGATCCCGCGGTGCTGGCCAGGCTCGACGGCGAACTGGAACAACTGGTGGCCGAAGCCTCGCAAGGCCGATGCAAAGTGACCATCGCTGAACGCGGCGAATCAACCCCGCAGGCCATGGATCCGAGCTTCCAGAATGCGCTGCAACGCGCGGCGGAGCAGCACGCGCCGGGACTGCACGTCCGCATGCCGAGTGGCGCGGGGCACGACGCACAGATCCTGGCGGAGCGGATGAAGTCGGCGATGCTGTTCGTCCCCTCGATCGGCGGCATCAGCCATCATTTCGCCGAGAACACCAAAGACGAGGACATCGTCCTGGGCTGTCAGGTGTTCGCGGAAGCGGCGGCGGAAATATTGCGCTGATGTGTCACCCTATCGAAGCGGCACCCACGCGTCCCCGCGCTTGCGGTAACTGCGCTTCACCGCCGCCCACGCGACCCGGAACGCGCGCTGCTCGTCGCCGCCGTATTCATCCCAGGCATGGTTGAACGCCTCGCGGAAGATGTCCTGCGCGTGCGGCGGCAGATGGTTCGCCACCGCCGGGGGGAGTTCATCATTTGATTGGTAGGGCATGGCTGATGCACAAACTGCCAGGGCTGCGAACAGCACACAGCATAGCAGGGTAAGGAGCAGGCCATGAAGCAATTCACCGACAGAATCGCGGTGGTGACCGGTGGCGGCAGCGGCATGGGACGCGAGTTGGTGCGGCAACTGACCGCCGAAGGCTGCCATGTCGCCATGTGCGACCTTTCGGGCGAGACCATGGCGGAGACCAGGCGGCTGTGCGAAGCGGCTGGCCTGCGCCAGGGCCAGCGGGTCACCAGCCATGTCACCGACGTATCCGACGAGACGCAGGTGCTGCACTTCCGCGACGAGGTTGCCGCGCAGCAGGCCACCGACCGCATCCATCTGCTGTTCAACAACGCCGGCATTGGCGGTGGCGGCAGCATGATCGCGGACAGCCGCGAGCAGTGGGAACGCACCTTCAACATCTGTTGGGGCGGCGTCTATCTCTGCACGCGCGCCTTCCTGCCGATGCTGCAACAGGCCGACGAGGCGCACATCGTCAACACCAGCAGCGTCAACGGCTTCTGGGCATCGGTCGGCCCGCGCATTTCGCACACCGCTTACTGCGCCGCGAAGTTCGCAGTGAAGGGCTTCACCGAGGCGCTGATCACCGATCTCGCCGTGCATGCGCCGCATATCAAGTGTTCGGTGGTGATGCCCGGCCATATCGGCACCTCGATCCTGGCCAATTCGCGCAAGCTCCAAAGCGGCAACGCCTCGGATGTGCTGACCGCGGCGGAGATTGCCCAGACACGCGAGCGTGCGGCGGCGGCGGGAATGAACGTTGCCGCGATGTCGGACGCGGATATCCAGGCGTTGGCCGCCGAGAGGGCGCGGCGCTTCATCGACGAGGCACCGACCACGGCGGCCGAGGCCGCGACCATCATCCTCGACGGCGTCAAGGCGGACCGATGGCGCATCCTGGTCGGCAAGGATGCGCATCGGCTCGACGAAATGGTGCGGCAGTCTCCGGAACAGGCCTACGAGCTCGACTTCTTCCAGCGCTTCGCCGCGCAGAGCGGCTGGCGACTCGGCATTCCGCGGCCGCGCCAGCCGTAAACGCAGGATCAGGTCTGGTTGAGACGCACTGCCCCGGTGTCATTGCGACCCGGCGAAGGCCGGGGGAAGCAATCTCGACCGGGATTGCTTCGTCGCTTTGCTCCTCGCAATGACACTGGGTGCGGCACCGCGTTCACGGTCAGCGTGCACGATCCGCTGTGTGAACCGGAACTCCAACCAAGAAGCGCCAGTTGGGTCAATCGATCGCGGCGTGCACCAGATTGGCCACGCGATCCAGCCGGGCCGAATGCCATGGATCGGGTGATACGTAGTTCGTCAGATAACTGAACGACGCGCCGCTCTCGGGATCCGCCCAGGAGTACGACGATCCGACACCGCCGTGGCCGAAGGTCGATGCCGCGCCAAGCGTGCCCAGGCCGCGGATGCGGTCGCTCTCGCCACGCACATGTGGCCCAAGGCCGCGATGCATCGGAATGCCGGTCATCTGCTCGTCCGGGCGTTCGCCAGTGTGGTTGCGCGACACGTAGGCGACCAGCCGGGGAGAGAACAGCCGTACGTTGCCCAACCGCCCCTTGCCGATCAGCATCTGGTAGAACGCGGCCATGCCGCGCGCTGTCGCGAACCCACCGCCACTCGGCAGTCCGGCGGCGCGGAACTCCGGCGAATTATCGCGTGGCTCCGGCGCATGGGTATCGGCGCAGCGCGATTGCACCTGCGGCGGCACGCCGACGTAAATATCGTCGCCGAGCCCGAGCGGGGCGATCACCTTGTCGCGGATCACGTCGCGATAGTCCTGGCCGGTGACCGCCTCGATCACCATGGCCTGCACCAGGTGCGCGGCCTGCCCGTGGTATTGCAGCTTCGATCCGGGGGTCCAGTCCAGCGCGAAGTCGCACACTTCCGCGCGCATGCGGGCATGGTCCGCCCAAGTGGCCTGGCTGACGTTGTTGGAGGGGAACCCGCCCTGGTGCGTCATCACCTGGTGCAGGGTGATATCGGCCTTGCCGCGGCAGGCGAACTCAGGCAGGTGATCGGCGATCCTGTCCATGAAGGACAGCTTGCCTTCCTCGACCAGCGCCCAGACTGCCGAACTGGTCAGCACCTTGGTCTGGCTGAACAGCAGGAACAGCGTGTCGTTGGTCGCCGGCGTGCGCGTCGGTTCGGTCCTGGCATCGCCATAGGTGCGGAACAACGCAAGCTGGCCGTGCCGAGCGAGCGCGATCTGAGCGCCGGGATAGCGGCCCTTTTCGATGTGCTGCTTGATCAGCCGATCAAGGTACTCGAGCGGTCTGGCGGCGAAGCCAAGGGCGGCGGGATCGCTGGACGGTAACGGATATTCGCTGGGCACGGCGCTTCCTCCTTTTAGTGTGGGCAAAATCTAGCGCTCACCGCCCTAAGGGGCCAGACGATCGCCATGCTTGCCGCGGTGTTCTGGATCGGGTCTGATCCATGACCGGGATGCGTGTACGAAATCTGCGAGGTGCCATGGCGAACATCGGCTTCATCGGGTTGGGCAACATGGGCGCGCCGATGGCGGCCAATCTGGTCAAGGCAGGGCATCGCGTCCGTGGCTACGACGTGAATGCCGCGGCGATGCAGAAGCTGGCGCCCGCTGGCGTGGAATTGGCCAACAGCGCAGCGGACGCCACGCGCGGCGCGGAGTTTGTCATCACCATGCTCCCGGCCGGCGAGCAGGTGCGGGAGGTCTGGATGCATCAGGGCGGGCTGATCGAGGCAGTAAGGGACGTCGCTCCGTTGCTGATCGACTGCTCGACGATCGATGTGACAAGCGCGCGGGTCGTTACCGAAGCGGCCCACGAAGCGGGGCTCGAGATGCTCGATGCACCGGTCTCGGGCGGCGTCGGTGGCGCGACGGCCGCGAGCCTGACCTTCATGGTCGGTGGCAGCGACGCCGCCTTCGCGCGGGGCCTGCCCGTGTTGCAGGCGATGGGCAAGACCATCGTCCACGCCGGCGGCCCCGGCGCCGGGCAGGCCGCCAAGATCTGCAACAACATGATGCTCGCCATCAACATGGTCGGCGTGTGCGAGGGCTTTCTGCTGGCGCGCAGGCTTGGCCTGGATTGGGCCCGGCTGTTTCAGATCGCATCGACATCGTCCGGACAGTCGTGGGCGCTGTCGAATTACTGCCCGGCCCCAGGGCCGGTTCCCGCCGCACCCTCCAACCGCGACTATGCCGCGGGCTTCATGGCCGCACTGATGCTGAAGGATGTGAAGCTGTCGCAGGCGGCTGCCGACCAGGTCGGGTCACCGACCCCTCTCGGCGCGCATGCCATGTCGCTGTATCAGGCGGTGGTCGATGCCGGCCAGGGCGCCAAGGACTTTTCCGTCATGTTCCGCTGGCTGGAAGCGCAGCCGCGTCAATAGGGGAGCCAATGATGGGAGCTGAAGCGTTCAAGCAGGCACGCGACTTCCTGTTCGCGCACCGCACGGACTACCGCGGCGCGCACGCCGGGTTTCGCTGGCCACGGCTGGAAAACTTCAACTACGCGCTCGACTGGTTCGATGCCGAGTTGGCGCGGGGCGCTCAGGCGGACCAGCCGGCGCTGAAGATCGTCGGGGACGGCGCGGCGGATGTCACCTTCAGGCAGCTCTCGGACAGTTCCAACCGCATCGCCAACGGATTGCGTGCGCTTGGGGTGAAGCGCGGCGATCGGATCCTGCTGATGCTCGGCAACGTCGTGGCGCTGTGGGAGCTCATGCTCGCGGCGATGAAGCTCGGTGCCGTGGTGATACCGGCCACCACCCTGCTGACGCCGAACGACCTGAAGGACCGCTTCGAGCGCGGCCGTGTCCGCCACTTGATCGCCAACGCATCGGATGCCGCGAAATTCGCCGGGCTCGATCCGAGGGTGACGCGCATCGGTCTCGGCGACGTGCCGGCTGGGTGGCACAACCATGCCGATCTACTGCGCGGCGATGCCCGGTTCGTTCCCGACGGCGAGACGCGGGCGACGGACCCGATGCTGCTGTATTTCACCTCGGGCACCACGTCGAGACCGAAGCTGGTGGAGCACAGCCACCAGAGCTATCCGGTCGGCCATCTGATCACGATGTACTGGGTCGGTCTGCAGCCGGGCGACATGCATCTGAACATTTCCTCGCCCGGCTGGGCGAAGCACGCCTATAGCTGCTTCTTCGCGCCATGGAACGCCGGCGCCACCATCTTCATCGTCAATCAGCCCCGATTCAACGCGCGCGGCATGCTCGACGCGGTCGCTGAGAACAAGGTCACGACGATCTGCGCCCCACCGACCGTCTGGCGCATGCTCGTGCAAGAGGATCTGGCGGCCTGGAAGGTGTCGCTGCGCGAGGTCTGCTCGGCCGGCGAGCCGCTCAACCCGGAGATCATCGAACACGTGCAGAGAGTGTGGGGCCTGACGGTGCGCGAGGCCTATGGCCAGACCGAAACCACGGTGCAGATCGCCTGCTTCCCGGGCGAGCGCGTGGAACCCGGTTCCATGGGGCAGGAGGCGCCAGGCTATCGCATCCGTCTGCTCGATGCCGATGACAAGGATGTAGAGGAAGGCGAGGTCTCTATTGATCTCGACCCGCCGCCGATCGGGCTGATGCGGGGCTACCAGAACGACGATGGCTCGTTTGCCCCGCTTGGCGCCATCGCCTATCGCACGGGCGATGTCGCCGCCCGCAGCACGGACGGATACTACACCTATATCGGCCGTGCGGACGATGTGTTCAAAGCCTCGGACTATCGTATCAGCCCGTTCGAGCTGGAGAGCGCGCTGATCG
>DATBKQ010000695.1:0-8301 GCA_036555825.1 Acetobacteraceae bacterium | reverse complement strand
GTAGCGCTCGAGTGTGGTGGCCTCGGCGCGGCCGCGGCGCAGGTCCGCCAGGTACATGATGTGGTGGAAGGTGAAGAAGCTGATGCCCAGCGGCAGCACCCAATCCAACCGGCCGATGGAGAAGTTACCGAGTGCGGCCAGGCTGCCGGTGAAGAAGTCGGCGTATTTGAACAGGCCGAGGACGGCGAGGTTCAGGACGATCGCCGTGGTGGCGATGCCCCGGTTGCCGGTGGCGGCGAACTGTTTGGCGGCGAACCAGTTGCCCAGGACCGAGCCCGCCAGCAGCAGCACGAAGGATGGGTTCCACCAGCCGTAGAACAGCAGCGAGAACGCCACCAGGCAGGGTATGCGCGCGCGCGGGTAGCGGTTGACAATCGCATACAGGACGATGATGCCGGGAAGGAAGCCGAGCAGGAATGGATAGCTGTTGAACAGCATTCAGGTCAGGCTTACGGCGCCCGTGGCGATGTCATACACGCCACCCGCCACCTTGACCTTGCCGGCGGCGACCATCGCCGCGAGCAGGGGCTGCGCCGCGCCGACCGCCTGAACGTTGCGCCGGACATTCTCGGCGATCGCTGCATTCAGCAGGTTGGCGGGATGCGCGGCCTGGGCGGCGGCAACCGCCGGCTTCACCCGGTCGATCAGCCCCGGCAGGTGCCCCGGCAGCGAGGCGTTGTCCTGCGTCGCCTTGATCGCCGCCTCGACCGCTCCGCAGCCGCGGTGCCCGAGCACGAACACCAGTGGTGAGCCCAGGAACTGCGCGGCGTATTCCAAGCTGGCGAGCCCCTCGTCGGTCAGGACGTTGCCGGCGACGCGCACGACGAACAGCTCGCCAGGGCCTTGGTCGAACAGGAACTCGGGGGCGACGCGCGCGTCGGAACAGCTCAGCACCGAGGCGATCGGCCGATGCGTCGCCACCCGGGCAGCGCGTCCGGCGGCGAAATCGCGCATGTGGGTCTGATTGGCACGATAGCGGGCGTTGCCAGCCATGAGCCGGTGCAACGCCGCCTCGCCGCTGAGTGTGCCGCTGGGCGCCGGACCAGCGGCGGCGAGCACGGTGGCGGCCAGTCCGCCCAGGGCGGCGCGGCGCGGCAACCTGGCGCAGTGGTGACACATTCAGCTTCCCCCTTGCATCGCCGCCAAGACCTCGGTGGCGCGCGGAATCGGCGCGACGGCGCCATATCCGGTGCATTTTAGCGCGGCGGCGACGCTGGCATAGCGCGCGGCGGGCTCCGGGTCGTCGCCGGAAAGAGTCCGGGCGAGAAAGCTGCCGCAGAACGTATCGCCGGCGCCGGTGGCGTCCACGACCTGTACATCGTGCTTCGGAATGCGCATCCGGCGGCCGGCGGTCGCCAGATAGGCACCCGATTCGCCCATCTTGAGCAGCACCACCTTCGGGCCGAGGCGCAGGTAGAAGTCGAGGATGGCATCGGGGTCCGTGAGGCCGGTCAGCACCGCGACATCGTCGGCGCCAGGCAGCGCATAATCGGTCTCTGCCATCGCCGCATGGATGACGGCGGCCGCGCGGCGCGGCGGCCACAGGCGCGGGCGGTAGTTGGTGTCATAGGCCACCTGCGCCCCGTGCCGGCGGGCAATGTCGATCGCGGCGAACACCGCATCGGCGGCGGCGGTGGAGATGCCCTGGCTGATGCCGGAGACGAAGAGCATGCGGGCAGCGGCGATCGCGGCCTCGGGCAGGTCGGCCGCGGTGTACATCGCGGCAGCGGAATTTGTCCGGTAGTGCAGGAAGTGGTGGCCGACTGCGTCGTGGGTGACGAAATAGACGCCGGTCTGCCAGCGGTCGGTGCGGCGCACGGTGGAGGCATCGACGCCCTCGCTTGCCCACAGCGCCATGAAGCTGTCGCCCGGCACGTCGTTGCCGAGTGCGGTGATGTAGCCGACCCGGGCGCCCTGGCGCGCCGCGGCGATGGCGGCGTTGGAGGTGTCGCCGCCGTGGCCTTCGAGGTAGTGGCGCGTGCCGTCCGGGTTGGCCGGAAGCTGGTTGAACTCCAGCATGGGCTCGCCCATGCACAGCAGATCGACGGTCATGCGCCGGCCAGCACCTGGCGGGCGGCGGCCGCGATGGCGTCGCGGTCACCGGCGGCGATGCGCTTCTCGTCCACCAGGGCGCCGCCGATGCCGACGAAAGCCGCGCCGGCCGCGAGATAGGCGGGGATATTGCCCGGCTCGACCCCGCCGGTCGGACAGAACGCCACGCCGGGGAACACGCTGGTGAGCGCGCGAATATGCCCAGGGCCGCCGACCGAGGAGGCGGGGAAGACCTTCACCACGTCGGTGCCGGCGGCGAGCGCGGCCCGGACCTCGCCGGGTGTCAGCGCGCCCAGCATCAGCAGGGCATTCGCCGCGGCGCAGGCTTCCCTGAGCGAGGGATCGACCCAGGGCGCGACGATGAAGCGCGCGCCGGCGGCCAGGCAGGTTTCCGCGGTGGCGCGGTCCGGAACGGTTCCGGCGCCGACCAGAAGCGAGGGATCGGCGGCAAGCTCACGGATCAATCCCGGTGCATTCGGGATCGTCATGGTGATTTCGAAGCTGCGCAGGCCGGCGTCGCGCAGCCACTGCACGGCCGTCGCGGCGTGCCGCGCCTGATGCGTGCGCACCACCGGCACGACGCGGGCCGCGCGGAGCCTGTCCAGCAGCATATGCGGCATCGCATCCCTCCCGGCCTGACGGTGCACTCGAGGTTCGGCGCGATGCGTTACCCCGACCGAGGAGCAAGCCGCAATGCCTGAAGGTATGACCAAGACCCGCAAGCGCCTGCTCGCCGACGAACCGTCACCATCTTGGCGCCCGGCGCGGTGGTGCCGCTACACGAGCATACCGGCGTCGAGCTGACCTATGTGCTGGAAGGGGAGTGGACCGCAGGCAACTTCGTCTGGCGGCCGGCGGGCAACACGCATGAGGCAAGGGTTCTTCACGGGAGAGGACCTGGGCTGACCGCAGTCACTCGCGGGATGCGCCGCGGGCGGCATCGGCAGTGCGCTCGAGCTGGACGGCCCGCGCGTGCAGCGCGCCAACCCGCATGGCCAGGCCGTCGAGGTTGCTCCGGTAGCGTTGCAGGCTGTCGCCGAGGCCGCTGGCCACCTTGCCCAGGTCGGCGAGGGCGCCGCGCCAAGCGGCGACCGCGATGCGCTGATTGTCGATAGCCGCATTCAGCGTGGCGAGTGCCTGCGTTAGCCGCTCGTTTGTTTGCTCATGCGTCGCTTGTGGCCGGCGTGGCGGAAACGGGATGACGCGGGCGGTCAGGGAGGGGACTTTCACGGAGGGAGCGTCCGGCACAATATGCACTCCGGCTGGGCAATGATTAGCGAATCATGAATCCGGAACAAAATCCGGACAAGTACTAAAAACTGATCATCTGCCCGAGCAACCGGAGCGTCACGACGGTGACCAGCATCGCCACGGCGACGACGGTGAAGCCCCAGCGCACCCAGAGATAGCGCGCCGGCAGGAGCTCACGCCGCCCCGCCTCCTGCTCGACCAGTACCGCGGCGACATAGGCGGCGATCAACACGAGCAGCGAGATCCAGGGTGCCGCGACGAGAGGCAGGACCAGGGCGATCCAACCGACGAGGAGGGGCAGGATGCCGAGTGCGATCCTGGCACGGCTGATCGATGTGCCCTGCCGGTCCGATTGCAGTTCGAGGCCCCACTGGATGCCGCCGATGAAGGCAAGGGTGAGCGCGGCGTAGCCGATCAGCACCTCCTGCATGCGCGCCGCGGTGTCGGCGTTCGGCCCCACCGCCGCGAGGCCGCAGACGATGAAAGGGATCAGGCCAAGGGCGCTCAGCAGGATGGCGAGCCAGGGCATGCGCCCATCTCGCACATGGCCGCGCGTCTGGCTATGGATGACTGCCGGCGCTCGTTATGCTGCGGCATGGGCATCGGACTCGAAATCGTCATTGTCCTGTTGCTGATCCTGCTGAACGGCGTGTTCGCGCTGAGCGAGCTGGCGCTGGCGTCGGTGCGGCGTGCGCGGTTGGCGGTGATGGAGCGCAAGGGGGTGGCGGGGGCGAAGATCGCGCGCGAACTGGCGGGCGATCCGCAGCGATTCCTGCCGACGGTGCAGATCGGCATCACGCTGGTCAGCATGTTGACCGGCGTGTTCGGCGGCGCCCGCATTGCCGCCGATATCGATGCGTGGTTCGCAGCCATTCCGGCGCTGGCATCGATCGCCGAGACGCTGTCGTTCGTTCTCGTGGTCGTGGTGACGACCTACCTGACGCTGGTGCTGGGCGAACTGGTGCCGAAGCACCTGGCGCTGCGCCGGCCGGAGCAGTTCGCGGCGACCGTTGCGCCATCGATCGCCTGGATGGCGCGGGCGAGCGGCCCCATCGTCTGGCTGCTCGACAAATCGTCCGGTGCGGTGCTGCGGGCGCTGGGTCTGCACCGCGCGCCGCGCCAGACCGTCACCGAGGAGGAGCTGAAGGCGCTGCTGGCAGAGGGCGCGCAGGCGGGCGTGCTGGAGACCGAGGAGCGCGACATGATCGAACGCCTGTTGCGGCTGGCGGACAAGCCGGTTCGCGCGATCATGACGCCGCGCACCGAAATCGCCTGGATCGACCGCACCGATCCGCCGCGCGACATTGCCGCGGCACTGAAATCGGCGCCGCACTCGCGTTTCGTGGTGTGCGAGGGATCGGTGGACAACGTGGTGGGGGTGGTGCAGGCGAAGGACATCCTGGACCGCGTACTGGATGGCGGCGACGTGTCGCTCACCGCGGCGCTGCGCCAGCCGATGGTGGTCCCGGACACGGTCACCGCGCTGGACGCGCTGGAGCGTCTCAAGCTGGACGCGCTGGGCATTGTCCTGGTGATGGACGAGTACGGCACCTTCGAGGGGGTAGTGACCGCCTCGGACGTGCTGGAGGCGATCGTGGGAGACCCGACCGATGCGGAACCGCAGCCGGCCGGCGGGGAAGGTGGAGGCGATGGCGCCCTGGTGATGGACGGCATGATGCCGGTGGATGAACTGAAGTCGCGGCTCTCCTTGCCCGACCTCCCAGCCGAGGGCAGCTATCATACGCTCGCCGGGCTGGTGCTGGCGCTGCTGCGCCGAGTGCCGCGGGTCGGCGACCGCATCGTGTTCTCCGGCTGGCGGTTCGAGGTGCTGGAGATGGATGGCAGGCGCGTGGACAAGGTGCGGACGAGCCGCGAGCCGGCGGCGGGAGGGTGAGCATCGGCGAGGCCGTCGGGTGGTGAGCGTGGCGACGATCCGGCAATGCGCGATCCTGACCGGCGGACTGGGGACGCGTCTCGGTGGGCTGACGGCCGAGACGCCGAAACCGCTGCTGCCCTGCGGCGACCGGCCGTTCCTGGCCTGGCTGATGCGCGAGTTCGTCCGCTTCGGCGTGGAGGAGTTCGTGCTGCTGACGGGCCATCTTTCGGCCGTGGTGGAGGCTCGCGTTGCGGCGTTGTCGGCGCTGTTGCCGCGGCCCGCGCATATCGTCGTGTCGCGGGAACCGATGCGCGCCGGCACCGGCGGGGCGGTCTGGCATGCACGCGCCCGTCTCGATGAACGGTTCCTGCTGTGCAACGGCGATTCGCTGTTCGACTGCAATCTGGCCAGGCTGTTGGCGGCCGAAGATGCGGACGCCGCCGGCCGGGTGCTGCTGCGGGTCAGCCGTGACACATCGCGCTATGGGGTCGCGCGCATGCACGGCGACGTCGTGCACGAGTTCGGCCGACCGGCCCGGCCGTCCGACGGCGGTATGATCAATGCCGGCGTCTATCGGTTCAACCGCGCGCTGGCGGATGAGCTGTCGCCGGAGTGTTCGCTGGAAGCCGATGTCCTGCCGCGGCTCGCGGCGCGTGGGGCGCTGCGCGGCGGCGTGGCCAGTGGCTACTTCCGCGATATCGGCATCCCCGAGGACTATGCCTGCGCACAGCGAGAGATTCCGCGCCTGCTGCGGCGGCGGGCGCTGTTCCTGGATCGGGACGGGGTGATCAACGTCGATCACGGTTATGTCGGCAGCCGCGATCGCTTCGAGTGGATGCCTGGCGCGCGCGAGGCGATCCGCGCCGCGAGCGAGGCCGGCTGGCATGTGTTCGTCATCACCAACCAATCGGGCGTCGCGCGCGGGCTGTACGACGAGGCGGCGGTGGCCGCGTTGCATTGCTGGATGGCGGACGAGGTGCGGCGCGCCGGCGGCACGATCGACGACATCCGCTACTGCCCGTTTCATCCCGACGGTGTGGTGGCCGCCTACCGGCGGGTCAGCGACTGGCGCAAGCCCGCGCCTGGCATGCTGCTCGACCTGATGCGGGCCTGGGAGCTCGATGCGGCCCGGTGCGTGCTGATCGGCGACCAGGAGTCGGATATGGCGGCGGCGGCGGCGGCCGGCATCAGCGGGCGGCGGTTCGAGGGTGGCAACCTTGCCGATTTCGTGCGCCGATTGCTTTGAAACCACGGATGCACACGGATGACATCTGTGTTTCTCTACGTTCATCCGTGGTTTTGTTGCTATGGCACGATGCTGCATCTACACGATCGGTCATTCCACGCGCAGCGCAGTCGAGCTGATCGAACTTCTGCGCGAGGCGTCGGTCGATCTGCTGGTGGATGTGCGGTCCATTCCGCGATCGCGGCGCAACCCGCAGTTCAACATCGACACGCTGCCGCGCACGCTGAGGCCGGCGGGAATTGGCTACCTGCATGTCGCCGAACTGGGCGGCCGGCGGGGCAAGCCGCCTGGCGGTCCGTCGCCGAATGCGGGTTGGCGCGAAGCGGCGTTCCGCAACTATGCCGATTATGCCCAGACGGCGGAGTTTCGCGCCGGGCTCGACCGGTTGCTGGCTGAGGCAAGCACGCATACGGCGTGCATCATGTGCGCCGAAGCGGTGTGGTGGCGATGTCACCGGCGCATCATCAGCGACTATCTGCTCGCATGCGGGGTCGAGGTGCGCCACATCCTGGGTCGCGACCATATCGCGCCGGCTTCGCTCACGCCCGGTGCGGTGGAGCGACGTGACGGCACGATCGCGTATCCGCCCGAGCAGCAGCGGTTGATCCAGCTCTAGCCGAGCAGCGAGCTTGCGGAGCCGCGTCCGCTCGCGGCAGATAGGCCGGTCCATGACATCCACAACGGATACAGGTTCAGCATGTCGCTATTGGCGGGCTTATGCGTCGTTCAGGTCGGCCAGGGGCTCGCGGCGGCGGTGTGCGGCCGGCTGCTGGCCGATGTCGGAGCCGCGGTCGCCTGCATCGATCCGGATCGCTCGTCGCTGCTGGCGCGGTATCTGAACCTTGGCAAGCCGGAGGTCGCGCACGATGCGCTGGCAGGCGCCGAGCTGATCGTCTGCGAGGGGCGTCCAGCCGAGTTACGGGCGCGCGCGTGCGATGCCGCAGCGCTGCGGCGGGTCAACGCAACGGCGGGGCTGGTGCTCATCTCGCCGTATGGCCAGACCGGGCCGAAGGCGGACGATCCGGCGAGCGACCTGACGCTGATGTTCTCGAGCGGGATTGCCCGGCTGCTGAGCGGGCAGGTGGACGATCCGGCGGAAGCGCCGATCCGCCCGGTGGGCGAGCAATCGGCATTCATCGGCGGGCTTGCCGCCGCCTGTGCCGGCATGCACGCGGCGCAGCCACACATGGCGGGCGCCGTGGTGGACGTGTCGATCGAGGAGGCGCTGGCGACGATGGCGATCGGCGAACTGACGAGTGCGGCGCTGCATGGACGGAGCCGCCCTCGCAGGCGCATCGCCGACGGCAATGGCGCGACGGTCTGCATCCTGCCGGCGCGCGACGGCTACACGGCGATCTCGCCGCGCGAGGACCGTCAGTGGGAGGCGTGGCTGCGGGTGATGGGCGCGCCGGACTGGGGCAGCGACCCGCGCTTCGCGACCAAGCCGGATCGCGTCGCCAACTGGGACGCGCTCTATTCGCTGATGTCGGCGTGGAGCCGGCAGCACGACAAGCAGTGGATCGCCGATGCGGCGCAGGCGGCGCGGGTTCCGAGTTTTCCGCTGCGGGAGCTGGCGGAGCAGTTGGCGTCGCCGCAGCTTGTGCATCGGGGGTTCTGGCGCACGGTCGAAGTCGATGGGAGGGTGGTGGAGGTGCCGGGGTCGCCGTTCGGAGTCGACGTCGCACCCCCTCCCCGACGCTCCCCGGCTTCGCGGGAGAGGGGGGTGTTGCCGCTGTCGGGCATTCGTGTGCTCGACTTCAGTTGGGTGATCGCCGGACCGACCACCACGCGGTATCTCGCGGCGATGGGCGCGGATGTGATCAAGGTCGAGGCGCCGGGGCGCGGCGATCCCGGCCGCGCGTCGGAGCTGCACAAG
>DATBKQ010000694.1:0-11619 GCA_036555825.1 Acetobacteraceae bacterium | reverse complement strand
AGATCAGCCAGCGATCGATTGGGCGCGCGCATCGGCCGACCTCGCGGCCAACGGCTATTTCACCGCGCCCATGCTTGACGCAGACACCTGCCGCTCGCTTGCCGCGCTCTACGACAACGATGCACGGTTTCGCAGCCGCGTCGTGATGCAGCGCCACAACTTCGGCCGCGGCGAATACAAGTACCTGGCATATCCGTTGCCTGACGCGGTCGCCCGGCTGCGCAGCGCTTTGTATCCGGGGCTCGCCGCCATCGCCAACGACTGGCGAAGCACGCTGCACGAACATGGGCGGTTTCCCGCCACACTGAAGGCGTTCCTGGCCGAGTGCCACGCGGCGGGGCAGACCCGGCCTACGCCGCTGCTGCTGCGCTACACCGCGGACGATTACAACTGCCTGCATCAGGACCTGTACGGTCCGCTGGTGTTCCCGCTGCAGTTGACCGTGCTGCTGAGCCGGCCCGGCGAGGACTTCACCGGCGGCGAGTTCGTCCTGGTCGAACAGCGGCCGCGCGCGCAGTCCCGCCCGTCCGTCGTTCCCCTGTCGCAGGGCCAGGCCGTGGTGTTCCCGGTGCACCATCGTCCGATGCAGGGCACGCGTGGTTTCTATCGCGTCACCATGCGCCATGGCGTAAGCCGGGTGACCAGCGGGGTCCGCCAGACGCTCGGCATCATCTTTCACGACGCGGCGTGAAGGTCCATTCTGTCAGCCTTGCGCAAGGAGGCACAGATGGACATTACCCCAAGCGGCGAGACCCTGGGCGCGCGCATCACCGGGATCGACCTGGCACAACCGCTGTCTGACGAGGACTTCCGCGCCATTTTGCGCGCCCTGGGCGAGCATGGCGTGCTGTGCTTCCCCGACCAGACGCTGGATCCTGATGAGCTCGCAAGGTTCGGCCGCCGCTTCGGCGAGCTCGAGATCAACGTCGCCAACACCTATCACGAGCCGGACCACCCCGAGATGATGATCCTGTCCAACATGAAAAAGGACGGGAAGCAGATCGGCGCCAACGACGCAGGCCAGGGCTGGCACACGGACATGTCGTACAGCCGAGACATTGCGCTCGCCAACATTCTGCACGCGCAACACGTGCCGATGCGCCGCGGCAAGCCACTCGGCGAGACGCAGTTCCGCAACATGCACGCGGCGTACGAGGACCTGCCCGATCTGTTGAAGCACAGGCTGGAAGGCCGCACCGCGACGCACGACTTCGCCAAGTTCTGGGACATGATGGTGGCCAAGCCCGGTTCGACGCGAAAGCCACTGACGCCCGAGCAGCACGCCAAGAAGCCGCCGGTGTCGCAGCCGATCTTCCGCCGCCATCCGATCACCGGCCGCTTGGTGCTCTACGCCAATGTCGGCTACGCGATGTCGATCGACGGCATGGACCCGCAGGAGAGCGGCGAAACCCTCGACTTCCTGTTCCGCCATCAGGAACGTGCCGAATACCTGTACGCGCACCACTGGACGATCGGCGACGTGCTGATGTGGGACAACATCGGCACCATGCACAACGCGATCGGCGACTATCTGCCGGACGAGCACCGCTACATGCGGCGCGTGCAAGTCATGGCGACGCTGGACTATGGCCGGTTGCTCGCCGAGGGGTGACACGGCGAAGCCAGACCGGCATCACACCGGCGAACCGGACCTATCTGCCTCCGTCACTCTCGTCCCCAGTAAATCAGCGGCGTGGTGCGCCGCAACGGCATCGACTTGCCTGAAGCTGGAATAATAAATCGCCAGATAGGCGGCCTGAAATGCCGCCCCAATGATGAACGGAAGCACCAGATTGTTGGCGGCGAACAGAATGCCAGTCAGCATCGGGCTCACGGATCTTGGAACCTGCATCGATACATTTGCCATGCTCGCCGCGAACCCGCGCCGGTGCGGCCTGACGATGCTGATGCTCAATGCACTACGAGCGCCTGTCGTACCGCGGTTGAACATCGCGCGAAGGATGTAGAGCAGCGCCGCAAGCCCGAAGTTTGGCGACAGCGGCAACGCAATCAACATAACCAGCCCCACGAGCCGCATCGCAACGACGGCACGCACCATGCCCATCCATTTCGACAACCAGCCGGTCACCAGCGACGCTATCGCAGCCATCAGGAAACCGCCGGCCATCAACGGTCCGATCTCGGCCGGCCCTTCACCAAAGCGCACGGCAAACCAATAGGCGATCAGCGGACCGGTCGCACCGACACCCGCCCCGTTCATCAGGTTCGCGATCATCAGGCGTAGGACCAACCGGTTTTCCTGACGATTGCCGGTGTTGTCGCGGCTTGCTGCTGTGACCGACCTGGCTTGATTTGCCTCCGTGTCCGGCGTCTTGAGTATCAACACGCAACACAGGAGCGATCCGGCGGCAAAGAGACCGAACAGCGGCTGGTACGCCAGTGTGCCAGGCATGATCGCCTGCAGGGTGGACGGCGTGGCGGCGAGAATGGCGCCGACCGCATTGCCCAGAAAGCCAAGCGCGGCATTCAGGCTGTAGACTGGTCCGCGCCGCATCGGCGCGACCGCCTGCGCCAACCATGCCTGCTCGACGGGGGCGAATGGACCGGCGCCACCGTTGCCGCCACGGCCGAAGCCGCCCACCAGCGCCGCCATCGTGAGAAGCAGGGGACGCGCCGATAGCGCGGCAGCCACCCCCGCGACCGTCTGCGCCGCCTCATAGATCAGCAGGAAGCGCCGCCGGCCGCCACGATCGCTGAGCGGTCCGGCAAACAGCGTCAGCACCACCCCGGTGATGAGAGCGGCGCTGAGCACCGCACTTATCGCGACCGCCGACCAATCGAGTGCGCGCAGATAGAGGGTGAAGTCTACCGCAAGGGCACCTTGCCCGATGCTCCGCACGAACCGCGTCGCCAGGAGCAGCCGAGTCGCGCGCGCATCGTCATCCATCATACCTCATCCTGACCACACGCGGCCTGCTTGCAAAGCGGCGAATCGACCAGCACATTGATACATCGCACTTCTACCAGAGGTTCGCTCAAGATGGCTGAGTTCGCCGGCAAGCGCATCGTAATCACCGGCGGCGCCGGCGGCATCGGGATCGAAACGGCGCGGACGATGCTGGCGCATGGTGCGCACGTGATCTTGGTGGACCAGGACGCCGACCGGCTTGCCCAGGCCGCGGTCACCCTCGGCACCGCGCGCATCGGCACGCTGCAATCCACACTCGATACGCCGCGGGCCTGTGCGGTGGCGCTGGACAGTGCGGGAGCCAAGGTCGCAGCACTGATCCATCTCGCCGGATTGTTCGAGCGCGACCCGTTCGAGCCCGCGGATCACGGCGTGTGGGACCGCGCCATCGCCGCCAACCTGACCAACGCCTACGATCTCGCCGTTGCCTTCGCGACCCGCTACGACAACCGCGACGGCCCGGCGCGCATCGTGCTGGCGAGTTCGGTGGCGTATCGCCGCGGCAGCGCCGGCTATCCGCCTTACGCGGCGGCCAAGGCGGGGTTGGTGGGCCTCACCCGGTCGCTCGCGCGGCGACTGGCACCGGACGTGCTGGTGAATGCCGTGGCACCAGGACTGATCGACACAAGCATGGGCGCACCGACCATCGCCGAGCGTGGCGAGGCGTACAAGCACGAGAATCCGCTCAAGCGCTATGGTCAGCCGGCCGAGGTCGCGTCGGTGATCCGCTTTTTGTGCTCGAAGGACTCGTCCTACGTGAACGGCCAGACGCTCACGGTAGACGGGGGGATGACAAACGCCTGAAGCGGGGGGCTGGCGCAAATTGGCGCTGACCGCGAACGTGTTGCCTCGCCCCAGTGTCATTGCGAGGAGCAAAGCGACGAAGCAATCTCGGTCGGGATTGCTTCGCTACGCTCGCAATGAAACTTAGGCAGTGCCTCTCGTTTACGGCGCCCTAAATTGCCATGTACCCGCCGTCCACGTTGTAGGCGGCGCCGCTGACATACGAAGCGCGATCCGAGCACAGCCACAGCACCATCTCGGCGATCTCCTCCGGTTTGCCCATGCGATGGAATGGCACCATCGCCATCAACTGTCCGCCCCGCCGCCGCATCGTATCCTCGGTCATCTTCGTCTCGATGTAGCCGGGACACACCGCGTTCACCCTGATCTTGTCATCCGCGTATTCCAGCGCCGCGGTCTTGGTCAGCCCGACCACGCCGTGCTTTGCGGCGACATAGGCGGACGAGGTCGGCAGACCGATCAGTCCGGCAATCGAGGCGGTGTTGACAATCGCGCCACCGCCTTGCGCGGCCATCTGCGGCAGCTCGTATTTCATGCACAGCCACACGCCCTTCAGGTTGACCGCGATCATGCGGTCGAACGACGCCTCCGACCACTCCGCCGTCTTCTTGCCCGCGGCGTCCACCTGAAACCCCGCGATCCCCGCGTTGTTGAACGCGCAGTCGAGACGCCCATAGGCTGCGACCACCGACTTCACCACCCCCTCGACCACCCGCGCGTCGGTCACGTCACCGGTCAGCGTCATCGCCTGGCCGCCGGCCCGGTTGATCAGCGCCACCGTCTCCTGCGCCGTTGCCTCGGCGGCGTCCGCAACCGCGACGCGTGCGCCCTCGCGCGCGAAGGCCAGCGCCGTCGCGCGGCCGATACCGCCACCGCCGCCGGTGATCAGCGCCGACTTGCCATCCAACAATCCCGCCATATCTACCTCCTCGGCTGGTTTCCTTCCCCTCGTGTCGCAACAAGGCTAACATAACGGGCTGCACCATGGATAACCGGGCGATGCGCGAGGAGATACAGGCCTACAAGCGCGAGCGTATTCTGGAAGAAGCTGTCAAGCTGTTTTACGAGCACGGCTTCACCGGTACGACACTCGACGACATCGCCGCGGAACTCGGTGTCACCAAGCCGTTCATCTACACCCACTTTCGCAGCAAGACGGATCTGCTCGCCGCGCTGTGCAAACCCACCATCGAATTATCGCTGGAGGCAGTGAGCCACGCCGCCAGGCTGCCTGGCCCTCCAACCGCCCGCCTGCACAAGGCGATCGTCGATTTCACTCAGGTGGTGCTGTCGCGTCAGGCGAATATCGCGATCTATTTCCGTGAGGAGAAGAACCTGGCCCCCGAGGCGCTGATCGAGATCAACGCGCTGCGCAAGAAGTTCGATCACGTGCTGTCCAACCTCCTCACCGAAGGGGTCGCGGCCGGCGAGTTCGACCTGCGCGACGTCAATCTCGCAGCACTGGCCATCGGCGGCATGATTTCCTGGGCCTACACCTGGCATCGGCCAGAAGGGCGTCTGCGCCTCGAGGAAATGTGCCGGCGCATGGCCGACCTCGGACTGCAGATGGTCGGGGCGGGAAGCAAGGTGACCGTCTGACGGCACATGCTGTCAGACGGTCGTTGCGAGCGCATAGCGCGAAGCAATCCCGAGGAGCAACGAACTACACCCACAGCGCCTTCTTCAACGCGGCGCCCATCATATCCAGCGCCATTGTGCCGGCGCGCACGATCCGCCCCTGCCCGACAAATCCATGCATCTGATCCGAGAAGTGCAGATGCATCACCCGCACCCCCTCGCGCTCCAGCCGCTCGGCGTATGCCACGCCTTCGTCGCACAGCGGATCATAGCTCGCGGTCAGCACCAGCGCCGGTGCCGCACCCGACAGGTCGGCGGCCCGCAGCGGCGACGCCCGCCAGTCAGCGCGATCCTTCGGGCCGTGCAGGTAGTGGTCGATGAACCAGTCCATGGTCTTCGCGGTCAGCGGCACGCCCTCGGTCACCCGCGCATACGACTCGTGCGTCATGCCCAGATCGGTCACCGGATACACCAGCAACTGGAACACGAGCGGCGGCAGCTCGCCGTCGCGCGCCATGAGCGCCATCACCGCCGCCAGATTGCCGCCCGCCGAATCGCCACCCACCGCCACGCGCGTGCGATCGATGTGCAGCGCATCCGATTGCGCGATCACCCAGCCGGTCGCCGCCGCGCAGTCATCCACCGCGGCAGGAAACTTGTGCTCCGGCGCCATCCGGTAATCCACCGACACCACCCGGCACCGCGCCGCGTTGGCATAGTGGCGGCAGGCCACGTCATGCGAATCCAGATCGCCCAGCAGCCAGCCGCCGCCGTGGAAATAGACCAATGCCGGCAACACCTCGTCCGGCCGCGTACCGAGCGGCCGGTAGGCGCGCAGCGGAACCAGCCCATGCGGGCCGGTGCACGACAGGTCGCGGACCTCGGCCACGTCCTGCGGATCGGGCGTCACCGCCGCACGGCCGGCCTTGAACCCCTCGCGCGCCTGCTCGGGCGTCAATGTCTCCATCGGCGGGCGTCCCGCCTCGCGCATCATCGCCAGCAGCGTCTCGGCGTCCGGATCGAGCGGCATTTGCGAGCTCCTCAGTTCATCCAGCCGAGTATGGCCGCGGCAACCTCCACCGGCTTGTCCAACTCGGCCAGATGCCCCGCCCCGGCAACCATCCTGGTCTCCGCCCGTCCGGCGATGCCCTTGGCGAACCGCTCGGCGTAGCTGCGCGGCATGATGCGATCCTGTTCGCCCCAGATCAGCAGAGTGGGGGCCTGGATCAGCTTCAGCCGCTTCTCCAGCCTGGTGTTGCCCAACGGCCAGAAAACCCGCGCCGCCGCCTCGTTCGCACGTGTCTGCTCGATCGGCCATTCCACCGAGTTCGCGCCCTCCGGCACCTCCTTCAGCGCCTTCCAGATCTCCGGATCGGCGCACATCAGGCCCGGCACCGCATCGCCGCGCTGCGCCCAGGGATCCGTCGGCGGATCGGCCGCATCGAACAGACCGAACGGAGCGACCAGCGCCAGCCGGCGCACGCTTGAGGGCCACAGCGCGGCCATCTCCGCCGCCAGCGATGCGCCCACCGAGCTGCCCGCCAGGTCGGCGCCTTCCAGCCCCGCCTTCGCCAGCAGTTCGCGCACGGCGAGCAGCCAGTCCAGGTGCGTATCGAGCACGGTGTGCCCGCGATCGCCGCCGGGGAACCCGGGCAGCGACGGCACGATCACGGTGCGGCTCTTCGCCAGTTCGTCGAGAACTGGCACCCAGCGCGGCAGCCCGCCGAAGCCGGCCAGAAACCCTAGCTTCGGACCGCTGCCCTTGCGCCAGATACGGGTGGCAAAGCCGTTGACATCGACCGTCAACGTCTCGGGTTCGCTCACATCATGCTCCCCTGCTTGTGCGGCACCTACTGATCGGTAGTATCGGCGGGGTCCCAGTACGTCAATCGCGCCACGTCAATCGCGCCCGCCGCCAGTCAGCGGCACGAAGGCAACCGGCAGGACGACGCGCCGGCTCACCATGCCAGCCGCGTCCTTGGTGAGCAGCAGCAACTCCTGATCGCCATGGCGTGGCCCGACGGGGATCACCATGCGCCCCCGCGGCGCAAGCTGCTCGATCAGCGCCGGCGGCACCGCCCGCGCCGCTGCCGTCACCATGATCGCATCGAACGGCGCGCCATCCGGCCAGCCCTGGCCGCCGTCGCCTGTGCGCAACGCGATGTTCGTGAGGCCCTGCCCGGCAAGCGCCGCGGCCGCGCGTGCGGCAAGCTCTGGGATCACCTCGACCGAGCACACCTGGCGCGCGAGCCGCGCCAGCACCGCCGCCTGGTAACCGGAGCCGGTGCCGACCTCCAGCACCCGTTCATCCGGTTGCAAGTCCAATAACTCCGTCATCAGCGCCACCACGAACGGTTGCGAGATCGTCTGGCCGTGCCCGATCGGCAACGGCCGGTTCTCGTATGCGGCGGGTTCCGACCCTGGCGCCACAAACGCCTCGCGCAGCACCTTCGCCATTGCTTCGGCCACGCGCGGCGACAGCGTGGATCGCCCCGTCCATCGCGCGGTCTCGCGCATTTCCTGTTCGATCTCCGCCAGCAACTCGCCGCGCGCATCCATGCAGGCGAACATAGGTGGCCCTGTCCGGCCCTGCCATGCCGGTGTAGCGTCCGCGGCAAAGCGACAGAGGATGCAAGGCATGGACGTCCACGAGGCCGGCATTGCCGCGGGCCGCATCGGCCGCGCCCGCAGGCTGGCACCGCTGCTGACCGCCGCGGCGCCGCGCATCGATGCGGCCCGCGAGTTGCCCGGCGACGTGCTGGATGCAATGCATGCCGACGGCATGTTCCGCCTGCTGGTGCCGCGCTCGCTGGGCGGCGCCGAACTCGATCCCGCCAGCTACATCCAGTGCGTGGAAGCCATCGCGGGTGGCGATGCTTCGGTCGCCTGGTGCATGAACCAAGGGTCCGGCTGTTCGCTGTCCGCCGCCTACCTGGAGCCCGCGGCCGCCCGCGAGGTGTTCGGCGGCGAGCGCGACGTGCTCGCCTGGGGCCAGGGACCGGGGGCCAAGGCGACCCGCGCCGAGGGCGGCTGGCGCATCACCGGCACCTGGGCGTTCGCCAGCGGCAGCCGGCACGCCACCTGGCTGGGCGCGCACTGCCCGTGCTTCGACGGCGATGGAACGCCGCATCGCCATCCCGACGGCCGCGCCTGGGAGCGCACCATGCTGTTCCGCCGCGAGCGCGCCCTCATCGACGATGTCTGGCAGGTGGTCGGGCTGCGAGGCACCGGCAGCGACACCTACACGGTGAAGGACCTGTTCGTGGACGAGGCGCACACGCTGACGCGCGATCGGCCCGAGGAGCGGCGCGAACCCGGCCTGCTGTACCGGTTCAGCGGCATGAACATCTACGCCTCCGGCTTCGCCGCCGTCGCCCTCGGCATTGCGCGCGCGACATTGGACGCCTTCATCGACCTGGCACGCGGCAAAACGCCGGCGCTGACCCAGACCGCGCTCCGCGACAGCGCGATGATCCAGTCGGCGATCGGCGTGGCCGACGCGAAGCTGCGGTCCGCGCGCACCTGGCTGATCCAGGTCCTGCGCGATACGTGGGATGCCGTGGCGATCGCCGGTGAGCTGAACACCGAGCAGCGCATGGCGATCAGGCAGGCATCGACCTACGCCATTCACCAGGCCAAGGAGGTCGTCGATGTCGCCTATCACGAGGCTGGCGCCACCGCGATCTTCGACGCCAATCCGTTCGAACGGCGCTTCCGCGACATCAACACCGTGACGCAGCAGGTGCAGGGGCGCCGTTCGCATTTCGAGACCATCGGCCAGTATCTGCTCGGCGCCGAGCCCAGCCTCCGCTGGGTGTAGCCCCGCGATCGCTGGAGCGCGTTCGCTCTCACTGTAAGTCCGATGGTGTCATTGCGACCCTCGCGAATGCGAGGGGAAGCAATCTCGAGCGAGATTGCTTCGTCGCTTCGCTCCTCGCAATGACACGCGCAAAGCACCGCGTGCACTACGGGTCGATGCGCGCGGTCGCCGACCCGCTGGCGACCTCCTTGCCGTCCTGATTGGTGGTTGACAACGTCAGGTCGACGTAGTGCTGCCCGCCCTCCTCCCGGATCGCGGCGACCGTCGCCTTGGCGTCGAGGTCGTCGCCTGGCCACACCTGGTTGGTGAAGCGCACACCGAACTTGGTCAGCCGGCCGTCGCCGACATAGTTGGTCAGCATCTTGCCGGTCAGGCCCATGGTCAGCATCCCATGCGCGAACACGCTCGGATAGCCGGCCTTCTGCGTCACATACACCTCGTCCGCATGCAGCGGATTGTAGTCGCCCGATGCGCCGCAGTACATCACGATCTGCGTCCGCGACAGGTTCTCGACCACGCGCTCGCTGTGCGTGTCGCCGAGCTTGAGCTGGCTTGCCTTGAGTGCCATGGCGAGGTCCCCTTCAGCTCCGTTCCACCGGACGCTCGGTCGTGACCCCCACGCTGCGCGCGGTGATCACGAGTTCACCATGCTGATTGCGATATTCCGCGATCCGCTCACGGAACGTCAACTTGCCCGCGCGTCTGCTCTCGCGTTCCCAGGTATTGCCCTGGCGATGCTCCACCGTCAGCACATCGCCCGGCCGCAACTGGCGGTGATACTCGAAATGCTGCTCGGCATGCAGTCCGCCGCCGCCGGACGGCCGGTTCTCCACGCCGCTCGGGCTCTTGCCGGAGCCGAACCACGGCTGACCCGGACGCCAGCGCAACGGATAGTCCGGATCGAACTGCGCCACCGCCTGAGGAAATGTCGGCGGTGCGATGATGCCGCCCACCTCGCTGCGCTTCGCCGCCTCGGCGTCGTGATACACCGGGTTGTAATCGCCGATCGCGCGCGCGAACAGCATGATGTGGCCCGCCTCGACCGGGAATGTGATGTTCGCCAACGGTTCTCTCCGCTTCGCCTGTGCTTGGGCGAGCCTAGCGCGCGGCATTGCCGGCGCACAACGGCACCACGATAATCGGCGCCATGCGACGCCCCGTCCGCCGCCTCGCGCGGCCGCGCATCCGCGCCGACCTCGATGCCACCGCCGTGCCGACCTGGCGCCCGCCGCGAATTGCCACCGCCGATGCCGCGTCGCTGCGCTTCGTGCTCTCGCCAGGCCGCTTGCCACGTGGCCGGCGGATCTATGCCATCGGCGACATTCACGGTTGCCTGGCGCAACTGCGCCAGTTGCACGCGGCCATCGCCGACGATCTGTGGCGACGCCCGCCGGCCTCCGCGGTGCTGGTGCATCTCGGCGACTACATCGATTTCGGTTCCGACAGCGCGGGCGTGGTCGGCTTGCTCGCGGCAGGTCCGTCCGTGGCGAGACTGCCCACGATCAATCTGCTGGGCGATCACGAACGCACTGCGTTGCACGCGCTGTCAGGCGATGGTGCCGCTGCGACCGACTGGCTGCACATCGGCGGTGAAGCGGCCCTGCGGAGTTGGGGCGTACTGGCGGTTACGCCGCGCAGCGAATGGCGTTCGCGCATTCCACCGGGTCACGTTGCATTCCTTGAGCAACTGGCGATCGAGCATCGCGAAGGCGGTTACCTGTTCGTGCATGCCGGTATTCGTCCCGGCGTGCCGCTCGACTGCCAAACGGAGGACGATTTGCTCGGTATCCGCCAGAGTTTCCTTGCCAGCGAGCAGGACTTCGGCACGGTCGTGGTACACGGCCATTCAACGACACCCTCGCCCACGATCAGGCCAAACCGCATCGGCATCGACACCGGCGCCGGCCATGGCGGCCGGCTGACATGCGCGGTGTTCGAGGAGGATGGCGTCGGGTTCATTCAGGCTGCGTAGCACCAAGCAATCTCGGGCCCACAGCTTCGAGCGTTCGCATGGCCACCGATCGCGAAAGCAAGAACCGGAGTGCGGGGCCCGGCATGGGCATGCGATCCCGTGGCGGCCGCATAGAAGGAGGCTCCCATGCGCCGCGCATCCCCTATGGATATGCCTGATTCGGCGCGTGCCTGGCTGATGGCCGCGGCTGCATTCGTGGTCGGCTTTGTCGTGTTCGGAACCCTGTACAGCTTCGGTGTGGTGTTCGCACCCATGGAAACCGAGTTCCATGCCGCCCGGGCCACGACTTCGGCGCTGTTCTCCATCACCGGGTTCGCCTTCTACATGCTCGGTCCTCTCGCCGGAAATCTCGGTGATCGCCTGGGACCAGGTGTGATGGCTGGGCTGGGCGCGGTGATCATGGGAGGCAGCCTCGCGCTCACCGGATTCATCAGCCATCTCTGGATCGGCTATATTACCTATGGCATCGGTGTAGGTGTAGGTGCTGCATGCGCCTATGTGCCGACACTCGCCATC
>DATBKQ010000693.1:0-1560 GCA_036555825.1 Acetobacteraceae bacterium | reverse complement strand
TATCTACGATCCGCCCGATTTCGCGCTGCGCCTGCTGCACAAGGATGTCTCGCTGGCCTGCCAACTGGCGCGCGAGGTCGGTGTGCCGATGCGGCTGACCAACCTGGCACACCAGGAGCTGACCGAAGCCCTGAACCACGGCTGGGCGCAGCGCGACTCCCGAATCAGTATGTTGCTGCAGCAGGAGCGTGCCGGAATCGACACCATCGCCGTGGCGCCGGACAAACTGAAGGCCGTGCTGGACGCCGACAAGTAAACGGAGACAGGACATGCAAATCGGCGCACTGATTCCTCTCGGTGATATCGGCGGCGAAGCATTCGTCGTGCGCGACTACGCGCAGGCGGTCGAGGCGATGGGCTACGACTTCCTGGAAGCACCCGATCACGTGCTGGGCGTGAATACCGCCGCGCGGCCCGACTGGGACATGAGCCGCAACACCTCGAAGGACCTGTTCCACGATCCGTTCGTGCTGTTCGGCTTTCTCGCCGGCTGCACGAGCAAACTCGGCTTTTCCACCGGCGTGCTGATCCTGCCGCAGCGGCAGACGGTGCTGGTGGCGAAACAGGCTGCCTCGCTCGACGTGTTGTGCGGCGGCCGCTTCCGCCTGGGCATCGGCGTCGGCTGGAACGAGGTGGAATTCGTCGGGCTGAACGAGAACTTCCGCAATCGCGGCCGTCGTTCGGAAGAGCAGGTGCAGGTGATGCAGGCGCTGTGGGCGCAGGACCACGTCGTCTTCAAGGGCCGCTGGCACACCATCGAGGATGCGGGGATCAATCCGCGTCCGCCATCGGGCCGCGTGCCGGTATGGTTCGGTGGGCATCACGACGCGACGCTGCCGCGCATCGCCAAGTGGGGCGATGGCTGGATGCCGAACGCCTATCCGCCGGACCGGACGGCGCTCGACGTGTTCGACAAGCTGCGTGCGCTGACACGCGCCGAGGGCCGCGATCCGAACGCGGTCGGCATCGAGGTGTGGACCTCCTGCGGGTCCGGCACGCCGGCCGACTGGCGGAAGGAGGTGGCGTTCTGGAAGTCCGCCGGCGCTTCGCACATCTGCCTGACCACCACCTTCAACCGCCGCCACCACCATCGGATCGCCGGGCATACGGCGTCGGATCATCTGGCCGCGCTGCGCGCCTACCGCGACGCGGTGGCCGAGGCACTGTGATGCTTACGCGAAAATTTCGCCAAGCCGCCTGATGCTGCCCAAGGCCTTGTCGAACTCCAGCCCGGGCCAGTGGCAGCGCATCATGAAGTGATCGACCCCGAGCGCTTCACGATAGCGCGCAATCTCCTCCTTCACGAACGCCGCATCGCCGATGATGAAGCGATCGCGCACCAGCTCCTCGAAACGCGGAGGCTGACGGTCCGCCAGGCCCCACGAGGCGTAGGCGTTGTACTTGTACTGCAACGCATTGCGGCACTCGTCGAGCGCGGTTCTGTGGCTGGCGCCGACATAGCATTCGCGCACGATCGGGAAGCAGTCGGGCACGCGGGCGCCCAGCGCGGCACGATACACCCGCATCTGCTCCGCCAGCTCGGGCAACGGCGTGCTGGGA
>DATBKQ010000692.1:0-4417 GCA_036555825.1 Acetobacteraceae bacterium | reverse complement strand
CATTCGCACCCCAGCACCGAACCCTTCTACCGCGGCGTGCGCGAGGAACACGGCGTTCCCGCCATGTATATGAGCGGCCTGTATGAACGCTCGGTCGCGCTGCAGCCGGACTTCATCGCCCGTCGCGCCGGCAAGCAGGTGGCGTTCTGCGAAATGCTGCTCTCGGGCATCACCAGCGTCGCCGACCTGTCCGGCATCGACGAAGGCTGGATCGACACCGCAGCGCAAAGCGGATTGCGGGTGTTCCTCGCCCCCAGTTATGCCTCGGCGCGCTGGCACCTGGAGAACGGCTGGGCGCTGAAATACCGCTGGGACGAGACCGCCGGACGGCGTGGGCTCGACGCGGCACTGGCGCTGATCGAGCAGGCGGTATCGCATCCGTCCGGCCGGCTGTCCGGCATCGTGTCGCCGGCGCAGATCGACACCTGCACCGCCGATCTGCTGCGGGATAGCTTCGCCGCGGCGGAGGCGCGCAACCTGCCGATCACCGTGCACTGCGCCCAGAGCGTCAACGAGTTCCTGGTCATGGTGGATCGCCACGGCAAGTCGCCGGTGCGGTTCGCCCACGATCTCGGGATCCTCTCGCCGCGCACGATCCTCGGCCATGCGATGTTCATCGACGAGCACTCCTGGGTTCGCTGGCATACGCGAACGGATCTGCGCGCGCTTGCCGACACCGGCACGCATGTCGCACACTGCCCCTCGCCGTTCGCGCGCTATGGCCACACGCTGGAGGACTTCGGCCGCTATCGGCGCGCCGGCGTCAACCTCGGCATCGGTACCGATGTCGCCCCGCACAATGTGATCGAGGAGATGCGCCTGGCGGCGATACTCGCGCGCGTTGCCGCCCGCGACATCACCACCACCAGCATCGGCGCGCTGTTCCACGCCGCCACCGCCGGCGGTGCGGATGCGCTCGGGCGCCCGGATCTTGGCCGGCTGGCACCTGGGGCGAAGGCTGACCTGGTGCTGGTCGATCTCGCCAATCCGTGGATGCGGCCCGCGCGCGATCCGCTGCGTTCGCTGGTGTTCACCGCGGCCGACCGCGCGGTGCGCACGGTGTTCGTGCACGGCGCGAAGGTGATGGACCAAGGCCGCGTGCTGACGCTGGACCACCAGGCCGCGCTGGCCGTGGTGGCGGAAGGCCAACAACGCATGCTGCGCGAGGCGCCTGCCCGCGACTGGGCAGGCCGGACGGCGGAACAGATCTCGCCGCTCAGCCTGCCGATGCTGGACTGAACGCCGGCCTTACGCCACCGCTTCGGCTCGTCATGCCAGCGCTCTCCGTCTCGGTCAGTCCCACCGCTGCGCACTCCCCCGAGACACTGGCACGACGTTGTGCTGCACGGTGCTCCTTCTGCGGCGGTGGCTTCTGCGTCACCGCAAATCCGCCATCTACCGCACAAGACCTGGCGCTCCGCTCGCCTCACCAGGAAGGGCGACGATCGACGCAAGTGTCCAGCCGGCCTCCGCGTTCAGCAATTCCCGCTCGTGGTGTGAAGCGATTCACTGTGGCGCGGCCGCCGCGCCGTTATCTGACACACCCCGCCCTACGGGGGCTAGAACCGAGAGAGGAACAAATGGCCGCGTTGCTGGTTGGTGTGGGAGCGTTGCTGCTGGCGGTCATCGTCAGCGCGCTGCTGGACCCATCGCCGGCCCGCAACGAGCGGGCCGACGACGAATTCCCTTCGACGGGCGAGTGCGTGCCCGCGGTCTGACCGTCACTCGGCGAGCAAGGCTGCCGCCTTCTCTCCTACGCCGCTGATCCTGTTCAGGCCACCGCTTCGGCCTCGATCTCCACCATGAACCGCGGGTCGGCGAGCCCCGCGACGAACAGCAGCGTCGAGCATGGCGCGTGACCGGCATACACCGCATCGCGCGCCGCGCGGAACGACGGCAGCAGCGAGCGGTCGGTCAGGAACACCGTCGTCTTGACCAGGTTGTTCACCGTCAAACCGTTCGCTTCCAGCACCGCGCGCAGATTGGCGAAGGCCTGCGCGACCTGGCCTTCGCCGGTACTCGGCACCGAGCCGTCCGGCGCCACTCCGACCTGGCCGGAAATGATCAGCCGCCGCTCCACGCCTTCCAGTAGCAGCCCATGCGTGTAGCCGGTCGGCGAACGTACGGCCGGGGGATTGCACGAAGTGATCGTCGCCATCGCTGCTCTCCTCGATCTGCTACCGCGCGAGCCAGCCCCGCACGGCCTCTCTGACAAAACGTGCATCCTCGGGGTTCGACGCCGGATTGCCGGCGCGATGCCCCCAGCTGCTGGGGATCGGCTTCAGCTCCCCGTGTGCCAGGAACGGCAGCTCCGCCGCGTTGTCGGCGACCCGGAAATACAGGTCCGTCTCCCCCGGCATCAGCAGCACGCGGGCCCGGATCGCGCGCAGCGCGCGCGTCAGGTCGCCGTCGTACAGCGTGTTGGCGCTGATGTCGGCGGCGTCCCAGGTGCGAAGCTGCGCGTACTGGTTGGCGGCGGGACGCGGGACAAACCGGTCCTCCCAGTCGGTGCGCAGGAAGCTCTCCAGATCCGGCGCGGTCCTCAGGTGCAGACCGGCGCGGTAGAAGTCCTGGCTCAGCGCCCACGCGGCATAGATGCGCGCGAACGCCCGCTTGGCCGCACGCGGCTCAGCGGAAAACCGGCCATCGCCGAGATGCTCGGGTGCGGCTTCCAGCGTCGCCATCAGGCTGCGCAGGAACACCTGATTGTGCACGGCGGTGCGCGCCACGCCGCAGTTCACCACGATGCGGTCCACCGCATCGGCAAACAGCGCCGCCCAGTGATACGCCTGCAAGCCGCCCATCGACCAGCCATAGACGCAGGCGACGCGTTCGACACCGTACAGGTCGCGCAGAGCGCGGCGCTGGGTCTGAACGTTGTCGAATATCGTCACCAGCGTCGGGTAGTCATCGGTGTTCGACGGACTCGACGACAGTCCGTTGCCGAACATATCGAAAATCACGACAAACCAGCGCGTCGGATCCAGCACCCCGTCGGGGCCGATCAGCCACTCGAGATCGGGATGCTGCGCCCCGTAGCTGGTCGGATAGACGATGACATTGTCCCGCGCCGAAGACAGCGTGCCGTGCGCCTTCCATGACAGCCGCGCGTCCCGCAGTACTGCGCCGGACTGCAGCGTCAGGTCACCGGCATGATAGCTACCCTGCTGTGTCGGCCACGGCATTGTTTCCCCCTCCGGGCTTCCCCCTATGGTCGGGCACGCGACATGCTTGGGGTCTGCCGCGCCTGATCGCAAGGGGTGAGTTGATGATGTTGCGTATGATTGCCGTCGGCCGGCTGCGCGAGGGGCCCGAGGCGGAACTCTTCGCCCGCTACAACGCGCGGCTACGGCCGCAGGTGTTGCTGACCGAAATTGCCGAGGCGCGTGGCGCACCGGCTGAGGTGAAGCGACGCGAAGCGGCGGCGTTGCTGGCCGCAGTGCCCGAATCAGCGTACGTGATCGCACTCGACGCAGGCGGCTGCGCGCCGGACAGCGAGGAGCTGGCGCGCCTGCTGGAGCGCTGGCTCGCACGCAATCGGGGTATCTGCTTTCTGGTCGGCGGCGCGGAAGGCCTCGACGCAACGGTACTCTCGCGCGCCGACTATGTTCTGTCGCTTGGCCGGTTGACCTGGCCGCACTTCCTGGTGCGCGCGATGCTGGCCGAGCAGGTCTATCGCGCGCGCTCGATCGCCGCGGGCCACCCCTATCATCGCGCGGGGCGGCCCTGAGGCCGCCCCAACCGGCGGCGCCCTACACCGTCGCGCCGGCCATCAATTCGCCGAACCGCACCCAGGTCTTGCCGTCCCACTTCATGAACTGCATCGACGTGATCGGCCGATGGTCGGTGTGCGACGTGTTCACCTTGATGCCCGGCAACAGCGTCGGCAGTTCGAAGTCGTGCAGGCTCTCGGCCTGCTTCATCACGTTGTCGCGCGAGAAGTCGCCTTTGCACTGCTTCAGCACCTGCAGCATCGTCAGGCTGACAGAATAGGCGAATACGTAGGCTGCATCCGTGACGTCGCCGCCCGGCATGTACTTCGCCATGAAGTCCCGCCACTGCTTCATGCCGGCATCGTCCTTGAAGCCTGGATCGGTCGGGTCCTTCATATAGGCCGTGCTGAGCATGCCGACCGCCTTCTCGGGCCCGGCCGGGGTCATAACGGCGCCGACCGAGATCGCGACGTTGGTCATGTAGAAAGTGGGCTTCCAGTTCAACGCATACACCTTGCTGATCGACTGTGCGGCGAACTTGGGAATTGCGGCGACCAGCAGCACGTTGGCACCGGCGCTCTGCATCTCCACGATCTGCGAATCGATCGTCGGATCGGTGGTCTCGTAGCTGGCCGACTTGACGACGATCTTGTCCCACTTGTCGCCAAGGATGTCGCGCACGCCGAGTGGATAATCCTTTCCGA
>DATBKQ010000691.1:0-5164 GCA_036555825.1 Acetobacteraceae bacterium | reverse complement strand
GTGAAGCTGGTGTTCTACGACAACCAGAGCAATGCCGCGAATGTTCCGGGCATCTACACCAAGCTGCTCGAGGTCGATCATGTCGATCTGATCGTCTCGGGCTATGCGACCAACATGACCGCGCCGGCGATGCCGGTGGCGATTGGCCACAACAAGCTGTTCATCAGCCTGTTCTGTCTGGCGGTGAACAGCGAATTCCACTATCCGCGCTACTTCTCGATGCTGCCGACCGGGCCCGATCCGAAGCATGCCTTCTCGCGCGGCTATTTCGACCTCGCCGTGGCACAGAATCCGAAGCCGCGGACGGTGGCGATCGTCGCGGCCGACGCCGAGTTCGCGAAGAACGCCTCGGATGGCGCGCGCGACAACGCCCGGGCGGCCGGGCTGCGCATCGTGTACGACGGCACGTATCCGCCGACCACGTCGGATTACACGCCGGTGGTGCGCGCGGTGCGGGCGGCCAATCCGGACGTGATCTATGTCGCCTCCTATCCGCCCGATACCGCCGGCATCCTGCGTGCGGCCAACGAGGTAGGGTTGAAGGCGATGCTGTTCGGCGGCGGCATGGTGGGGCTGTCCACCGCGGCGCTGCGGACGCAGCTCGGCCCGCTGCTGAACGGCATCGTGGTGAGCGAGAACTGGCTGCCGGCGCCCACCATGCGGTTCCCCGGCGTCATCGACTTCCTCGAGCGCTACCAGGCGAAGGCGGCCGGCGAGGGTGTCGATCCGCTGGGTTACTTCCTGCCGCCCTGGGCCTATGCACGCATGCAACTTCTGGCACAGGCGATCGAGGACACCGGCAGCATCGATGACGGCAAACTCGCTGACTACTTCCAGAGCCACACGTTCAAGACGATCATCGGCGACGTCACCTTCGGCAAGGGCGGGGAGTGGGCCGCGCCGCGCATCGTCTGGACCCAGTTCCAGAACATCAAGGGCAATGGCCTGGAGCAGTTCAAGGATCCCTCGACGGAGGTTGTGCTGCTGCCGCAGGAGCTGAAATCCGGCACCTTGATCTGGCCATACGCGCCGGCGCACTGACCGGAGCGGTTCGGCACTGAAAGCGGTTGACCGAGCGAACGCGGTACGCATTCTGCTCCGGCTGCGCGCGGCGTGACGGAGACTGGAAGACATGCGAGTCTGGCCCCTGTTCCTGATGCTCTCCCTGGCCGCCTGCGGCGACAGCGGCATGACGCGCAACTTCGGCGTTTCGCGCGACGCGGCGCCGGAGACCATGGCGGCCACCCGCGTGCCGCTCTCGACACCGCCGGAGCTGGCGATGCGGCCGACACGCCCGATCGCGATCGGCGGCAACGCACCGACGGCCCAGCCGCCAACCGATCAGGCGCCGACGAGTGCGGGGGAGGAAGCGCTGGTGGAAGCGGCCGGCCCGGCACCGGATCCCAATGTCCGCACCGAGATCAACCGGAACGCCGGCCTCGTCTATCCCAGCCCCGAGTTTGTCGATCGGCTGATGAACTGGACGCCGCCCCCAGGCTACACGCCGATCATCACGCAGGGCGGCAAGGGTGGCGGCTGGTTCAGCCGGCTCTTCTGACGTCCGCGATCATCGCCTGTACGTCCGCCGGCGAATGCCCCCGCGCCCGCAGCTCGCGCAGAGCCACCGCCTTGTCGCGCTTGGCGAGCCGGCGGCCACCGCGATCCGTCAGCAGCGGATGGTGTGCATAGGTCGGGGCCGGCCAGCCCATCAGCGCCTGGAGCAAGCGATGCAGATGCGTTGCGGGCTTCAGATCCTCGCCGCGCGTAACCAGCGTGACACCCTGCAGCGCATCGTCATGGGTGACGCACAGATGGTAGCTGCCCGGCGCGTCCTTACGCGCCAGGACAACGTCGCCGAACTGTTCTGGCCGGCAGAGAATCGAGCCTTCGCTCTCTTCCTCGAAGGTCAGCGGCCCGACCAGCGCGCGTGCCATGTCGAGGCGCAGCGCATGGGGCGTCCCGGCGGCGATGCGCGCCTCTCGCTCGTCGGCCGAAAGCCGCCGGCAGGTGCCGGGATAGAGCGGCGCGCCATCCGGGCTGTGCGGCGCACTGGCGGATTGCATTATATCGGCACGCGTACAGAAGCACGGATACAACAGCCCGCGCACCGCCAGCGCATCGAGTGCTGCGCGATATTCCGCCAGATGCTGCGACTGCACCCGGACCTCGCCGTCCCAGTCGATGCCGAGCCAGGCCAGATCCTCGAGGATTGCCTGGGCGAACGCGAGGCGGCAGCGCGCCGTGTCGATGTCCTCGAGACGCAGCAGGAAGCACCCGCCGGCCTCGCGCGCGCGGTGCCATGCAGTCAGCGCGCTGAAGGCGTGGCCGAGATGCAGGTATCCGGTCGGGCTCGGGGCGAAGCGGGTGACGATCGGCATGCGGATGCGCCACAAGGTAGCGCGTGACGACCGGCGGCGGAATCGTCGGAGGTCTTTGGCGGCAAAGGGAGAGGGGCATGGCTGAGCTGGACGGGCCGCGCTGGGGACCCGCCTCGAAGGCGGCACCGAAGCAACTGATCGTGCTGTGCCATGGACTGGGTGCCGATGGCCATGACCTGATCGATCTGGCGCCGAGCTGGTCGCATGCGCTGCCCGACGCGCTGTTCGTCTCGGTGGACGCGCCGTTCCCGCATGAGTCCGGCTTCGGCCGGCAATGGTGGAGCGTGGCCGATCGCTCGCCTTCGGTGGTCGAGGCGGGCGTCCGCGGCGCGGCGGAGTACCTGAACCGCTTCATCGACGCCGAATTGGCGCGGCGCGGTCTGCCGCCCCAGGCGTACGCGCTGATGGGCTTCAGCCAGGGCGCGATGACCGCGCTGTTCACCGGCCTGCGCCGGGCATCCGCGCCGCGCGCCATCCTGGCGTTCTCCGGCGCGCTGATCGCGCCGGAGAAGCTGGGCACCGAGCTGGCCAACCGGGCCCCGGTGCTGCTGGTGCATGGAGAAGCGGACGATGTCGTGCCGGCACAGCGCTCGCGCGACGCCGAGGCAGCCTTGCAAGCGGCGAACGTGCCAGTCGAGGCGGTGTATGTGCCGCGGCTCGGCCACGGCATCGACGACACCGGGCTGTCGATGGGCGCGCTGGCATTGCAGCGCGCATTCGCATGACGCTGGCGTTATTCCGCCACGCACTTGGCTTGCGGCGCGCGGCCCGCTCTGCGATAAACGAGGCGGTTCTCGGCGGCGCACAACATCTGGCGGGTCGATAGCGGATTGTCCCCCAGCTCTTGCGCTCCCGACGCAGAGGAGCGGTGCTTGCCCGACGGTGGCCAATTCTATCCGGCACTGGTGCTGAACGCGGACTTTCGGCCGCTGTCGTATTTCCCGCTGTCGCTCTGGTGCTGGCAGGACGCGGTGAAGGCGGTTTTCCTCGATCGGGTCTCGGTGCTGTCGGAATACGAGACCGAGGTGCGATCCCCTTCCCTCACCATGCGCCTGCCCAGCGTGATCGCGCTGAAGGACTACATCCCATCGGCGCGCCGGCCGGCATTCACCCGGTTCAACGTATTTCTGCGTGACGCTTTCATCTGCCAGTATTGCGGCGGCCGCCACCCGACGCACGACCTGACGTTCGATCACCTGGTGCCGCGCAGCCGCGGCGGGCGCACCACCTGGGAAAACGTCGTCACCGCGTGTGGCGGCTGCAATTTGCGCAAGGGCTCCCGGCTGCCTCGCGAGTGCGGGATGTTCCCTCGCTCGCACCCGCGCCAGCCGACCACATGGGAACTGCAGGACAACGGCCGGGCCTTTCCGCCCAACTACCTGCACCAGAGCTGGCGCGACTTCCTGTACTGGGACAGCGAACTGGAAAGCTGAGCAATTTTGCAGCGTTATGATGGTGGTGGTAGCGGAAGGTCTGTCGAAGACGCGCCGGTAGATGCCGGTTACCGCGACTTCGTGTTGGCCACACAGCGCGGGAGTTCCATTGGACATGGCAGGCCGAAGAGAACGGAGCGGCACAGTCCGTTAGAGCGCGATGGCCGAAGGCGGAATCGCCGGAGTTCTGACCGAGCGATGACTTCGCCATCAGAATCGAAGGGGCCGGGCCACGGTTCCCTGTTGGATTGCCGTACAGTTACGGACATAAAACTGTCACGGTCGGCCGCGCGGTTTTCCACGATATCCACAGGCATATGCACAAGACTATCCACTCAAATTGTGGACAACGCACTTGCCGTCCTATCGGTATCAGCAGCAATCCGGAATGAAATCACTGGTGCCACCAAGCAAGAAATGATAGAGGAACGCTCATGCCATTGACTACGTTCGCGAGCTTCGTGCGGTCGAAAGTTATAATGCTGACCTCGGGTGATCGTCCCTCGGACTGAAATTCGCTGAATTGCCGTAACAGGCCTGTCGGCTTCCGCCTCGCTCGCGTTGTGGGGGCGGGCAAGGCCGCGCGGGAGGTGCAGGGTTGCTGGTCGCGGCTATGCTGTGAGGGCGGAGGTAAGGGACGTCCGGATCACTGTAGCAGTCTCCCTTGCTGATGCGCCATCGGCTTTGCTTAAGACGGTCGCCTCCCGTGTCGCGTGTGCCATGGCTGCCCGCTCGTCGTCGGCGATCCGGTCATTGGTCACCGTGTCAGTGGCGATAGCGCCGGCAATAGTCGATCACGCTATCGACGAAGATCCTGGCGGCCGGCGACAGCGAACGGCGGCTGAAGGTGCAGATACAGAATACCAGAGGGTCCGCGTCGAACTCCCGCACCGCGCTCGTGCAAAGGGTCCCACCCGCCACCTCCGGTGCCACCGCGAAACGCGGCAACAGCGTGCAATGCGTTCCGGCACTGGCGATCCCTTTCACCAGCGCCAGCGAATGGGTGACGCAGAAGGTCCGCGGTCGGAACGCATGAAGCCGGAACACCCGGTCGTGCTGCTGCCGCAGACCGAACGCCGGTTCGGTGAGCGCGATCGGGAATTCGGCCAGTTCTCGTAGGGACACCACCTTGCGTTTCGCGAGCGGATGCGACGGAGCGAACGCTGCAATCATCCGATCCTGGAACACCTCCATGCTTTCGATGGTGTCCCGCGCCGGAGGGTTGAGGATCAGCCCGATCTCGGCAGCACCCGAATTCAAGGCCTCCATCGCCTCGTCCGTGCTGCTCATCCTGACGTTGAACGTGACATTGGGATATTGCACATGAAACCGATGCAGCACCGGCGCGACGAA
>DATBKQ010000690.1:0-6639 GCA_036555825.1 Acetobacteraceae bacterium | reverse complement strand
CCGGTGTACAGCAGGTGCCGTTCGATCAGCACCCGCAGCCTCTCCGCGTCGAACCGCAGCAGGTCGCCCATGCCGCTGTCGTCCACCGACACCGCGCGCTGGCGCGGCCGCTCGGGGTCGTCGGCGGCATCCGGATCGGGCGGCAGGATCGGCTCCAGTTCGACCGCGGCCATGTTGCACAGGCTCTCGAACCGCCGCTTCGGGTCGTACACATAGGCGACGCCGCCCGACATGCCGGCCGCGAAGTTGCGCCCGGTCTCACCCAGCACCGCGACGACACCGCCGGTCATGTACTCGCAGCCATGATCGCCGCAGCCTTCCACCACCGCGAGCGCGCCTGAGTTGCGCACCGCGAACCGTTCGCCCGCGACACCCTGGAAGTACGCCTCGCCGGCGATCGCGCCGTACAGCACGGTGTTGCCGACGATGATGTTCTCGGTCGGCTCGCGCGCGACCGGCGGATGGCGCACCACGACGCGCCCGCCCGACAGGCCCTTGCCGACATAGTCGTTGGCGTCGCCGGTCAGTTCCAGCGCGATGCCGCGCGCGAGAAACGCGCCGAAGCTGCCGCCTGCGTTGCCGGTCAGGCTGATCTGGATGGTGTCCTCCGGCAGCCCCGCATGGCCGTAGCGCTTCGCCACCTCGCCGGACAGCATCGCGCCCACGGTACGATGCACGTTGCGGATGTCGCGGCTGATCCGCACCGGCTCGCCGCGCTGCAAGGCGGGCTCGGCCCGCTCGATCAGCTCATTGTCCATCGCGCGGCCGAGATGGTGGTTCTGCTTCTCGCAGTTGTAGATCGCCACCCCCGGCTTCGGCGGCACCCGGTACAGGATGCGGGTGAGATCGACGCCCTTCGCCTTCCAGTGCTCGACCGCCTTGCGCATATCCAGCCGGCCGACCTGGCCCACCATCTGATTGAACGTGCGGAAGCCAAGCTTCGCCATCAGCTCGCGCACTTCCTCGGCGATGAAAAAGAAAAAGTTGATCACGTGCTCCGGCTGGCCGGTGAACTTCCGGCGCAGCACCGGGTCCTGCGTCGCGATACCGACTGGGCAGGTATTCAGGTGGCACTTGCGCATCATGATGCAGCCGGCGGCGATCAGCGGCGCGGTGGAGAAGCCGAACTCATCGGCACCCAGCAGCGCGCCAACCACCACGTCGCGCCCGGTGCGCAGACCGCCATCCACCTGCACCGCGATGCGACCGCGCAGCCCGTTCAGCACCAGGGTCTGCTGAGTTTCGGCGAGCCCGATCTCCCACGGCGATCCGGCATGCGTCAGCGACGTGAGCGGCGATGCGCCGGTGCCGCCTTCGAACCCGGCGATCGTCACGTGATCGGACCGCGCCTTCGCCACACCCGCGGCGACCGTGCCGACGCCGACCTCGGACACCAGCTTCACCGAAATGCGTGCCCGCGGATTGGCGTTCTTCAGATCGGCGATGAGCTGGGCGAGGTCCTCGATCGAGTAGATGTCGTGATGCGGCGGCGGCGAGATCAGCCCCACCCCCGGCGTCGAGTAGCGCACCCGGGCGATGTTCTTGTCCACCTTGCGCCCCGGCAACTGCCCGCCTTCGCCGGGCTTGGCGCCCTGCGCCATCTTGATCTGCAGGTCGTCGGCGTTCACCAGGTACTCGATGGTGACGCCGAACCGTCCCGACGCGACCTGCTTGATTGCCGAACGCATGGAATCGCCGTTCGGCAGCGGCCTGTAGCGATCCGATTCCTCGCCGCCCTCGCCGGTGTTCGACTTGCCGCCGATCCGGTTCATCGCAATCGCCAAGGTGGTGTGCGCCTCGCGCGAGATCGAGCCGAAGCTCATGGCACCGGTGGCGAAGCGCTTCACGATCTCCGACGCCGGTTCCACTTCTTCCAGCGGCACCGGGCTCTCGGCGAACCGGAGCTCCATCAGTCCGCGCAAGGTGAGCAGGCGCTTGCTCTGGTCGTTGATCAGGCCGGTATAGGCGGTGAAGTCGGCGCGCGAGTTGCCGCGCACCGCGTGCTGCAGCTTGCCCACGGTGTCGGGCGTCCATGCATGGTCCTCGCCGCGCAGACGGAACGCATAGTCGCCGCCGGCATCCAGCATCCCGTCGTACAGCGGGTTCTCGCCATAGGCGTTCTGGTGCCGTTGCACCGCCTCGCGGGCGATCTCCTCGAAGCCGGCACCTTCGATCTGGCTCGCCGTCCCGGTGAAGCACTTCTCGACGAGCGCGCCGGAGAGCCCCACCGCATCGAAGATCTGCGCGCCGCAATAGGATTGATAGGTGGAGATGCCCATCTTGGACATCACCTTCAGGATGCCCTTGCCGACCGCCTTCAGGTAGTTCTTCTGCACCTCGTAGGCAGTGAGCTTCAAACCGTTCCGCTCGCGGACCTGCTCCAGCGTCTCGAACGCGAGGTACGGATTGATCGCCTCCGCGCCGTAGCCGGCCAGCACGCAGAAATGGTGCACCTCGCGCGCCTCGCCGGTCTCCACCACCAGGCCCGTACTGGTGCGCAGGCCGCGGCGGATCAGGTGATGATGCACGGCGGCGGTCGCCAGCAGCGCCGGCATCGGAATGCGCGAGGCCGACACCGCGCGGTCCGACAGGATCAGGATGTTGTAGCCGTCCAGCACCGCGTCGGTGGCCAGGCCGCAGATGCGATCCACCGCGCGCTCCATCCCGGCGGCGCCGTCGCCGGCCGACCATGTCGTGTCGATGGTCTTGGTGCGGAAGGCGTCACCCACCAGCGAGGAAATCGCCCGCACCTTTTCCAGATCGGAATTGGTCAGGATCGGCTGCGCCACCTCCAGCCGGTAATGCGACCCCGCATGGTGCCCAAGCAGATTGGGCCGCGGGCCGATCATGGAGACCAGCGACATCACCAGCGACTCGCGGATCGAATCGATCGGCGGGTTGGTGACCTGGGCGAAGTTCTGCTTGAAGTAGTTGTACAGCAGCTTCGGCTTGCTCGACAGCACGGCGAGCGGCGTGTCGGTGCCCATCGAGCCGACCGGATCGTCGCCCTCCTGCGCCATCGGTTCGAGGTAGAACTGAATATCCTCCTGGGTATAGCCGAACGCCTGCTGTTGCCTGAGCAGTGCCGCGCGATCGTTCGGCCGCGGCGGCGGCGCTTCCGGCATCGGCGCCGGTGTCTCGGACGGCTCCGGCAGGTCCTCGAGCTGCACCTGCGTCGCCTTCAGCCACTCGGCGTACGGATGCTGGGTCGCGAGCTTCTGTTTCACCTCGGCATCGTCGATGATGCGGCCTTCCTCCAGGTCGATCAGCAGCATCTTCCCAGGCTGCAGCCGCCACTTGCGTACGATGTTCTGCTCGGGCACCGGCAGCACGCCGGCCTCGGACGACATGATCACGTGGTCATCGTCGGTGACGATATAGCGCGCCGGCCGCAGGCCATTGCGATCGAGCGTGGCGCCGATCTGGCGGCCGTCGGTGAAGGCGATCGCCGCCGGCCCGTCCCACGGTTCCATCAGTGCCGCATAGTACTCGTAGAAGGCACGCCGGTCCGGATCCATCAGCGGGTTCTCGGCCCACGCCTCGGGGATCAGCAGCATCATCGCGTGCGCCAGCGAGTAGCCGCCGGCGACCAGGATCTCCAGCGCATTGTCGATGCAGGCGGTATCCGACTGGCCCCGACTCGGAATGATCGGCCACATCTTGTCGAGGTCTGGGCCGATCAGCTCCGAGGCCATCGAGTGGCGCCGCGCGAACATCCAGTTGACGTTGCCGCGGACAGTGTTGATCTCGCCGTTATGCGCGAGGAACCGGTACGGGTGCGCCAGCCGCCAGGACGGGAACGTGTTGGTGGAGAACCGCTGATGCACCAGCGCCAGCGCCGACTGGGTCAGCGGATTGCGCAGGTCGAGATAGAACGTGCCGACCTGCGGGGCCAGCAGCAGGCCCTTGTAAACCACGGTGCGTGTCGAGAACGACGGCATATAGAGCTCGCTCAGCCCCGGCAGATGCCGGGCATCCTCCAGACCGCGCACGTTGTTCAGCGTCTGCTTGCGGATGGTCAGGATCTTGCGCTCGAACGCGTCCTGGTCCTTCACCTTGGGACCGGCGACGACGATCGCCTGGCGGATCACCGGCATCGTCTCGATGACGCGTTCGCCGAGACCCGTGGTATCGGTCGGCACCTCGCGCCAGCCGAGCAGGCTCTGGCCCTCGGCGGTGATGTAGTGCTCGAACAGGCGGATGGCGAACTCGCGGGCCTGGCCGTCCTGCGGCAAGAAGCACATCGCCACGGCGTAGCGGCCGAGCGGCGGCAGCGTCAGGTCGTGCTCCTCGGCCCATGCGCGCAACAGCCTGTCAGGCATCTGGATCAGGCAGCCGGCGCCGTCGCCCACCAGCGGGTCGGCCCCGACGGCGCCACGGTGATCGAGATTCACCAGGATTTGCAGCCCGCGCCGGATGATCTCGTGCGACTTTCGGCCCTTGATGTTGACCACGAAGCCCACGCCGCACGAGTCGTGCTCGTTGCGTGGATCGTACAGTCCCGGTCCCTTCGGGGATCGCATCATCGTGCCTTCAATCGCCTCCGTTATCGCCGGCATGGCTTCCGTCGCGGGCATGGCTTCGCCGCCCGAACTCCCGGGCGTGCAGCAAACCGCTAAGTTAGCGTGCGCTTTGCTGCGCTGCAACGTCCGGCGATGCTACGGACTTTGGATTAATCGCCGCGGATCGCGGTCAGGCGGGACGCGCGCGCCTGCCGCGCGCCGGCGATTTCGCTGCCCGCCGCTTGGCCGGCGCTCCGGCCGACTTGCGGCCCAGGCCGATCTTCTTCGCCAACGACGAGCGAACCTTGGCATAGTTCGGCGCAACCATCGGATAGTCGGCCGGCAGTCCCCAGCGGGCACGGTACTGGCCCGGCGTCATCTTGTATGCCGTCATCAGGTGCCGCTTCAGCATCTTGAGCTTCTTGCCGTCCTCCAGGCAGATAATGAAGTCCGGCCTGACCGACTGCTTCACCGGAACCGCGGGTGTCGGCTTGACGGCTTCCGCGGGCGCCTGCCCCACATCGCGCAGCGTCCGATACACCTGCTGGATCAATCCCGGGAGTGCATCCGTCTGCACCGTATTGTGCTCGACATGCGCCGCGACGATTTGTGCTGTAAGCCGCAGAACCGTGTCCGACGCCTCTGTTTCAGCCATCGCTACCGCCTCTGTTTGTGAGCTGAAGCCTTCAATACGCCAATATTACCAAATTTACCAGATGTGTTCTGCCTCGCCCGACTGAATGCAGCGGAGAATGAAATCCCAATTCTTTCTTGCCCGAACGAAGGCGATCTGCCTCAATCGTCCGCGGCCGACCAGGAACCGTGGGGACAATGACCATGCGCATTCTGCCGCTGCTCGCCAGCCTTGCCGCACTTGCCCAACCAGCCCTGGGTCAGCAACCGGATATGCTGCGCGTCGGCATCCGCGACGATCCCGACCTGCTGGATCCGACCTTCTCGCGCACCTATGTCGGTACACTGGTCATGACAGCGCTGTGCGACAAGCTGTTCGACTTCGACGCCAGGCTGAACATCGTGCCGGCACTCGCCACCGGCTATGAATGGAGCGACAGCAGGACGTTGCTGATCCGGCTGCGGCCGGACGTGCATTTCCAGGATGGCGAGCCGCTCGACGCGGCAGCGGTGAAATACACCCTGGAACGCCACCTCAACGCGCCGGGCAGCTTTCGCCGCAGCGAGATCAGCGCGATGGACCACGTCGAGGTGGTCGATCCGCTGACCGTGCGCATCGCGATGCGGCAGCCGTTCTCGCCGTTCGTCGCCATCCTGACCGATCGCGCCGGCATGATGCTGCCGCCGAAGGCGGCCGAGGCCGCCGGCAAGGACTTCGGCCTGCATCCGGTGTGCGCCGGCCCGTTCCGTTTCGTCGAGCGCGCGGCACAGGACCACATCGCGCTGGAGCGGTTCCCGGACTACTGGGATGCCGGCCGCATCCACTACGACCGGGTCACCTATCGCATCATTCCCGACAGCAGCATCCGGCTGGCCAATCTGCAGGCCGGCTCGCTCGACCTTACCGAGATTGCGCCGCTCGACGTCGAGGCGGTGAAGCACGATCCGCGGCTGTCCCTGGTTTCGGTTCCGAGCCTCGGCTACGGCGCGCTCACCATCAATCTCGGCCACTTCGCCAAGGCCGAGATGCCGCTCGGGCGCGATGCGCGCGTGCGCCACGCGTTCGAACTGGCGCTGGACCGCGGCGCGCTGAGCCAGGTGGTGTATGCCGGCATGTACCAACCGAATGCGCAGGCCACGTCGGCGTTGAGCCCGCTCTATGTCGAGGAACTGGCACCACCGCGGCGCGACGTTGCCAAGGCGCGCGCACTGCTGAAGGAAGCGGGCGTTGCCACACCCTATCCGGTGCCGCTGATCGTCTACAACACGCCGCAGAGCGTGCAGGCCGGCGAGGTCATCCAGGCAATGGCGGCCGAGGCCGGATTCGCCGTGCAGGTCCAGGCGATGGAGTTCGGCACCGCGCTCGCCGCCGTACAGCGTGGCGACTACGTGATGACCTTGGGCGGCTGGTCAGGCCTGCTGGACACCGACAGCAACGCATGGAGCTTTCTGCACACTGGGGGCGCCTTGAACCGTGCCGGCTACGCCAATCCGACGGTCGATG
>DATBKQ010000689.1:0-6355 GCA_036555825.1 Acetobacteraceae bacterium | reverse complement strand
ATGCAAGCCCCAGCCCGACCGCGACGCCTTCCCCGTGCAGCAGGCCACCGGTGTAGCCATACTCCGCCTCCAGCGCGTGGCCGAAGGTGTGGCCCAGGTTCAGCAGCGCGCGGCCATCGTTAGGCTTTTCCTCGCGTTCGTCGTCGCCCACGACGGCCGCCTTGAAAGCGCAGGCGCGCATGATGGCTTCCGCCTGGGCCTCGCGGTTACCGCCGATCACCGCCGCGCCATGCGCCTCGCACCAGGCGAAGAACGCCGCATCGCCGATCAGCCCGGCCTTGGCGATCTCGGCATACCCGGCCCCTAGTTCGCGCCGTGGCAGGGTCGCAAGCGTGCCGGTGTCCGCCAGCACCATGCGCGGCTGATAAAAGGCGCCGACCAGGTTCTTTCCCTGGGCGGTGTTGACGCCGGTCTTGCCGCCCACCGAGGAATCCACCTGCGACAACAGCGTGGTCGGCACCTGTACGAATGGCAGCCCGCGCAGGGTCGTGGCGGCGGCGAAGCCTGCCAGGTCGCCGACGACGCCCCCGCCCAAGGCGACGACAGTCGTGCGCCGCTCGACCCGCGCCTCCAGCAACTGATCGACGACGCTCTGCCAGCTCGCCAGGCTCTTCGAGGCCTCGCCCTGCGGCACGACGATCTGGTTGGTGATGATGCCGGTCGCCTCCAGCCCCCGCGACAGCGCCGGCAGGTGCAGCCGCGCGACGGTCTCGTCGGTCACCACCACGGCGCGCCGCTGCTCCATGCGGGGCGCCAGCAGCGCGCCGGCACGCGCCAGCAGATCGTCGCCCACCACCACGTCATAGCTGGTACTCGGCAACACGACCGCGAGCCGGCGAGGCGAGCGCCAGGCCAGCAAGGCGTTGAGCACGCGCGCGGTCGTCGCATCGGGGCTTTCGTCCATGCAATCGACGATCACGTCGGCCTCGGCATAAACCGGGTAGCGAACGTCCATCAGCCGCTGCAGGATTTCGGCCGGATCGCCATCCGCCAGCAGCGGGCGGTTGTCGCGCCCGGCGACCCGGCGCAACAGAGTGTGCAGCGGGCAGCGCAGCCAGATGGCAATCGCCTCGTCGCGTACCGCCGCGCGCGTTTCGCGGTCCATGAACGCGCCGCCACCGAACGCCAGCACAAGCGGATCGCCGGACAGCAGCCGCCGGATCACCCGCCGCTCGCCCGCGCGGAAATCTCCCTCGCCGTACCGTGAGAACAACTCCGGAATGGTGCAGCCGGCGGCCAGTTCGATCTCGGCATCGGCGTCGCGGAACGGCAGGCCCAGCCGTGCCGCCAACCGCCTTCCGATCGAGGTCTTGCCGGCGCCCATCAGCCCCACCAGCACGATGCTCCGCCCGGCAAGCGCTTCCGGCAGGTCCACAGCTTCCTTCAACGCGGTGTTGCGTGTCATGGCGGCGGACGCTAGCACACCGCCCATCGGGCAGGCCACGCGCACAGGAGTCGGGTGGGACAGGCGATGGTCCGTATTTTCTTGGTCGTCGTCGCGGCGGGACTGGTGATCCTCGCCGCGGCCATTGCGTTTCTCGGACTATATCCGCCAAATCCGACGCCGCACGCGGTCGAGAGGGTGCTGCCGAACGAGAAGTTCCCGGGCCACTGAGACGGTGGCTTAAGCCCGTTTAATAGCGGCCCCGGTGGATAGGAGAATGTAGGTCCATCACCATCAATCGAGCTTCCGGCCCACGCGCACCATGACATGCACGCTCAATCGGCCTTCCACGTTTCACGACAGCCGCCGGTGTGCGTTTCAGGTCGTGTGAGGACACCCGGCGCAAACCTAGCAGCGACTTTCCATGAAAGTCGATACGTCGCCCCTTAGTTCAAGTATCCGATTGACGCGGCGTGGCCGCAAGCGACCCACGCTCCTCCGATCGGATACTGGCGCACTGATACCACGCCAATGCAGCGGCACCCTGGTTTATCTTGCTTCGACGTCCGGCCCTATTTCACAGGGATCATCAGATGCTCATTCGCTGAACCCGGCCACATTGCGTGATCCAACCAGATCAACAGGCAGGCAGGTCGCAAGGGTTACCAATCGGTTTGAGACTGGAACGCAGCCCGCTTGATAACGCTTCGCCTCGCGTTACGGATTACCATTCGTCAGCACCAGTACCGGAACACCAGGGAAGGCACGGCCGAGTTCCTCGATATTGTCCAGAGCCGTGCTCGGATTGGCTCCTTGCTCGAGGCGCAACAAGACCACGTCGGCCTTCGCCGAGGAACTTACGCAATCGGCCACGCTTGCGAAGACGAGGATGATAAACTTTGGATAGAGCTTCGAAAGGTTCTCGATGAAGCCGTCGTGCTGCATTCGGATCGCCTCGACAATCACAAGGCGCAGGATGGATGATGCAGGTTCCATCGGCGGCGGCGCGCGGTCATCTGGCTCCCGCGCACGGATGGTCGAGTCCGTGACGTGACGCAGCGAGGCGCTGCGCCGAGCCAAGCGCAGAGGTTCCAATGTTGCGGCTCCAGGTTTTTACTAGGAACATATTGCCAAACTTGCGGCACTTATGATGCAAAAAAACGAACCGAGTAGCTAGATTGTGTTTGGGTACTCGCGCAGACCAGAACTTCAGTTGCGCTTGCGAATATTCGAATCTATCAAGGCGCTTGAAATCAGTTGTGTACAACCGGCTGTCTACGTGCCTCCGGTTGCTGTTCGCGTTCTGGACAGAGATGTCAACAGTTCGCCAATCGTGCGGACGGCCTCCGGGTCACACTCCAGCGGAAGCGAGGCAGAACGGGTCAAAGTTGATGCGGAGAGTAGCAGAACATCCGCCCCTTCTTCCGCTATCAACCGCAATGCCTCACCGCAGTCAGCCGCCTGGAGAACATTGCAATCCTGGCCACTCAGCGCCTTTCCAATTTCCCCGGCGTCACCGACGCACAACAGGCGGAATGGACGGGTGGATCCAACGGTTCTCGTCATCGAAAGCGTCTTTCCGGTTATGGTTCCCCCGCGGTCGGTATCCCATTATGATGGAATTGTGGCAGATCAGCATCACCGACTCAGAAATCCGCGTCCGTAACGCTGATCTGAACGGGTATACGGAATGCTTGCTGGAATAGCCAGCGCTCCGCAATGCTCGCGATTGAGGACAGCATAGGCGATGCTCGGTTACGCGGCCAGCGGTTCTTCCTGCGACTTCGGTCTCAAACCGGGAGCTGTGGCCGCCCTCTATCCGAAGGACGTAGCAAGTTCCCAGGACTCGTTCCGGCCCTATAAGTCATGATCCTCCCGGTTGGTGGAAGAACGTGACATGGCGGAAGATCGCGACCTGGCGTATCTGCTTTCGCAGGCAGTCAAATGCCGCCGGTTGGCTAGAGACATAACGGATCACTTCGTCAACACTCAGTTGCTTGCACTCGCGGACGAATTGGAAGGCGAGGCCAAGAGCAAGGGGGCTGATCAGCATGGCGTAGGGGCGCTGCCAACCTGGCAAGGGCGTTGATCCACTGCCGAGGACGACCCGAGGCCCGAGTGTCGCCACGCCAGACGTCCCGGATGCCTAAAGGAGCCTGCCCACCTCCCCACAACGGGCCACAGCCTCCAGCCGCCGCACTCGCAGGCGACGCCGCGCCGGCACTGCCCACGCCATGAACGAAAGGCCGAGGGCTATAGGCAGAGCGAAGATCGTGAGTACGTGCATGAGCATTTCATTGATCGTTCCAGCTTGGTGGCGCCAGCGAACTTATTGCAGATTGCTGCCTATCCTGCCGGACCCACTAGGGCACGGCAAGTGCGTTGTCCACAATTTGAGTGGATAAGGCTGTGCATATGGCTGTGGATATCGTGGAAAACCGTGCCGCGACCCTTGCCAGTTTTGGGACCGTAACCGTACGGCAGGTCGGCCCCCAATCTCGGATTCCGGCTCGGAAGAGAACGCACCGGCGTTAACTGTCTGTTCGATTTGCGTTCTTATCGGAAAACCGGGTGGAAATCCTGTTTTGTCCTCTTGCACAACATTCCGAAAGCCCGTTAGATTCCGTTGTCTCCTGGCTGCTGAGGAATGACTGATCGCCATATCGAGGCATTCCTCGAAATGCTGGCGGCGGAACGCGGTTCCGCGCGGAACACGCTGTTGGCCTATCAGGCCGATCTGGAGGACTTCGCCGCATTCGCGACTGCGCGCGGCCAAACGCCATCCGGAAGCGACGCGCGTTTGTTACAAGCCTATATGGCCGGACTGCAGCGGGCGGGGCTTGCCGCGCGGACCGCATCGCGACGGCTGTCCGCGCTGCGGCAGTTTCATCGGTTCCTGCTGCGCGAGGGGGTGCGCGACGAGGACCCGACCGCGCTGCTGGATGCGCCGCGGCTGCCCAGGACCCTGCCAAAATACCTCAGCGAGCAGGAGGTCGAGACGCTGCTGGAGGCAGCACGCCAGCTACCCGGACAACGCGGCGCCGTGGGGCGGGCGGCGCTGGAGATTCTTTACGCCACGGGGTTGCGCGTTTCCGAACTGCTGACGCTGCCGCGTCGCGCCCTGGCGGGCGACGCCGACGTGCTGCTGATCCGCGGCAAGGGCGGAAAGGAGCGAATTGTGCCCTTGTCGCCGGCGGCGAAGGAAGCCGCCGGCGCAATGATCACACGGCAGGACGCCGCCACACGCTATCTGTTCCCGGGCCGGGACCCTCGCCGGCCGCTGACGCGGCAGGCGTTCTTTCTGCTGCTGAAACATGCGGCGCTCCGGGCCGGTCTCGATCCGGCGCGGGTGTCGCCGCACGTGCTGCGCCACTCGTTCGCCTCGCACCTGCTGGCGCACGGCGCCGACCTGCGGAGCCTGCAACTGCTGTTGGGGCACGCCGACATCACCACCACCCAGATCTACACGCATGTCCTGGCGGAGCGCCTGCAGCGGCTGGTCGAGTCACATCACCCGCTGGGTCGGCGAGAGCCAGGGGCGCCGTCTGACACGGACACGTGATAGCCAAACCTGTTGTCGGCAATCCCGTTCGCGTTACGGTTGTCGCAACGGCCGGAACTGGCCGGCCTGTTCGATGGGGGTCGAACGATGGGTGCATACCTGAGCGAACAGGAACGCAGTCAGTTGCAGCCGGCCGAGAGGGCGGCATTCCAGTCCCCTGTGCCAACGCAGGTCATCTCCAACGGCGAATTCAATCCGCTGCCGCAGACGCAGCGGCAGCGTCGGGTCGAGGCGCGGATAGCCGAGCTTGCCGAGGCGAACGGCCGGCGGCTTGGCCTGGACCGGCGCGGCTTCCTGCGCAGCGCCTGCGGACTGGCGACCGCCTTTGTCGCGATGAACGAGGTCTATGGTCCGTTGTTCAGCGTCGATCGGGCGGAAGCTGCGCAACCCGATGCGGCAGCCGCGCGCTCGGCCGCTCTGTCGCACCAGTTCGTGTTCGACGACCAACTGCATTTCGTGCGCGACGACTATCCATGGGAAGGCATTACCGATCTCGCCAAATACGCCGCCGCGCACTGGAATCCGGCGATGCGCCAGGAACCGGTCGGGATGGGGATCGACCGCTACAAGTTCGATAACTTCCTCAAGGAGGTCTATCTCGACAGCGACACGCGCGTGGGATTGCTGAGCGGCGCGCCGTTCGACAATCCCGAGAACTGGTTTCTCACCAACGATCAGATCAGGCAGGCGGCGGACACGGTCAATAGCATCGCCGGGCGGCAGCGGCTCTTGTTCCATTCGCTGTTCACGCCGAAGCAGCCTGGCTGGCTGGACGAGGTGGACCGTTGCATCGCCTCGGTGCGGCCGACCAGTTGGAAGGGCTACACGATCGGCGATCCGCTGTCGCCGAAGACGACCAAGTATCCATGGCGGCTGGACGACGCGGCGTTGATGGGGCCGTTCTACGACAGGATCGTCAAGGCGGGCGTCACCACCGTCTGTATCCACAAAGGCCTGATGCCGAAAGACTACGCGACCTCGATCCCGGGCGGCGCGTGGCGCTATGCCAATGTGGACGATGTCGGTCAGGCGGCGAAGCAGTGGCCGCAGGTCGATTTCGTGATCTACCATTCGGGATTGCGGGCGTTCCTCGAAGATCCGCAGGGCGAACTGGACAAGTTCGAGCGCACCGGAGAAATCGAGTGGGTCAGCGACCTCGCGCGCATCCCCGAGAAGTTCGGTGTCACCAACGTGTACTGCGACATCGGCACGTCGTTCGCTATCTCCGCGGTGACCAATCCTCGCTTCTGCGCGGCAATGCTGGGCACGCTGATCAAGGGTCTAGGGCATCAGCACGTGTTCTGGGGCACCGATTCGGTTTGGTACGGCTCCCCGCAGTGGCAGATCGAGGCGTTCCGGCGGCTGGAGATTCCGGACGACATGCAGAAGCGCTTTGGCTTTGCCCCGCT
>DATBKQ010000688.1:0-12493 GCA_036555825.1 Acetobacteraceae bacterium | reverse complement strand
CACATCGGAGAGCTTCAGCGCGGTGCGCGTCGCCATCACCGAGTTGCAGCCATGCGCGATGTTGGCGAACGGTCCGCCATGAACGAACGCCGGCGAGCCTTCCAGCGTCTGCACCAGGTTCGGCGCCAGCGCGTCCTTCAGCAGCACCGCCATGGCGCCGTCGGCCTTCAGGTCCTTCGCCGTCACCAGGGTGCCGTCGCGCTTCTGCGCCACGATCATGCGCCCCAGCCGCTGCTGCAGGTCGTCGAGGTCGCGCGACAGGCAGAACACCGCCATCACCTCCGAGGCGACGCTGATGTCGAACCCGTCCTCGCGCGGGAAGCCGTTGGCCACACCACCCAGGCTGTTCACGATCGAGCGCAACGCGCGGTCATTCATGTCGAGGCAGCGCCGCCAGGAGATGCGGCGCGCGTCGATGCCGAGTGGATTGCCCCAGTAGATGTGGTTGTCGATCATCGCCGCCAGCAGGTTGTTGGCGCTGGTGATCGCGTGGAAGTCGCCGGTGAAGTGCAGGTTGATCTGGTCCATCGGCACCACCTGCGAGTAACCGCCGCCTGCGGCACCGCCCTTCATGCCGAAGCTCGGGCCGACCGACGGCTCGCGCAGGCAGATCGCCGCGCGCGAGCCGATGCGGTTCAGCGCATCGCCGAGGCCGACCGTGGTGGTGGTCTTGCCCTCGCCCGCCGGGGTCGGGCTGATCCCGGTCACCAGCACCAGCGCGCCGTCGGGCCGGCTGTCCAATGACTTCACGTAGCCCATGCCGATCTTGGCCATGTGGCGGCCGTACGGCTCCAGCGCATCGGTGGGGATGTCGAGCTTTGCGGCGATGTCCACGATCGGACGCAGTTTGGTTTCGCGGGCGATCTCCAGGTCGCTTTTCATTCTGTTGGCTTCCTCCGGGCTTCCTCAGACTAGCTTGCGCATGATGGTGTGCGACCGGTTGGCCGTGTGCGGACGGATCTTGGCGATCCAGTCGCCGACCGCCGCGGCTTCCTGCCAGGCGGGACTGTCCACCAGGTCGGGCGAGTCCAGTTCGTACAGCGCGAGGTAGCGCGCCATTCCCTGCTTGTTGGTCTTCTCCAGCACGTAGCGCGTGCAGCCGCGCACGCCGCGGACCTTGGTCAGCGCCGGGACGTGCTCGGTGTCGTAGATGCGGTTGAACTCCGCCTCATGCTCGGCCGGAATGTCCATCTGCACGATGTACACGTAAGGCGCGCGTGTGCCGTCTGCCATCTCTTGTCTCCTTCCCACCTGTCATTGCGAGGAGGCGAAGCCGACAAAGCAATCTCGATGGGATTGCTTCGCTTTGCTCCCTCGTACTCATGCTGCCTTGCGTTGCTCGATCCCCAGTTCCTCCAACGCCTCACCCATGGCGGCAACGGCTTGCGCCATGTCGGACGGCGTGATCGCGCCGATACAGCCCACCCGGAAACTCGGCTGCTCGGTGTTGTAGAAGTTGCTGATCAGCACGCCGCGCGCCTTCAGCGCATCGACGAAGCGCTGCAGGTCCCAGGCCGGATCGGCCGGCGCGTGCACGTTGACGATGATCGGGCCCTGCACCTTGGATGGCAGGCACGGTGTGAGGCCGAGCCTGCGCACACCGTCGTAGAGGGTGCGCATATTGGCGGTGTAGCGCGCGAGGCGCGCGGGCTGGCCGCCTTCCGCGTCGTACAGATCGAGCGCCGCATTGAATGCGTTGAGCACCTGCGCCGGCGGCGTGAAGCGGAAGCTGCCCCAGCCGCCGCGCAGGGCATGGGCATAGATGCTGTTGAGATCGAGCGACCAGCTCCCGGCGTTGCCGGCGCATGCCTCGACACGGTCGATGCGCGCCACGGCGAAGGCCATGCCCGGCACGCCTTCCAGGCACTTGTTGGAGGTGAAGCCGACACAATCGATCTCCGGCTGCGCCGAGAGGTCGAGCGGCAATGCGCCGAACGCCGACACCGCATCGACCAGCAGCCGCCGCCCGAGCCCACGCGCGACGGTGCCGATCGCCACCGGATCGTGGACGATGCCGCTGCCGGTCTCGCTGTAGACCAGGCCGACATGGCCGATCTCAGGATCCGCCTTGAGCGCCGATGCCACGGCCTCGGGCGCGGTCGCGGCGATGGGCGGGACCGGCAGGACCACCGGGATGCGCCCGGCCTCGCGTGCCAGCCGGATCATGCGGTCGGCATACGAGCCGGTGCCGGGGATCAGCAGCTTTCCCCCACGGGGAATGAAGGTGCGGATCGCCGCCTCGGTGATGAAGTGGCCGCAACCCTGCAACGGCAACGTGGCATGCTCGCCGGGGATGCCGTGGGCGATGCGCAGCACCCGCTCGCGGATGCCGGCATAGAGCGGGCGGAAGTCGTTGTCCCAGGGGGCGAAATCGTAGCGCAGCGCCTCCCGCACCTCGGGGCGGGTGTTGACGGGACCGGGGATCAAGAGAAGCATTCAGGCACCTGGACGGGACGAAGCGGCAGGCTTGCCACGAGGGACGGCGAAAATCCAGGTATCCACTCCGACAGGGCAGTCAGATCGGCGAGCCGCGGGGCCTGCTCTTCTCCCTTTGATAGTGCCGGTGCGCCTTGGCGCGATTTCCGCAAGCACTCATCGAACACCAGCGCCGGTTGCCGGTCTTGCTGTGGTCCAGGAACAGCCAGCCGCAGTCCGGATTGGCGCACTGCCGCACACGCGCGAGCCGGTCGGCGCCCAGCAGGTCCGCGGCCGACCACAGCACCGGGGCGAGCAATGCGGCCGCCGAAGCCTCGGGCGCCCCGACATCCCATCCACCTGGCCGGATGCGCCGCCGCGCCGGCGCCCTGGCCAGCGCCGCGTTGAGCGCCGCCAGGTCGGCCTCGGCCGGCGCGCCGCCGGACGCGGTGGCGGCGAAGCAGCGATGGATGGTTTCGCGCAGCGCGATCCCGGCGTCGAAGACGGCCGCCGGATCGACACATCGACGCACCAGCCCGTACGGCAGACCGCCTGACGCCGCCGCCCAGCGCAGCAGGTCATCCGGTGCCTTCAGTTCGTCCGCCGGCGTCGCGGTTCCGCGCCAGTAGCGGGTGTTGGCGAAGGCGAGACAGAGATCCTCGTCGGGGGCGGGAATCAGCTCGCCCGGTCGGTCTGGCATAAGAATCTAACCGTATAGGGGGTTGACTCCTCGGGGGCAAATCTGGCTTCCTCTAACCGCCGACCAGGTTAGAAGGAGGAAGCACATGATTGCCCATGTCTCCATCGGCGCCCGTGACATCGCCCGCGCGCGCCGCTTCTACGATGCGGCCCTGAAGCCACTCGGCTACACCTGCCTCAGTTCCGACGAGGGCTCGCTGGGCTACGGCGCCAAGTCGCCCGAGTACTGGATTATCCGCACCGAGCATCCGGTGCCGGCCGACGACCGCTCGGGGCTGCACATCTGCTTCACCGCGCCGGGTCGCGACGCGGTGGACGCCTTTCACAGGGCGGCGCTGCAGGCGGGCGGCAAGGACAACGGCAGGCCGGGGCTGCGCGCCGACTACGGACCGAACTACTACGCCGCGTTCGCGGTGGATCCGGACGGCTACCGGATCGAGGCCTGGTGCGGCAAGAAATCCTGATCGCATTCTCGTGCTACCGGTTCCTCCCGGCAGTGTTAGGATCGTGCAGTCCAAGCACCGCTCAGGGAGGAACCGATGGCACGTGTGGCTCTGGTGACAGGTGGGACCCGCGGGATCGGCGCCGCGATCAGCGTGGCGCTGAAGCAGCAGGGCCGGACCGTGGTCGCGAACTTTGCCGGCAACGAGAAGGCCGCCGCCGCCTTCCATGAAGAGACCGGCTTGCGGGTGGAAAAATTCGACGTTGGCAGCTTCGAGCAATGCGAGCGGGCAGTCGGGCGGATCACCGAGGAGGTGGGCCCGATCGAGGTGCTGGTGAACAATGCGGGTATCACCCGCGATGCCACCTTGCAGCGCATGACGCGCGACATGTGGGACGCAGTGATCGACACCAATCTCGGCGCCTGCTTCAACCTGTGCCGACTGACCTTCCCCGGCATGCGCGAGCGCAAGTTCGGCCGCATCGTCAATGTGGGCAGCATCAACGGCCAGGCCGGGCAATATGGCCAGGTGAACTACGCCGCGGCCAAGTCGGGAATTCATGGCTTCACCAAGGCGCTGGCGCAGGAGGGTGCGCGGTTCGGCATCACGGTGAACGCCATCGCGCCCGGCTACGTCGATACCGACATGGTGCGCGCGGTGCCGCGCGACGTGCTGGAGAAGATCGTCGCGCGCATTCCGGTCGGCCGGCTGGGCCACGCGGCGGACATCGCCCGCGGTGTCGCGTTCCTGACCGCGGAGGAGGCGGAGTTCATCACCGGTTCGACGCTGTCGATCAACGGTGGCCAGCATATGTACTGATCCGTCGTTGGTGCCGCAGCATCTGATCGAAACGCCGCGGCTGATTCTGCGGCCCTGGCGGCACGCCGATCGCGTGCCGTTCGCCGAGCAGAATGCGGATCCGGTGGTCATGCGCCTGCTGGGCGGCGTGTTGAGCCGCGAGCAGAGCGACGCCTATGTCGATCGCATCGAGGCACACCTGGCCGAGCATGGCTTCTGCAAATGGGCCGTCGAGGCACCCGGGGTCTCGCCGTTCGTGGGCGCTGTCGGCCTCTCCCACGTGCGGTTCCGGGCGTCGTTCACGCCCGCGGTCGAGGTGGCATGGCGGCTCACCCGCCGCTATTGGGGACGCGGCTACGCGACCGAGGCGGCGCAGGCGGCCATCGAGGACGGCTTCAGGCGCGTCGGGCTGACGTTCATCGTGGCGATGACCACCCTCGGCAACGGCGCCTCGATGCGCGTCATGGAACGGCTCGGCATGGCCCGGACGATCGAGTTCGATCACCCCAACTATGACGCAGACCATCCGCTGTGCCGGCACGTGCTATACCGGCTGCAGGCGGCCGGTCCTCGCCTGGCAGACCACAGCGCCACGGGCAGAGATCAATCCAGATAGGGGCGACGCGTTTCATGTCCCTCACACACAGGCAGATCGACGAACAGGATCGCGAGATGCTCGCGCGCCAGCAGCGGTTTCGCATGGCCGCCGATGTCGTGACGGATGCGCTCATCCGGTTTCCGGAAGTCGCGGCGGTCGCGCTGATCGGGTCGGTTGCCCGCCCGCTCGGCAAGGAGGTACCGCGATTCACCCAGTTCAGAAGGCAGCGCGTCGAGGTTTGGCACGAGTGCAAGGACCTCGACCTGGCAGTGTGGATCACACGGCTCGACCGGCTTCGCGAACTGAATCGGGCCCGCAACCTCGCGGCGCAAGGCATCTACCCTACGCGCGGGTTCGGGGTGGCCAACCACGAGATCGACATCTTTCTTCTCGAGCCCGGCAGCGATCGCTATCTCGGCCGGCTCTGCAAATTCGCGGTATGCCCAAAGGGCAAGCCGGAGTGCGAGGTGGCCGGGTGCGGCCGGAAGCCGTTTCTGCAACAGCACGAGCGCTTCGTCTTCTGGCACAGTGCCCTGGACGAAGATCGCAGCGTTCGGCTGTACAGCCGCGACGAGGGGATCATCCGGCGGGCGGCGGAGATCTCTTCCCAGCAAACACCAGTGGATTCGCCAGCCTCTTTCAGCTCGCGAATTTCCGGCGCATCATTGCGGCGAAGGAGGATCAGCCGATGAATGCTCCGCGGAACACCCAGTTTCGCCACCTCGAAACCAAGAAGATTGCCGGTTCCTGCGGCGCCGAGGTGTCGGGCGTCGATCTGTCGCGGGACCTGCCGGACGATGTGCTGGCGGAGATCCGCACCGCGCTGCTCGAGAGCTGCGTGATCTTTTTCCGCGACCAGAAACTGACGCCCGAGCAACAGCTTCGCTTCGCCCGCCGCTGGGGCGAGATTCACCTGCACCCGTTCATGCAGGGGATGGCGGAGTACCCCGAGATTCTCGAGATCATCAAGACGCCGGAGGACAAGAAGAACTTCGGCGGTTCGTGGCATACCGACCAGATGTTCTCGCCGCAGCCGGCGATGGGCACGATCCTGTACGCGCTCGAAGTGCCATCGGCCGGCGGCGACACGATGTTCACCAACCAGTATCTCGCCTACGAGAGCCTGTCGGACGGCATGAAGGCCCTGTGCGACCAGCTCCACACGGTCTGCGCCGGCGACAATTTCAAGCAGCATGGCGGTGTCTCCCGCGCCGCGCGGTACGAGCGCGAGATGAAGCACATGAAGGTCAAGGACCCGGGCAATGTGCAGACGACGTCGGTGCATCCGCTGGTGCGCACGCATCCCGAGACCGGGCGCAAGGCGCTGTATATCGGCGGGCACGTGCAGCGCATCGACGGCATGACGGACGCGGAGAGCGAGCCGCTGATCGATTTCCTGAAGCGGCATTCGATCCGGCCCGAGTTCACCTGCCGGTTCCGCTGGGAGAGCGGTTCGCTGGCGTTCTGGGACAATCGCTGCACCCAGCACTTCGCGGTCAACGACTACCCGGCGGAGACGCGGATCATGCGGCGGATCACGGTGTGCGGCGACACGCCGTTCTGACGCCGTGCGCCGGCCGCGTTCAGAATGTTGTTGCCTTATTTTGACTTGTTGATGAATAAATCGGCGGCAACTGCTTGTTCGGGCATCGCTTATGTCCCGCCTGCCGCTTGTTCTGTTGCTCGTCCTTTCCGCCTGCGCCTCGTCTCCGCGCGGCGACTATGTCGGCGGCGCCGTCGCGGTGGAGTGCGCGCCGTTTGCCCGCGCGCTGAGCGGCGTCCGGCTGTCCGGCGAGGCGGCCGACTGGTGGTGGCAGGCGGGCGACCGCTATAGCCGCGGCGACCGGCCCGCGGTCGGCAGCGTGCTGGTGCTGCGCCGTTCGGGGCGCCTGCCCAGCGGGCACGTCGCCGTGGTCTCGCAGGTACTCGGCCGGCGGCAGATCCTGGTGACCCAGGCCAACTGGGTGCATCACCGGGTCAGCGCGGACCAGCCGGTGATTGACGTCTCCACGGCGAACGACTGGTCGGTGGTGCGGGTATGGTGGCCGCCGTCCGGAGAAATGGGGGTCACCGGCTACCCGGCTTACGGCTTTATCCGGCCGGAGCGGCCGGCGACCCACGACGAACTGGTCGCGGCGACGCCGCGTGCGATCCGGCTGGCCGCCAGCGAGTAGCCCCTCAGGCGGCATCCTCGCGGCGATCCCGCACCCTCACATAGGCCAGCTTCACGTGCTCGGAACAGTAAGGTTTGCCGGGTTCCGACGGATCGTCGCAAAAGCGGAAGCTGTGGGTGCCGGGCTCGCCCAGCGGCCAGCAGCAGGTGACGACCCGGCCGTAAGGCCTTGGCGCCGGCGGCGCGGCACGGACCGGCGCGGGGGCGGGCTTGACCGCCAACACCGCGACATGCGGCACGACGGACGGCCCGGCCGATGCCGCCAGACCACTCAGCGGGGACGTGCTCGAGAGCGGCGGCAGTGTCGGCCCGGCCACCCGGCGCGGGGCGCTGCGCCGGCGGGCACCTCCGCCCGCGCCGTCTCTTCGGATCGGCGATGGGCGTGCCGGCAGGTCGAGCCGGTGCGCCTTGCCCACGACGGCGTTCTTCGACACCCCCAGCCGACGGCCGATTTCAGCGGTGGACAGGCCCTCGTCCCACAGCATGCGCAAGCGAAAAATCGTTTCCTCGGCCCACTCCATCTCGTGGCTCCCCCGACGGTGCAACCACAAGATACGGTATACGTGGAATGTTCGCCGTCAACACATCAATGCTGGGGAGCCACAAAAACTTGTGGAAAACCCCTCTAGCGCCTACAACCCCTTGCGGCGAAGCCGCTCAGTGGGCGGCGGTGTGCTCGCGACTGGCCGCGCTGGCCTGCCCGGCGGGTCCGGCGATCGTACCCGACGGCTTCTCGGCGCCGGTTTCCATCGAGACGTCTTCCTCGCCGCTGTCGGCCATGTTCTTCTTGAACGCCTTGATGCCCTTGGCGAAGTCGCCCATCAGGCTGCTGACCTTGCCGCCGCCGAACAGCAGCAGGACGACCAGCAGCACCACCATCCAGTGCCAGATGCTGAAGCTACCCATAAGTCCTCCGAGGAACGGGCGCCCAACTGTCGCATGCGCCCCGCCAGGACGAAATGGCGCGGTGCGGCGGCGGATGCAAGCGCTTTCCCGCCGGGTGCTTCAAGGACCGATTGCGGCAAGAGAGAGGGCCGCGTATCGTTGTCTTGGTTGGGCAACACCGTCACCTCGGTAGCAACAAGGATGGGAGCCCTGCCACAGGGGCAGGAGCGTCGCGCAGGGATGTGTCGCGCTTCTGTACAATTGGGCGTCCGCTGGCCGGGAACGGCGGTGGTAAGCCCGCAGGCAGAAAGGCAGCGCGTCGATGCCCAAGGGCACCGTAAAATGGTTCAATCCGACCAAGGGTTATGGCTTCATCGCGCCGGATACCGGCGGGAAGGACGTTTTCGTTCACATCAGCGCCGTGCAGAAGGCTGGGTTGCGAAGTCTCAGCGAAGGCCAGAAGGTCGGTTTCGAGATCGAACAGCAGCAGAATGGCCGCACCGCGGCGGTGAATCTGTCGCCGTCCGACTGAGGCGTCCGCCGGAGCCGGCGGGCATCCAGGCGATTGGGGTTGCACGCCTCGCGGGCAGGCGGGAGGTGCGCCGCTCGTTGGCCGCATGACGCCGGCCGCGAGGGTCTTTTTCCGCCAGTTCCTGCATTCGCCCAAGACGATCGGCGCGGTGTTGCCGAGTTCGCGGGCGCTCGCGCACGTCATGCTTGCCCCGGTCGATTTCGGTTCCGCGCGGGCGATCTTGGAATTCGGGCCGGGCACCGGTGCCTTCACCGGTGAGATCGCCAGGCGGCTGACGGAGGATTGCCGCTATGTCGGCATCGAAGTGAATCCGCGCTTCGTGCACGAACTGAGAGGCCGATTTCCCCGGCTGGGCTTCGTCCAGGGCAGCGTTGCCGATCTGACCGCGATCCTGGCCGAGCAGGACATCGGCGGGGTAGATGCCATCGTCTGCGGCTTGCCCTGGGCCACGCTGCCGGTGTCGCTGCAGGAGAGGGTGTTCGAGGCGATGCGGGCGGCGCTGAAGCCGGCGGGGCTGTTCGTGACGTTCGGCTATCTGCAAGGCCTGGTGCTGCCCGGTGCGCGGGCATTGCGCCGGCGGTTGCGGCGCGAGTTCGCCGAAGTCCGCCAGACTTCACCCGTTTGGGGGAACGTCCCGCCCGCTTTTGCGTATATCTGCCGGGCGCGATCGTAGGCCGGGTTAGGCAGGCACCGCAATTCGGGGTACAACCGCGCATATCGGACGAATCGTCCGCCCTGCTGCCCGCGGCAAGGGGAGGAGCCAAGCCGTCATGAGCGATATTCTCGACCGCCGGGATCGCGGCCGCCGGGCCGCGCCTGGGTTGGACGCGGAGGCGGTCCGCGCCGCCTACCGCCGCTGGGCCGGTGTCTACGACCCGGTGTTCGGCGGCATATTCCTCAGCGCGCGGCGCCGGGCGGTCGGCCTGGTGAACCGTCTGCCCGGGCGCGAAGTGCTGGAGGTCGGGGTCGGCACCGGGCTCGCCCTGCCGCATTATGCCAGGGACCGCCGGATCACGGGTATCGATCTGTCCGCCGAGATGCTGGCGCAGGCTCGCAAGCGGGTCGCCAGCCGCCGCCTGGGCAACGTTGTCGCCCTGCGCGAGATGGATGCCGAGGACACCGATTTTCGCGATGCTTCGTTCGACATCGCGGTGGCGATGTTCGTCGCCTCGGTGGTGCCGCACCCTCGCCGGCTGCTGGCGGAGATGCGCCGGGTGGTCCGCCCTGGCGGCAACCTGCTGTTCGTCAGCCACTTCGCCGCGGAGAAGGGGCCGCGCTGGTGGATCGAGCGCGGTCTGGCCGCGGCATCGCGCGCCATCGGGTGGCATCCCGATTTTCGCGCCGACATGCTGTTCGGGGCCGACGAGCTTGCGCGTGCGACGGCAACCAGCGTCCCGCCGCTGGGCATCTTCCAACTGGTGCGGCTGGAGGTTTAGTACCTGGTCTCGCCGAACTCCGGCGCTTCCGCCTCCGGTCATCGCGGGCCAGAGCGGGATGACCTCTGACAAGTCATCCTGCTCTATCTCCTTGTTCTTTCGCGCGATTCAGACCTCCGGCGATTCCGGGATTCAGGGTGGGCCGGTTGCCACCGGCGCGGCCGGCGCCGAGAGGGCGAAGGGCGCGACCGGGTGCTCGCCGATGAAGAAGCCGACCGCCTGGCGGATCGCCTCCCGCCCGAGATTCACGCCGGTCCAGCCGGGCGTCGGATGCCTGTCCTGCTCCTGGCTGAACGCCTGCTCGCGGCGCCATCGCTCCAGGACCAGGGCGGCGATGCTGCCGCCGTAGCAGCGGGTGAGGTCGAACAGCTCGTTCCAGAACGCGCCGGTGCAGAGGCCGGGCACGACGCCGAGATCGAGGCAGATGTCGACGATGGTGCGGCCGATCGGGCGGCGGCGGACCTGGGATTCGAGCTCCTCCAGCGTGGGGGTATAAAAATTGGCGGGATGGTCGCGGCCGAGGAGGCTGCGCGCCGGCCGTGGCGCGGCCTGCCGCGCGGCGGCCGGCGCGGGTTCGCGGTCGCCGGTCTGGCCGGCCGGCGCGGGCGGTCTGCCCGACGCGCGGATGCGGGGCGCCGTGAAGTCCACATCGCGGCCGGCTGCGGCGCGCGCGAGCAGGACGCGTTCGAGTGCCGCGGCGCGCAGGATGCCGCGGTGCAGGTGGGCGAGGATCGGCGAAAGATTTGCGGTGCCGAAGCAGGCGGCGATGGCGGCGAAACCGGGCGCCGCGGCACGCTCCCTGACGGTGTCGGCGAGATGGCGGCCGTAGCCCAGCAGGACGCGGACGACGCGCAGGAGCGTGCCGGTGCGCTCGGGGATGGCTGGGTTGGGTTCGTCACGGCTCACGGTAGTGTACCTAACACAATGCGGGGCTGGGGAGCAATCGGTTTTTCCCGTGGCGGCGTGGCGGGGCAGGAAGGAAGAAAGCATCACACAGAGGGCACCGAGGCGGCATGGAGAACACGGAGAAGAGTCGACGGGCGCCGCGCGCCGGGGCGCGGACTATGGAGCGGCCCCACAATGCTCGCAGTTCTGCCCCCGATCACCACCGGCTGCGTCCGAACCCGGCAGCGTGAAATAGAAAGTGGCGCCCCCTTCGGGATTACTCTCGGCCCAGATCCGACCGCCGTTCGCACGGACCAGCATTTGACAGATAGACAAGCCCACGCCCATGCCGCCGGTCCTGGTCGTCCGAAAGGGCTGAAACAGCTTGTCCGATATGTCTTTTGCAATGCCGTGCCCGGTGTCGCTGACACCGATCAGTACACCGCCGGCCCACTTCCTCGCCGACAGATGGATCGAGCGGCGGCTGCTGTGTTCCATTGCCTGAACCGCGTTGCGCATCAGGTTGATCAACACCTGCCCGATCTGAATCCTGTCGGCGAGAACGGCCGGCAATTCTTCTTCCACCTGGGCCGATATCACCAGGCCCTCGACTTTCATGCCGAGCAAGGCCATGGCATCGTCGAACAGTTGGCTTACCGGTTCCGGCGATCTTGTAGGCTCACCCTTGCTTATGAAGTCTCGCAAACGCCGAATGATCTCTCGTCCGCGGTCGAGTTGGGCGACCGCCTGCGCAACCGCATTGGAAAGCACGCCTTGCTGCGGCGTCTGTGCTGACCGCAAGATCTGCAGAGTACCTTGGAGATAGTTCCTGCACGCGGTGAGCGGCTGATTCAGCTCGTGTCCCAGGATCGAGGCCATCTGGCCCATTACATTGAGGCGGGAGACGTGAATCAGATCCGACCTCAGCTCTCGCTCCCGTTGAGCGGCGTTGCTGCGTTGAAAAAGCCACACGACCGCGGCTGCGCTGGTCAGTGCAAGGACCATGGTGAACATGGCAAATGCGATCGACAGTGCTATACCGCGCTCGGTGCGCTGCTGACGTTCGAACAGCAGATTCACTTCCGCCTGGCGGAATTCCGCAAACCGGTCGCGGATCTGTGCGGCAAGGCGTTCCAATCTGTCATTTTGCACAATGGAGAGCGCGGCCGCGAACTGCCCGGGGCCAAGCGCAATCACCTGGTCAAGTTGACCGAGCCGCCTGGCCAACAGCGGCTCGATCTGATCCAGCCGGGCTTGTTGTTGCGGATTGTCGCTGACCAGGGCCGATATTCCCCTATGCCGACGACGAACAGCGTCCCGGAGCTGGATGAAATCGGTGCGAATGTTCCCATCGCCCGTCAGCAGGTAACCACGTGCGGCTGACTCGGCTTCACCCAGGTCGCGATCCATGATGGCGATCTGCAAAAGGACCTCATCGGTGTGCTGCACCCACGCGAAACTCTCCCGCATGTGAGAGAGGTTAATGTGGACGGCGACGATCGAGGCCATGGTCAGCAGGGCGGCCAGGACGACACTGAGTATCGGAATCCAATGCAGCCTCTCACCCCGCGGTGGCAGAACCCGCCAGGGCCGGTTTGCCAAATGCGCGGCCTCGGCGGGAGGGTGCAT
>DATBKQ010000687.1:0-11350 GCA_036555825.1 Acetobacteraceae bacterium | reverse complement strand
TGCGGTGATCGCGGTCGAAGGCACCACCCAGATGGAAAGTCCCTCGCCACGTCGCGTATAGACGTCGCGCGCCGCCTGCAGGGCGAGCGTCGCGTCTGCCGCATGCACCGATCCTACATGCCGATGCGCAAGCCCGGTCCGCGCGCGGATGAACACTTCCCATAACGGTGTCGGCTGATCGACCATCAGGCGGCTTCGCGCTGTTCCGTGCGCCGCTGTCTGGCAGCATAGGCTAGCGCCGCCTCGCGCACCCAGGCACCATCCTCGTTCGCGCGCCGGCGCGCGCTCAGGCGTTCGCGGTTGCAGGGGCCGTCGCCGGCGAGCACGCGGCGGAATTCGTCCCAGTCGATCGCGCCGAACTCCCAGTGCCCAGTCCCGTCGTTGAAGCGCAGATCCGGGTCGGGGAAGGTCAGGCCGAGCCAGTGGCCTTGCGGCACCGTCGCATCGACGAACTTCTGCCGCAGCGAGTCGTTGGTGAAGCGCTTGATCTTCCAGCGCATCGACGCATCCGAGTGCTGCGACTGCGCATCCGGCGGGCCGAACATCATCAGGCTGGGCCACCACCAGCGGTCCAGCGCGTCCTGCGCCAATGCCTTTTGCTCGTCGGTGCCGCGACACAGCACGGTCATTATCTCGAAGCCCTGGCGCTGGTGGAACGATTCCTCCTTGCAGATGCGGATCATCGCCCGCGCATAGGGACCATAGGAGCAGCGGCAGAGCGGGATCTGGTTCATGATCGCCGCCCCATCGACCAACCAGCCGATCGCGCCGATGTCGGCCCAGCTCAAGGTCGGGTAGTTGAAGATCGACGAGTACTTCGCCCGGCCGGTCAGCAACTGCTCCACCAGTTCCTCGCGGCTGACGTTGAGCGTCTCCGCCGCGGCATAGAGATAGAGACCGTGGCCGCCTTCGTCCTGAACCTTGGCCAGCAATGCCGCCTTGCGCCGCAGCGTCGGGGCGCGCGTGATCCAGTTGCCTTCGGGCAGCATGCCGACGATCTCGGAATGCGCATGCTGGCTGATTTGGCGGATCAGCGTGCGGCGATACGCCTCCGGCATCCAGTCGTTCGGCTCGATCCGCTCCTCGGCGTCGATGCGGGTCTGAAAGCGCTGCCCGGCCTCGCTGTCGTCGGCCGCAAGCGCAGGGGTGTTGAGGGCCTGGCTGTACATCGGTCACTCCGGCCAGAAATCGGGGTTCATGGCCTGCTCGAAGGTGTAGGGGCAATCGGCCGGGAATGTGGCTCGATCGAAGCCGGTCTGCTGATTGGCCCAGGCGTAGAAATCGCGGTCGTAAAGCCTGTTGCTCACCTACCCTGCCTCGCGCGGGAATGATTGAATATGGCCCACGCGACCCGTCCCTGAAAGGTCCGCCAAATGGACTTCGCCCTGACCGATGCGCAGCAGCAGATCCGCGACGAGGTGCTGAAGCTCTGCTCCCGCTTCGATGAGGCCTATTGGCTGGAACGGGACCGCACCGCGACCTTCCCCGACGCCTTCTTCGCCGCAATGGCGGAGGGCAACTGGCTTGGTATCGCCATGCCGGAGGAATATGGCGGCGCTGGCCTCGGCATCACCGAGGCCGCGATCCTGATGCAGGCGGTGGCGGAGTCGGGCGCTTGCATGTCGGGCGCCTCGGCGATCCACCTCAACATATTCGGCCTCAACCCCGTGGCGGTGTTCGGCACCGAGGCGCAGAAGCGGCGCATGCTTCCCCCCGTCGTCGCCGGGCAGGACAAGGCCTGCTTCGGGGTCACCGAGCCAAATGCCGGGCTGAACACCACGCAGATCAGCACGCGCGCCGACCGCCAAGGGGACCGCTACCTGGTCAATGGCAGCAAGATCTGGACCTCGACTGCCCAGGTCGCCAACAAGATCCTGCTGCTGGCGCGGACCACGCCGCTGGACCGGGTGCAACGCCACAGCCATGGCCTCACGCTGTTCTACACCACGCTCGATCGTGCCCACGCCGAGGTGCGGCTGATCCACAAGATGGGGCGGCACGCGATTGATTCGAACATGGTGTTCTTCGAGAACATGGAGGTGCCGGAGGCAGACCGCATCGGCGAGGAGGGCGAGGGCTTCCGCACGCTGCTGCATGGCCTCAACCCCGAGCGGGTGCTGGTCGCCGCCGAGGCGATCGGCATCGGACACGCGGCGCTGGCGCGCGCCTCGCGCTATGCCCGCGAGCGGGTGGTGTTCGGCCGGCCGATCGGGCAGAACCAAGGCATTCAGCACCCGCTGGCGAAATGCTGGGCGGAGCTGGAGGCGGCCAGCCTGATGGTGATGAAAGCCGCCTGGCTGTACGACCAGGGCCGGCCCTGCGGCGCGGAGGCCAATGCCGCCAAATTCCTGGCCGGCGAGGCCGGCTTCCACGCCTGCGAGCAGGCGGTCATGACGCATGGCGGTATGGGGTATGCGCAGGAATACCACGTCGAGCGCTACCTGCGGGAATCGCTGATCCCGCGCATCGCGCCGGTGAGCCCGCAGCTCATCCTGAGCTATCTGGCCGAACGCGTGCTCGATCTGCCGAAGTCGTACTGATGTCCTGTCGCGCGTAGTGTCAGGCCTGGATTGTCACCCCAACAAGAGGAGCCGCTGGTGGATCATCTCAACCCGGTGTTCGCGCTGCATGCCATCGACGACAAGGATCGCTTCCGGCCGGTCCAGGGCGTCTTTGGCGCTGAGGTGACCGGCCTCGACCTGTCGCGAAACCTGCCGGATACCGAGTTCCGCCGCATCGAGCAGGCTTGGTTCGACGCCAGCTTTCTGGTGTTCCGCGACCTGGTGATGACGCCCCGGCAGCATATCGACTTCACCCGACGCTTCGGTCCGCTGCATGTGATGACCCCGCTGCATTACAACCATCCGGACCATCCGGAGGTAATGGTGCTGACCAACCTGGAGAAGGGCGGCAAGCCAATGGGCATCCGCCGCGCGGGCATGGGATGGCACAGCGACGGCGAGGACAAGCGCATACCGAACGCCGGCTCGATGCTGTATGCGCACGCGATCCCGCCGGAAGGCGGCGACACGCTGTTCGCCGACATGTATGCGGCGTACGAGGCGTTACCGGAGGCAACAAAACGCCGGATCGCCGGGCGTCGCGCGCGGTTCTCGCGCATCGACATGCACCACGTGCACTACCCGCACGAGCCGGCGCTGACCGAACAGCAGAAACGCGAGCGGCCGGACGTGTTTCACCCACTGGTAAGGACACATCCGCGCACCGGGCGGAAGTCGCTGTACATCGGCCGCTGGGCGCGCGACGTCGAGGGAATGGAGCCGACCGAGGGTCGCGCGCTTACCGAAGAGCTGTTCAGTTACGCGGTGAGCGACCGCTTCGTCTATCGCCACAGGTGGCGGGTGCGTGATGCGGTGCTGTGGGACAACCGCTGCATGCTGCACTGTGCAACGCCGTTCGACGAGGGGCGCTACACCCGGCTGATGCACCGCACGACGCTGGAAGGCGACGTTCCGTTCTGAGCCGGGACTAGGCGATGGCGAAGCCGGCTTGCTCCGCCATCGCTCGCAGATTGCCGTAGCCAAGTCGAGCGTAGGTGAGCGGGTGCGCCTTACGCGGATCCTGTTCGGCTTCCACGACGAGCCATCCGGCATAACCCGCGTCGCGCAGTCTGCGCAGCAGGGGGACGAAGGCGATGCATCCGTCGCCCGGCACGGTGAACACGCCTTCCAGCACGGCCTGGATGAACGTCATGTCCTCGGCGGTGGCGCGGCGCATCACGTCCTGCCGGACGTCCTTGCAGTGCACATGCACGACGCGGCGGATATGGCGGTCCAGGATCGCGGCGGGATCGGCGCCGGCGAACAAACAGTGACCGGTGTCGAACAGCAGCCCGGCGGCTTCACCGGTGTGCGCCATCAGGCGGTCGATGTCGGCTTCGTTCTCGACGATGGTACCCATGTGGTGGTGGAACGCCATGCGCACGCCGAACGCCGCCATCCGCTCCGCCAGTTCGGTCAATTTGCGTCCATAGGCCGGCCACTCGTTATCGGCGAGCCTTGGCCGCCGGGAAATCGGCGGAAACCCCCGCCGGCCTGACGTATCGGCATACGCCACATGGCTGCATCCCAGATCGCGCAACAAGCTCAGGTGCGGCTCGATCGTGGCGAACTCCTGGGCAACATCGCGCTGATGGATGCGTCCATCGAACCAGCCGGACACCAGTTGCAGATGAAACCTGGCCAGCATCGGCGCAAGCACGGCCGGCGTTCGGGGAAACCTGCCGCCGAGTTCGGTGCCGATGTAGCCGGCCTCGTGGGTTTCCGCCAGGCATGTCTCGAGCGGAATGTCTCCGCCGAGTTCCGGCATGTCATCGTTGCTCCAGGTAATCGGATTGATCCCGAGCCGTACTGTCATGGCTGCGTTCCCACCCGTTCCGGTATCGCCCAGGCGTCCTCTGGGCGAAACCACGCCACAAGGTCGTCGCCAGCCGACCAGGTGGCAGCGCCATCATTGATCGTCTCGGCCAACAGCGGTGTGCCATCTGCGAGACGCAGGCGAACTTCCAGGCGGGGACCGAGGTACACGACGCGCTCGATCCGCGCGGCCAAGCAGCGTGCGCCGGGTGGCGCATGCTGTGCGTGGCCCAGCTTCAGGCGCTCGGGTCGCACGACGACCGTGCGGCCGCAATCGGTGATCAAATTGGCGCTGCCGATGAAGCCGGCGACAAAGCGCGTCGCGGGCCGCTCGTAGATGTCGCTCGGGGTACCGGCCTGCTCAATCCGGCCCTCGCGCATGACGGCGACGCGATCGGACATGGTCAATGCCTCGCCCTGGTCATGCGTGACGAACACGGTGGCGATACCCAACCGCCGCTGCAGCGCCGAGATCTCCACCCGCATCTCCTCGCGCAGCTTCAGGTCAAGGTTGGACAGCGGCTCATCCAGCAGCAGCATTGCCGGCCGAATCACCAGTGCCCGCGCCAAGGCAACGCGCTGGCGTTGGCCGCCGGAAAGCTGTTGCGGCCGGCGCTCGCCCAGACCGCGCAACTGCACGAGTTCCAATGCCTCGGCCACATGTCGCGCGATTTCCACGCGCGGCACACGCCGCATACGCAAGCCAAAGCCGATATTGTCAGCCACCGTCATGTGGGGAAACAGCGCGTAGTCCTGGAACACCAGGCCGAGATCGCGCCGAAAGGGCGGCAGCGATTCCACGGGTCGTCCGTGCAGGCGGATGCTGCCGGAGTCCGGTGCGATGAACCCAGCGATCAGGTTCAGCGTCGTCGTCTTGCCGCACCCGCTGGGGCCGAGCAGCGTGACGAACTCTCCCTGGCCGACCGTCAGGTCCACTCTGTCCACTGCCGTCACGTGACTGAACCGTCGCGTCAGCCCTGCAAGCTGCAGCGCGGGTTCAGCCATGGCGGGCGTCCTGGAACAGAAAGTTGCCGATGCCGACGAAGCGTCCGAACAGCGCCACCAGGGCCAAAGGGACAAGCATGGACAGGATCGAGACAGCGGCGAGCGTCGGTGCAAAACCAAACTCGAGAAAGCTAAGGATAGCCACCGTCAATGGCCGTTCCCCAGGACGCGCGACGAACAGCGACAGATTGACGTCATCGAAGCAGTGGACGAACGCGAAGATCATGCCGGCCAACACGCCGGGCGCGGCCAACGGCAGCGTCACATGGCGCAGCACCGCGAACGGCGCAGCTCCAAGGCTTGCCGCGGCCGGTTCGGCATTGACCGGCATGCCGCCGAGACTGATCGCAACAGTACGCACCGAGAATGGCAGACAGATCACCACATGCCCGATCAGCAGCGCCCAGAAGCCCATCCAGCGGCCGAGCCCGATCAACGACAGGAACTGTAGCAGCGCGATGCCGGTGACCAGGCTGGGCAGGATCAGCGGTCCCAGCGTGATCGCGCGGACCAGCGATTTGCCGGGAAACGAGTAACGCTCCAGCGCGAACGCGAGCGGGAGGCCGACCGCGGCCGAGATCAACGCGGTGAGCGTGGCGAGTTCCAGGCTGAACAGCAGCGGTTGCACCCACTGCGGCGTGAACGCCGCACCCCACCATTGCAAGGAGAAGCCACGCGGCGGGAAATAAGAGCGGTTGTCCTGATTGAATGCGACCGAGGCGGTGATGAGGATCGGCCCGAGCATGAACGCATAGATACACGCCACCGCCAGCTTCAGCATCGTCCACGGCAGGCGGTTGGTCACGGAGCAGGCTGGCGGTTACCGAGGGCGCTGGTGAGCAGCAGCAGCACCATGGCGCTGACCAGCAGGATTGCGCCCATGGCCGAGCCAAGCGACCAGTCCAGCAGTTCCAGCATGAAGCGCCGGATCATCGTCGCCATCACCTCGGTCGTCGGGCCGCCGAGAATGGCCGGCGTGGCATAGGCACTGATCGCGATGGCGAAGGTCAGCAGGAAACCGCCCGCAATGCCGGGCGCGGTCATCGGCAGCGTGACTGCGAGAAAGGTCCGCGCGCGACCCGCGCCGAGACTCATCGCCGCGCGTTCGAGGCTCGGATTCAGACTGTTCAACGACGCCATGATCGTCAGCACGCCGTACGGCAGCAGCGCGTGCGCCAGGCCGATGATGATGGCGAAGGTGGAGGGCAGCAGAATCAGCGGCCGGTCGATGATGCCCAGCGAGCGCAGCCCGACATTCAGCGCGCCCTCGCGATTCAGCACGACCCACCAGCCGTAGGTGCGCACGATGACGCTGGCCAGCAGCGGCGCAAGCGACAGCGCGATCAGCAGGTGCTTCCAGCGGCTCGTGGTGCGGACGAGGAAATAGGCGAGCGGGTATGCCAGCAGAACCACGATGGCGCCGGACGCGATGCCGACGAGGAAGCTGCGCGAAATGGCGTTCAGATAGAGCCGGTTCGACAGAAGGGTCGCGAAGTTGTCGAGCGTGAGAGTGCCGGTCGGGATGGTGTCCTCCGATTGCACCATGCTCATCGACAGCAGAACGAGCGATGGGATGATGAAGAAGGCGAGGAGGAAGATGGAAGGGATGGCGATCAGGATGTAGGGTCGGAGCCGTTTCGCTGTCCCCTGCCCCCGCCCCCCTCCCGCAAGGGGAGGGGGGGATTCGGGGGGCATCAGCTCATGACCTCCTGCCACTTGCGCGTCCACTCGCCGCGCTTGCTGCCGATCACGGCGCTGTCCGGGAATTCGACACTCGCCATCTTCTGTTCGGTGACGATCTGCGTCGCGGCATAGTCCGCGGGCCAATCGGTGATGTCGGGGCGGCCGGGACTGGTGTGATAGGCCAGGTTGAACGCGCGCTGTACGTCCGGGTCCAGGCGGAAATTGATGAACTCGAAGGCAAGCTTCTTGTTGGCGGCCCCTACCGGCACCGACGCGCAATTGGCCAGGCCGATCGTGCCTTCCTTCGGTATGGTGAAATCCACCGGATAATTGTGTGCGACATAGTAGCCCGACCGCGCGCTCCAGAACGGCGCGAGCCACACCTGGTCATTCTCGAAATACGGCGCCGCGGCATCGGATGCCATCACGCTGACGCCGACCCAGGGCTTTTGCGCCCGCAACAGCTCCCACACGGGGTTCATGTTGGCGACGTCCCCGCCCTTCAGCTTCGCCGCCATGATCAGGGCATAGATCGACAGGAGATTGGCGGGCTCGAAGGCGATCAGGTGGCCCTTGATCGCGTCGCCGTATGCCGCGCCTGGTTCCCAGTAGTTCGCCCACGACTCCGGCTTCGACAAGTGCGTCTTGTTCCACAGCAGCGCCAGGTATTGATAGCTGTGCACGACACCGGTCGGCGGGATGATCGTTCGGCTTTTCGGCCAGACATATTTCAGGTTCGGCACCTCGGCTTCGCTGATCGGCTCCAGCAGCTTCTCCTTCTGCCCCAGGATCACCTCGGGCGGCGTCAGCTCGGCTGCGACATCGAATCCTGGGGCACCGCGCGATGCGCGAATCTTCGCGTAGTTCTGCGCGGCGCTGCCGGTATTGTCATAGGTCACCTGCACACCGAACTTCTTCTCGAACGGTTCGATGGTGGTGCGCATGATGATGTCCTGAAACTCGGCGCCGTAGCCGTTCACCACCAGCGTATCGGCGGCAAGTGCCGGAATAACATACGGCGCCGCGATCGTCGCTTGCAGCACCCTGCGCCGCGTCATGCCATGGCGCGCCATCTCCACTCCCGCTCCACGTTCGCGCGGAGTATGGCGGCTCGGACTCGGCAGATCAATTTTGCCGCTGCGGGTCCTGTCCGCCGACCGGTCGCCAGGCTCGGCCATCCTGCTGCAGCAGCGCATCCGCCGAGTGCGGACCGTCGCTGCCCGAGGCATAGTTCGGGAAATGCGCCGGGGGTGCCGCGGCCCAGGCATCCAGCACCGGTTGCACGACGCGCCACGTTTCTTCCACCATGTCGGCGCGCTGGAACAGCGTCTGATCGCCAATCATGCAGTCATAGATCAGTGTCTCGTAGCCGACATTCGGTTCGCGCGGGAACCAGTCGCGGTAGCTGAAGTCCATCTGCACCGCGGCAAGATCGACCACCGGCCCTGGCCGCTTCACCTCGAACTGCAAAGAGATGCCCTCGTCCGGCTGGATCCGAATCACCAGCCAGTTCGGCGGCAGCTCCTCCACATGGGTGTCCTCGAACGGCGCATAGGGCGCGTGCTTGAACCGGATGGCGATCTCGGAATAGCGGCGCGACATGCGCTTGCCGGTGCGCAGGTAGAATGGCACGCCCGCCCAGCGCCAATTGTCGATGCACAGGCGCATCGCGACGTAGGTCTCGGTGTTGGACCCCGGCGCCACGCCTGGCTCTTCGCGGTACCCCGGGACCTGCTGGTCGAGCACGCTGCCTGGGCCGTACTGGCCGCGCACCGCATCGTCCGGTTTCAGCGCCGAGAGCGCGGCGAACAGGTCCGCCTTGCGATTGCGCACCGAGCGGGCGTCGAAGCCGGATGGCGCCTCCATCGCCACCATGGCCAGCAATTGGAACACATGGTTCGGTACCATGTCGCGCAGTGCGCCGGTAACCTCGTAGAACTTCGCGCGATGCTCCACGCCGACCGTCTCGGCGACGGTGATCTGCACATGATCGATCCGGTCGCGGTTCCAGATCGGCTCGAACAGACCATTGGCGAAGCGAAATGCCATGATGTTCTGCACCGTCTCCTTCCCAAGGAAGTGATCGATGCGGAAAATCTGTTCCTCGCGCAGGTCGCGGCGGATCCGGGTGTTCAGGTCGCGCGCGGAATCGACGCTGTGGCCGAACGGCTTCTCGATGACCACGCGGCGCCACCGCTGCGGCACACCGTCGCGCAACTCCTCGTCCAGCAGGCCGGCGTGACCCAATTGCTCGACGATCGGCCCGAAGAAGCGGTCCGCCACCGCGAGGTAGAACAGGCAGTTTCCGCCGGTCTGGCTGTCGTGTGCAACATCATGCAGGTGCAGCCGCAGTCGTTCGAACAGATCGCGGTCGCTGAAGTCGCCCTGGAGATAGGACATCCTGGCGGTCAGCCGCTGCCAGACCGCGTCATCCACCGCATCGATGCGGTTCTCGCTGTTCGGGTTGTTGACGAAGCCTTGCAGCATCTTGCGCAGACTGTCGCGCCAGTCGTCGACACTCTGCCGGGCGATATCGACGCCGACGATGGCGAACTGCTGCGGTACCAGCCCGGTGCGCGCCAGATTGTACAAGGCGGGAAACAGCAGGCGGTGAGTGAGGTCGCCGCTGGCGCCGAAGATCACCATGGCACACGGCCCTGGCGGCTGCGGCTGTCGGCGCGGTGGAGCCCGGACGAAGACCGGGCGTTGCGGGGGTGCGGGGTCGGTCATCCGTCCGCAGCTTATCTCACTTACGGTGCGGGGCCAAAATCACGCCGCGGCAGGCGCGTCGATCAGCAGATCCGGGCGCATTTCGCCGATCCGGCGCAGACCCAGCATCGCCATGTCCCGGTCGATCTCCTTCGACAGCAGCGAAATGCCATGGCTGACACCGGGACAGGCGGCATAGACCGCGGCGAACAGGAATGGCCGGCCGACGAAGACACACTGCGCACCGAGGGCCAAGGCTTTGAGGACGTCGGTGCCGCGCCTGAAGCCGCTGTCGATCATCACCGTCATGCCGCGCGCCTCGGTCATCGCCGCCGCCAGCACCTGCATCGGCGAGGCGGCGTAATCCAACTGCCGCCCGCCATGGTTGGACAGGATCACGCCATCCACGCCGTGCTCGCGTGCCAGCGCGACATCCGAGGGCGACAGCAGGCCCTTCAGCACGAAGGTCCCCTTCCAGCGCTCGCGCATCAAGCGGACATGCTCCCACGACAGGCCCTCGTGCGCGGCAATTCCCTTCACCTTGGTGGAGAACAGGCCGGGCCCACCGTCCGGTTCCAGGTTGACGATGTGCGGGTAGCCACGCCGCAGCAGCGTGCGCCCCAGAACGCCCACCATCCAGCGCGGATGTGTCGCCACATCCCAGGTCAGGCGGGGATTGGGCCGGATCGGGAAGCCGAAGCCGGCCCGCGCGTCGGCCTCTCGGTTCGAACCGATCGGCACGTCCGTGGTCAGCGCAAGAACCGGAAGGCCGGCACGCGCGACCCGCTCCACCATGCCCTCGATCGAACGCGCATCGGGCGACTGGTAGGCGGCGAACCAGGTGTTCGGATTGACCCGCGCGATCTCCTCCAGCGGGATGATCGAGTTGGCGCTCAGCACGAACGGGATGTTGGCCTCGGCCGCGGCGCGCGCCATCACGGCGTGGCCGTCATAGGCCACCAGCGCGCTGCCCCCCATCGGCGCGATTCCGAATGGCGAGGCATAGCGGTGGCCGAACAGGTCGATTTCCTGGCTGCGCTCGACAACCCCGACCAGGTTGCGCGTGACAAACCGCCAGTTGTCGAACTGGACGCGGTTGGTCCGCAGCGTCGTCTCGGTTTCCGAGCCGTGCGCCACGTAGCCGTAGATCGCGCGCGGCAAGGAATGCCGCACGGCACGATCGAAGTCGTCCAGGTCGAGGACCTGGTTCAGCTTCGCCTTCTGCCTCGCGGATCGCCCCGACAGCAGCGACATGTGCTCACTCCCGCGGGTCGATCAGCGCCAGCCCGCTCTCGGGGTCGTGGCGCTTGCGCAGGTGCGCGGGATACTCGGTCAACACGACCTCCAGCGTGGGCCGCACATGCGCTTCCATCAGGTGGCCGGCCAGCGCGGTACCGTCCCGGCGGCCGAGCACCAGGTGCACGTGCAGCGAGCGCTGGTCGTCCTTGGTCAGTGCGATGTCGCCGATGAACGCGGCGACCTCCACCTGTTCGTTCACCGGGTTGCGGCGGTACTGCTTCTGCTGCCAGTCGAAGTAGCCGAGGACCGTATCGCTGAATGCGCCGATGGCCGTGAGC
>DATBKQ010000686.1:0-4375 GCA_036555825.1 Acetobacteraceae bacterium | reverse complement strand
CAGGAACGCCTTCAGTGTGGCGGGAAACCGCCCATGTTCGTGCAGCGTGCTTCGCCAGTCGTTGGCAATGGCGGCGAGCCCCGGATACAAAGCGCTGCGCAGCCGGGCGACCGCGTCAGGCAACGGATACGCCAGGTACTTGTATTCGCCGCGGCCGAAGTTGTGGCGCTGCATCACGACGCGGCTGCGGAACCGTGCATCGTTGTCGTAGAGCGCGGCAAGCGAGCGGCAGGTGTCTGCGTCAAGCATGGGCGCGGTGAAATAGCCGTTGGCCGCGAGGTCGGCCGATGCGCGCGCCCAATCGATCGCTGGCTGATCTTGTGTCATGCCGCAAACTTGGTGATCCGGGCTGGAATTGCACTTCCGGATGTTGCCGTCACATCAGCGGTATTCGGTTTGCAGGTGATGGACCAGCGGGTTGTCGCGCTCCGGCCGCAGCAGTTGGCGGAACCGGCGGGTTGGGCGGCCGAGATGCCTGCGGCGATACTCGGCCGTGCTGAACGAGGGCGATGGGTCGATGTCGCGGCATGTTCCGGCCTGCAGGAAATGCGCGAACGGATCGCGGTTGGGCGCCAGTTCATCGGCGTGCTGGCCAACATACCACGCCACGTCGAACAATGGCGTCGGGCTGAACGCCTGGCTTCGCCGATGCGCGAGGAAATGCGCCAGCGGCGACTGGCCGGCCGGTACTTCGTGGTGTTGGCGATACCAGGGCGGATCGAAATACACCACCGGGCGGCGGCCCCCGGCCTCGCCCGCCAGGATGTAATGCACCAGGGGATTGATCTTCAGGCGCGCGACCCCTGGATTCGTCAGCAAGTACCAGCCGGTGTCGAAATAGAGGTTGGGTTTGCGCAATTCACGCCAGCCGTAACGGCAGAAATGCTCGAGCGGATCATGCCGCGCCTCCTGCACATCGCTGCCATTCATCAGGTAGTAATTGGCGTCGAGCAGGCCCGAGGCGGCGACGACGCCAAGATCGGGGAATGACTCGTCTCCCTTCTGCAGCATGTCATCCATGTAGTGCGCGAACGGGTCATCGCCCGCGGCCGGATCGTCTTCGTAAGGGACAAGGTGCAGCACCGACCAGAGCTCCGGGATCGGCGCGTATCGGCCAGAGGTCCGCTGGACGAGGAAGTGCGCCAGCGTCACCGCATCGGCCGGAATGCCATAGGCCGCGCGATACCACGCCGGATCGAAATGCTGGACCGGTCGCCGTCCCTCCCGATCGCCATGCCGCAGGTAATGCAGCAGCGGGTTCACACAGGCGGCGCGGACATCGGGGTGCTGATCGAGATACCAGGCAGGATCGAAATAAGCGTTGGGCCTGCGGCCTTCGCGCCAGCCGTCGCGGCAGAAGTGCATCAACGGATCAAATCCGGCCGCCCGCACATCCGGGTTCTCAAGCAAATACCACGCCGCGTCGAACAAGCCGGAAAGGTCCAGTTGGTCGAGTGCGGCGGGATCGCGCTCGTCCACGGGCGAGGTCAGTTCGCGGCCATGCCCGCGGGCTGCCGTCGCAGTTCCGCTGCCAATGCTGCCGAGACCGCGGCGATGACCGGGTCCCAGGCACCCGGCGTGGGCTGGCGGAACAGCCGCGCGGTGGGATACCAGGGGCTGTCACTGCGTTCCAGCAGCCACCGCCAGTCGCTTGCCTTGGGCAGCATGATCCACACCGGCCTGCCCATCGCGCCGGCCAGATGGACCACGGCAGTGTCCACGCTGATGACGAGATCGAGGTTGGCGATGACGGCGGCGGTCTCGCCGAAATCGGCGAGCTCGGCGGAGAAATCGACCAGGCCGGGAAACCGCGCGAGCGCTGGCTGGTCGGTGGCCGGAACGGGCTTCTGCAGGGAGACGAAACTGGCTTGCCCGGCCCCGGCGAGCGGCGCGAGACGGGCCAGCGGCATGGATCGCCGACGGTCGTTCGGATGCGTCGGCCGGCCGGTCCAGGCGAGCCCGATACGACGAACGCCTTGCGGCAGCATGGCCTCCAGCCGCTGCCGCCAGGCGGCGACTCGCGCGGGGTCGGCGAACAGGTACGGCACCTTGGCCGGGATGCTGTCGAGCGTGGTGTGGACCAGTCCCGGCACGCTGGACAGCCGACAATGCGCGGCATGACCAGGCACATCGGTCCAGCGATGGCAATACTGCTTCACCCCGGGAATTGCCGCCAGCAGCGGCGCCATCTCGGCGCTGCATCCCACGATCAGCTCCTGGCAGCGGTCGGCGATCAATGGGATGAAGCGGGCGAACTGGATGGTATCGCCGTAACCCTGGTCGCCCACCATCAACAGCCGACCATTCGGGATGCGCATGCCGTTCCATGCGGCGGAGGTCATCTTGGGCAGCGTGCCCTTGCCGGCCTCGGTCTGGTTGCGCCACTCGTATTCGATCCAGCCAGGCGCGAATTCGCCCATCGCCAGCAGGTTCTGGCCGAGCGCCAGGTGGCCGTCGGCATGGTCGGGGCGCAGACCTAGCGCGCGGAGCAGGCAGGCGATGGCGTTCTGCCGATCATCGAGATCGGTGAATACCAGCGACAAATTGACCAGATGATCGGCGTTCTGTGGATCCAGGCGGATCGCCTCCTGGCCGACGCGCAATGCATCCTGCATGCGGTAGGCCATGCGATACAGCGCGCTCAGATTTGCGAACCAGCTTGCAATCCCGGGTCGCAGGCCGATCGCACGTTCAAGCTGCGATATGCCGTGCTCGGGGGCGCCGGTATGGGCGGAAATCATACCCAGCAGCGCGAGCGCCACAGGGTTGTCGGGCGCAGTGGCGAGGACGTCGTTGCAGATGCCGGCCGCCTCGCCGAAACGCTTTGCCTGCGCCGCGGCCTGCGCCCGCGCGAGCGACTGCTCGGCGGTTTCGGCCGTCACCGCTGGGGCGATGGTTCCACTCATGCGGCTTGTTTAAGCCGCGGGCCTCCCGCCGCGCAACAAGTGCAGTGCGCGAATGGTTGGAGCGGATTCATCCTGATCGTAAACGGGACGCACTGCCGGGGTGTCATTGCGAGCGTAGCCAAGCAATCTCGACCGGGATTGCTTCGTCGCTTCGCTCCTCGCAATGACACGGAATTAGGGGGAATCTGCTCTACCCGCCGGTGATCCGGTCGATTTCCGCGAGATCCGCCTGGGAGAGTTTCCAGCCTCCGGCTTTGACGTTCTGTTCAAGCTGTTCCGGTCTGGTCGCCCCGGCGATGACGCTGGCCACCGGGCTCTGCGCGAGCAACCAACTGAATGCCAGCTCCAACATGGAGTGACCACGGCTTTCGGCGAAGTCGGCGAGCCTCTCGGCGATCCTCCAGTTCCGTTCGGTCAGATAGCGGTCAGCGAGACGTTGCGTACTCGCCAGCCGCGTCCCCGCTGGCAGCGCGACGTTGCGCCGATACTTGCCAGTCAGCAGTCCGCTCGCCAGGGGAAAGAACGGCAGCAGTCCCAGGCCCAGCCGGCGCATCGCCGGCATCAACTCGGCCTCCGGCTTGCGGAACACCAGCGAATATTCATCCTGGCAGGAGACGAACGCATTGAGGCCGCAGGTCTTCGCCGTCCACTGCGCCTCCATGACCTGCCACGCCGGGAAATTGGAACAGCCGATGTAGCGCACCTTTCCCTGACGGATCAGGTCGTCGAGCGTACGCAGCGTCTCCTCGATCGGGGTGCGCGGGTCGGGCTGATGCATCTGGTAGAGATCGATCCAGTCGGTACGCAGGCGGCGCAGGCTGTCCTCCACCTCGGCCATGATGTAGCGGCGCGAGCCGCCGATCTTCACATCCACATCGTCCATCGGCATGCCGAATTTCGTCGCAAGCACGATGCGCTTGCGATCGTCGCCGAGTATCTGGCCCATGCAGGTTTCCGAGCCGCCACGCTCGCCGTAGGTGTCGGCGGTGTCGAACAGCGTGATGCCGAGGTCGAGCGCCTTATGGATCACCTTGCGGCTCGCCTCCAGGTCGATACGGCCGCCGAAGTTGTTGCAGCCGAGACCGATCGCGGACACGCGCAGGCCGGATGCGCCGAGGTTGCGGATTTCCAACGCGGGGTTCCTTGTTCAGAAGGTCAGCAGGCGGGCGACATCCTTGCCGCGTTCCGCGGGTGCGTCAAAGTCGAGCGCGGGTCCTACCGGGACGATGCCGGTCGGATTGATCCGCTTGTGGCTCTGGTAATAGTGCCGCTTGATGTGGGTGAAGTTCACGGTGGGGGCAATGCCGGGGATCTGGTAGATGTCGCGCGACTCCTCACCTTCTGAACAAGGAAGCCACACTTGGAAATCCGCAATCTCGGCACATCCGGGCTGCGCGTGTCGGCGATCGGCCTAGGCTGCAACAATTTCGGTGCCCGCATCGACCTCGATGCAACCCGCCAGGTCATCC
>DATBKQ010000685.1:0-4421 GCA_036555825.1 Acetobacteraceae bacterium | reverse complement strand
GGCGATGGCGGCGCTGCTGGCGGTTGCGGTGTGGCACGGCGCCTGGCGCACCGGCCAGCCAGCGCCGCCGCGGCTGTCGCTGGTGGTGCTGCCGTTCCAGAACCTGAACGGCGATGCGAAGGACGACTATCTGGCGGATGGCGTCACCGACGATCTGACCACGGAACTCTCGCACATTCCCGATGCGCGGATCGTTGCCCGTGAGTCAGCCTATGCCTTCAGGCGTCAGGCCGCCGATGTCAGGGCGGTCGGCCGGTTGCTGGGCGTGCGCTACGCGATCGAGGGCGGCGTGCGCAGACTGGGGACGATATTGGAGGTCAATGTGCGGCTCGTCTCCGGCGAAACCGGCGAGAACCTCTGGTCGGACCGGCTGGACGAGGCGATCAGCGAGATGTCGGGCGGACAGGAGCGGATCGTGATGCGCATGCGGGACCAGCTCGGGATCAGCATGGTGCAGATAGAGGCTGCGCGCAGCCTGCGCGAGCGCCCGACCAGTCCGGATGCATTCGACCTTATTCTGCGGGCGCGTTCGATCAAGAACCTGCCGCCGAGTGGGCCGCGCGACAAGGAGGCGCTGGCGCTGCTGGAGCGCGCGCTGACGCTGGACCCGAACTCGGTCTATGCGATGACCTATGTCGCGTACTATCTGACCGATGCCGTCGGCAATGAAGATTGGGGCGATTTCGAGAAGTTGCAGCGCGCGGAGACGCTGCTGGCACGCGCGCGTGCGCTGGCGCCGGATTCGGAGATCGTGCTCAACACCTATGTTCAGTGGCTTCGTACGGTAGGCCGCTGCCCGGAGGTGATCGAGGAAGACGAGCGGGCGCTCAGGACGGACCCGAGCCGCATGCGGGTCATGGTCGGGATCTACAGCACACTTGCGAGCTGCAAGCAGTTTGCCGGGCATTCGGAGGAGGCGTTGGCGCTGCAGCAGGAGGCGGATCGGCTCAACCCGCTCAGTCCATGGAAGTTCGCTCGCATCTTCAACATGGGCTCCTACTCGCTCTGGCTTGGCCGGCACCAGGACGCGATCCGGTATTTTGAAACGTCCTTCGCGCTCAATCCGGAGGTTAATGGCTACACGCATTGGCGGTACCGGCAGCTCGCGGCGGCGTATGCGCTGAACGGGCAGATGGAGGAGGCGCGGCGCACTCTGGCCAAGGCTGAGCGGCTCTGGCGCTACGACACCGTGCGCAGCCATTACCCGGACGACCCATCGGGCCCGGTTTTCGCCGCGCAGATCCGGCACTATCAGGAGGGATTGCGGCTCGCGGGGCTGCGCGACCATGCCGACGAGGACGCGGATTATGGCGTGCCGGCGGACGGCGCGCTGCACCGGGACATCGCCGGCTATACGCCGAAGGATGCGCCGGGGGCGAAGACGATCCGCACCGCGGAGCTTCCGCACGTCCTTGCGGCGTCGCGGCCGGTCGTCATCGACACCCTCTCCTACACGTGGGGTGTGTCGATCCCCGGCGCCGTGGGGCTGAAGTTCGCCGGCCTGGGCGGCAGCCTGGGCGACGCCGCGCAGGGGCGGCTGGGCCGCAAGATGCACGAGCTTACCGCGGGCGATCTCGACCGGCCGATCGTGGCGGTCGGCTGGAACCCAGAGCGCTTCGACGGGCGCAATCTGGCGCTGCGGCTGGTCGCCCTGGGATACCGGCAGGTCTATTGGTATCGCGGCGGCCGGGAGGCATGGGAGGTGGCCGGGCTGCCGGAAACCGATGTGACGGTGCAGGACTGGTAGGGTAGGAGCGGCCCGCCGTGGCCTCAGCGGGATCCGGGCCGGTCGTCCCCATGGCGGTCGTGGTGCCCGGGGCGACCGTGGATGAACCTGGGCACGTCGGCAAGCAGCAGATTGCCATGGGTGAGGTTGGGGACCTGGATGGTGCCCTGGGGATCGAGTGTCATCTGCGCTGTCCCGTCGGTTATCGTCGCTATGGAGGTTCCGTCTGCCGCGGGCATCGACTGGAAGTAGTTGGCGGGAGGGGTGTCCGTCTTCACCTCCAGCAGGTCTCCCGGCTTGATCGAGCCGTGCAACAGCAGGGTGCCGTCGAGCGTGGGCGTCAGCCTGACCACGTCGTCGGCATGCTTGGTGCCGTCCGGGTCCTGGCTGACCGACGCCGATACCATTGTGCCGATTGCCAGCACGACATCGTTGGCCGTGCCATTGGGGTTGGAGAAAGACGGATCGTTGGACTGGCTTACGCCGGGGGTTCCGTCGTCATGCGTCGGGTCGGCCCACAAGGTCAGGTTCAGGCTGCTGAAGACGCCGCCGACACCGCTGCCGCCGGCGGGATGCGTGGCATCGATGGTGATGTAGAGGCCGTATTCCTGGTCGAAGCCCGCCGGCGTCACCGGCTGGCCGTTCAGTTCAAACCCCGTCACCGGCATGACGAAATGCAACGCGGATGACAGGTCGGGTTGGATGACCTCGCGCATGAAATTGCTCGTGTTCAGCGTATCGACCGGTGTGAAGTGGTCCATGCTTGCCTCCCCTGGTGCTGACGGCGCCCTGTCGGCGTCGCGGGAAGACATCGGCCGGGGCTCCGCTAATCCGCAATGCGATCCGCGATTAGCAGCCGCTAAATCTTGCCAAGCAGAGTGATCAACGGGTTGCGGGAACCTTGGAAGGGGACTTTGGCGGCAGCACGGCCGATGGCCATCGGGGCCTGGGCGGCAGCTATGCCGACGCGGAACTCGGAGCGCTGGGTTACCGGCAGGTCTATTGGTACCGCGGCGGCCGGGAGGCCAGCTACGTGCTGACCGATCTCCCGTAATCGTCCAGCAGTCGCTCTATATCGTTCTCGTCGAGACGTTCGCCGTGCTGCACCTCGATGAACACCAGGTCCTCGGTGCCGGGATTCTCGATGCGGTGCGCGTCGCCGCGGCCGATCGCGGCGTGTCCGCCAGGCGACAGAGCAAACATCTCGGTGCCGCGCGCGACCCGCGCGAGGCCGGAGACGACCACCCAATGTTCGGCGCGAAAAGCATGCCGTTGCAGCGACAGGCGCTGCCCGGGCCGCACCACGATGCGTTTCACCGCATAGCCGGGGCCGACCGCGACGATCTCCCAGGCGCCCCACGGACGTTCGTCCCGCTGGCCGAGCACGTATCCGATGGACATGCGCGTTCTCCTGTTCGGAAGGCGATGCGTGCAGATTTACCGAGCGCGACTCGTAACCCGGCTTCTCGTGCCGGTGAATGACAAAACGTCGGCCAGTGCTGCCGGGGAGAGAAGCGAAATCATAACGCAGATAAACGCAAATGCACGCGGGCGAACGCAAAGAGGAATGCCATCGTGGAAGCGGACGATCCGCTGCTGGTTCGCGATGCGCTTTGCGTGCGCCAGAACTGCGTCACCTTCTTCCTGACTCGCACCTTGGCATGGCATAAGCGCGGTGCCGGCGCTGCTCGATGGGTCGCGGTTGCGCGAGGAAACGAGGCGCGCGGGAAAGCGACGCGCCGATGGAGGGAGACATGGACAAGAGGCTCGCCATTCTGGGTGGCGCGATCATGCTGGGGCTGACGATAGCGGCGGCGCGGGCGGATGAGCTGAACTTCCTCTCCACCCAGCTTCGCCCGTTGGAAGAGGCGCAGAAGGCGCGCACGGAGATCCTCAAGGGCGCGCCGGTTGCGGTGAACTATCTGCCGGAGGAGCCGCCGCAATTGCCTATTCACCTGCAGGCCGACGAGCAGGGGGCGCACACGATCAGCCTGGTGGGCGCGTTGCATGGCGAGCTGGCACCGCTGGTGCCGATGCTGCAGCCGCTCGATCAGGAGGACAAGCTGATCGCGCAGAGCGGCATTCCGGCGCACATCGCCGGGCTGGCGCGGCTTGGCACGGATCACCTGATGTACGTGCCGTGGATGCAGGCCACCTACATCATGGCGGCGAACAAGAAGGCGTTGCAGTACCTGCCGAAAGGTGCCGCGCTGGATACGCTTACCTATGACCAGCTCGGCCAATGGGCGGCGAACGCGGAGGCGGCCACCGGCCAGCGCGTGCTGGGTTTTCCGGGGGGGCCCACGGGTCTGATGGGGCGGTTCCTGGAGGGTTATCTGCTGCCTGCCTATACCGGTGGCGTCGTGGTGGGGTACCGTTCGGCGGACGCGGTGACGATGTGGGAAGCCTTCAAGGCGCTGTGGAAGCATGTCAGCCCCAACTCGACCAACTATAATTTCATGCAGGAGCCGCTGCTTTCGGGCGACGTGCTGATCGCCTGGGATCATGTGGCGCGGCTGCAGAATGCCTTCCGCGGCAAGCCGGATGATTTCGTGGCGTTCCCCGCGCCGGCCGGCCCGAAGGGGCGCGCGTTCATGCCGGTGCTGGTCGGCGTGGCGGTGCCGAAGACCGCGCCCGACAGATCGGGCGCGCTGCAGGTCATCGATTATCTGCTGAAGCCCGAGACGCAGATCGC
>DATBKQ010000684.1:0-5486 GCA_036555825.1 Acetobacteraceae bacterium | reverse complement strand
GGTCTCCTGCGCCGAGAGAGTGACCGACTGGACGCCGGCGGCGATCTCGCGGGTGGACGAGGCCTGCTCCTCCACCGCCGCGGCGATCGCGGTTGCCACCTGTTCCACCTCGCCGATCGCGGTCGCCACGTCGCGCACCGCCTCGACCGCTTCGCCAGTCGCGGTGCGGATTGCCGCGACCTGAGCGGCGATTTCTTCGGTCGCCTTGGCGGTCTGCGTCGCCAGCCCTTTCACCTCGCCGGCCACGACCGCGAAGCCCTTGCCCGCGTCGCCGGCGCGCGCCGCCTCGATCGTCGCATTCAGCGCCAACAGGTTCGTCTGGCCCGCGATGTCGGTGATCAGCCGCACCACGTCGCCGATCTTGTCGGCGAGCGCCGCCATGCTGGTGACCTTGGCGTCGGTGGCCGAGGCGCGATGCACCGCCTCCTGCGCGGCCTGCGTGGCGCGCGCCACCTGTTGGCTGATCTCGTTGATGCTTGCCGACATCTCCTCGGCCGCGGCGGCCACGGCGGCCAGGTTCGCGGCGGCCGCCGCCGACCCCCGTGCCGTGGTCGAGGCGCGGTCGCGCGTGCGCTGTGCCGCCTGCGACATGGCATCGGCCGTCTCGCGCATCGCCGTGGCGGATTCCGCCAGACTTGCCATGACACCAGAGGTGGACCCGGCAAAGTCGCGGGTGTGACGTTCCATCAAGGCCTGTCGCTGCGCATTGTCGGCATGCGACCTGTCGGCGGCTTCCTGGAGTTCACGTGCGGTCTGCGCGTTGCGCTTGAACACCTCCAGTGCCTGCGCCATCTGCCCGACCTCGTCGGTGCGGTCCGCGGCCGGGACCGCGGTTGCCAGATCGCCGTCCGCCAATCGCCGCATTGCCGCGGTCATCGCCACGATCGGCCGGGAGATCAGCCGGCCGATCAGCGTCGATGCAAGCAGCGAAATCAGGATGGCGGCACCGGCACAGATTGCCGTGATCAGCAGCCGCGTGTGCATCAGCGCCGCCATCTGATCGTCGATGGCGCTATCGAGTTCAACCGCAGCAACGACCAGATTCGAAACCTTCTGCGTGGCCTCCCCGTACTTCTGCTCGGCGTCGGTCATGAACATCGTGGCGCTGAACGCATCGTCCTCGACCAACCGGGCCGCCTGCGCCGCCGAGGCGGCATACGCATCGACCGCCTTGACCGCCGCACTGACAAGCTGGTGATCAAGCGGCAGTTCCGCCAGCTTCAGCGAGGCCAGCCGCTGCTGCGACCGCTTGAGGGTCTGCGCCGCCTCGTCCCTGGCCTTGCGGATCAGTGCGACTTCGACGTTCTGCGACTTCAGGTTGATCGCGCGGTAGAGCGATGACTGCGCGCTCGCCAGGTCGATCCAGGCATCGCGCGCATCGCTCATCAGACCGGTCGAGACGTTCTGCAGCTCATTGGCGCTTTGGAAAGCCGTGAAGCTGGTGATCGCCAGCAGCGCCATGCCGATCAGCACAAGCACGCCGATGAGCGTCGAGATCAGCGATTTCGCTGTGATCGACAGATTGTTCAGCAGTTTCATCATGTGCCTCGATACGAAGCGCTATTTCGCGTAGGCGCCAACCCCGACAAGGTATTCACCGACACGTACATTGTACTGGGTTTTTGGTTCGACTGCTCTCGTCACGGGATTCTGCCACTTGTAGTCGATCCATGCGGAGTCCTTGATCGCAAGAACGTCCTGGATGAACGGCTTGCCATCGACATCTCGGAGTTCGATGGCAGACTTGCCGATCAGCCCGGTATTGTTCCCGTGCGCCACGACGACGCCCTTTTGGTCGAGCACGGTCACGTAAAGATCGCGGTCGTGCCATGGACCATCCTTGGCATCGAATGCGGCGAACGACTTGTCTGGGCCCGACGACCGCAGATAGTCGGCCGCCTTCATGGCCATCGCCTTGGCCTCGTCCGCCGTTGCCAGACCGGCAGCCCAGGAGGTCGCAGGCGCCGCCAGTACGGCCGACGCCAACCACAACGCGCGCAGCACCTGTTTCATCATCGACCTTTCCGTCCGAGGCTATGGGGTTAGGCAGGGGGGATGCGGGTTACCTGCCCGGCTAATTTGCGTAAGCGCCGACCCCAACCAGGTAGTCCCCAACGCGGACGATGTACTGCCGCTTCGGCTCGACTGCCTTGGTCAGCGGGTTCTGCCACTTGAAATCAACCCAGCCGGCATCCTTGATCGCCTGGGTCTCCCGGTTGAACGGCTTGCCATCGACGTCCTTTAGATCGAGCATCGATTTGCCGATGATCGCCGGCATGGTGCCGTGTGCCACCATCACACCCTTGTTGTCCTGCACGATCACGTACAGGTCGCGGTCGTGCCATGGCCCGTCCTTGGCGTCGAACTCGGAGAAGGCCTTATCCGGCCCGACCTCCTTCAGATATTCGGCCGCCTTGATGGCCATCGCCTTCGCTTCGTCGGGCGTTGCCTGACCGGCGGCGAAAGCGAACGGCGCGAACAAGAGCGCCGCGCCGAGTGTCGTCATTCCGAGCACACGGTTCATTGCGATACCTCTGGATGGTCGTATCGCGGGAAACTACGATGCGGCGGGTTAATTCTTACTTTACGGGAATGGACTCGGCAGCCGACGCCATTCGCACGCATTTCAGCATCACCGACGGGAGCGCCTCGTCCGCCAGCATGGCGATCGGTCGCGCGAAACCCTCCGCCTCGATCCGCGCGACGTGCGCGGCGAACAGTTCGATGGTCAGCTCGAAATGCGTGAAGCCGTGACGCACCTGTCCGGCGTGCCGCCACCGGGCCGGCATAGGTGCCAGCGGCAATGCCTCCTCCATATTCCATCGCGTCTCGCGCCACGCGGTGCCGGGAAGCTCGGTCATGCCACCGAGCAGTCCATCGCGCGGGCGGCGGCGCAACAGCACGTTGCCGTCGTGGTCGGTCAGCCAGAAGTGCACGCCATGCCGCAGCGGCCGGGGCCGCTTCGCCACCTTGCGCGGCAGTTCCGCGGCAATGCCCAGGCGGCGGCCGGCACAGTCCGCCATCCACGGGCATAGCGCGCAGGCGGGCCTGGCCGGCGTGCAAACGGTGGCCCCCAGATCGAACAGCGCCTGCGCGAAATCGGACGGCCGGGTCTGTGCCGCCGGCTGCTCGCCCAGTCGCGCCGCGAGCCGCCTCAGCAGCCGCTTCGATCCCGGCAGCGCTTCGGTGACGGCAAACAGGCGGGCGACCACGCGCTCGACATTGCCGTCCACCGGCACCACCGGAACGCCAAAGGCGATCGCGACGATCGCGGCCGCGGTGTAGTCGCCAATGCCGGGCAGTTGGCGCAGGCCAACCTGGGTCCGCGGGAAGCCTCCCGCGGCAACAACGGCCTGCGCGCAGGCGTGCAGATTACGGGCCCGCGCGTAATAGCCCAGCCCCGACCAGGCAGAGAGCACGTCTTCCAGCGGCGCCGCGGCGAGCGACCCGAGCGTCGGGAAGCGCGCGAGAAAGCTTCGGTAGTACGGTACGACTGCCGTGACGGTGGTCTGCTGCAGCATGATCTCGCTCAGCCAGACGTGGTAAGGCTCGGCGGCCTGGCCCGCCGCGGCGCGCCAGGGCAGCGATCTGAGGTGGCGGTCATACCAGGCGAGCAGGGACGTGGCGGAAAAAGACACAGACGGCGGTATGCAGAGAGACGAACGCCACGTCTATGGCGCTCGGCCGGTCGGCGTCCTGGTCTCCCGATTGACCCGTCCTGCCTTCCGCCGCCGCGCGCCGGCGACCGCCCAGGTTCTGGCCGACTGGACCGCCATCATGGGGCCGGCGATCGCCGCGGTCACCACCCCGCGCCGGCTCTCCGCGGGCACCCTCACCATTGCCTGCGCCGGACCGATCGCCATGGAACTGCAGCACCTCGCCGGGGAGGTGATGGAGCGGATCAACGCCCATCTCGGCAGCAGGGCGGTGACGGCGCTGCGTTTCGTGCAGACACATGCGCCCGGCGCAGCGCCCGCGGCGCTGCCGCGGACCCCGGATCCGGCGAAGCTCGCCGCGGTGAACGCTGCGCTCAATGCCGCCTTGGGCGATCTCCCGCAAGGCGATCTGCGCACCGCGCTTGCCTCGCTCGGGCGAGCGATGGCCATCCCCTCCAACCGATCGAGGTCTCGATGATGTTGTCTCGCCGTTCCATTCCGACGCTCGCCGCGGCCGCGGCAGGCATGCGCCTGTTCGTCCGTGCCGCATCCGCACAGGCCGCGAACAACGAGGCGGAGCATGAAGCGGAACGCTCGATCGGCAGCTCCAACGCCAAGGTGACGGTGCAGGAGTTCTTCTCCCTGACGTGCACCCATTGCGCCGCATTCTCGCGCGAGACGATGCCGGAGGTGGAGAAGAACCTGATCCAGCCAGGCAAGGTGCGCTTTGTCTTTCACGACTTCCCGCTGGACCAGGTGGCGCTCACCGCCGCCATGGTGGCGCGCTATCTGCCGCCGCCGCAATATTATCCGTTCGTCACCGCGCTGTTCGCCAACCAGGATCGCTGGGCCTTCGCGCGCGGGGTCAACAGCACGGATGAAATCTGGAAGATGGCGGCGCTTGCGGGCATGAGCCGGGCAACGTTCGAGCAGGCGATCGCCGACACCACCCTGCGCACCTGGATCCTGCAGCAGCAGCAATCGGACCAGGATCGCTGGAAGATCGACTCGACTCCGAGCTTTGTGATCAACGGGCAGAAGTATTCGGGCGAGATGGGCTACGACGCCTTCAGAAAGCTCATTCCCGAGGTCTAGCGGGCAGCGCATCGCCGCTCTTGCCGCCCCGTTGGCTGGCCGGCTAGAATACTGCAAAATAGGGGGGTTAGCGGAGGGTTTGTTTTGGCCGTCCAGTTCCGCCGCATACGCATCGCCGGCTTCAAGAGCTTCGCCGAGCCGGCGAATGTCGAAATCCACCCCGGACTGACCGGCATTGTCGGCCCGAACGGCTGCGGCAAGTCCAACGTTGTCGAGGCTCTTCGCTGGGCGATGGGGGAGCAGAGCACCCGGTCCCTACGCGCTGGCGAGATGGAGGATGTGATCTTCGCCGGAACCGCCGGCCGCCCGTCGCGCAATCTCGCCGAGGTGACGCTGACGCTGGATGAGACTGCGGGTGCGGTGCCGCCGCCGTTCCACGAGCAGCCGGAGTTGGAGGTCGTGCGCCGGATCGAGCGTGGCGCGGGCAGCGAGTACCGGGTCAACGGAAAGGAGGTGCGTGCGCGCGACGTGCAGACGCTGTTCGCCGACCTGGCGACCGGCGCGCACGCCTCCGGCATGGTGAGCCAGGGCCGGGTCGGTGCGCTGGTGACCGCCAAGCCGGAGGACCGCCGCGCGGTGCTGGAGGAGGCGGCCGGGATCACCGGTCTGCACGCGCGCCGCCATGAGGCGGAGCTGAAGCTCCGCGCGGCGGAGGCGAACCTGGCGCGGGCGGACGACCTGCGCGGGCAGCTCGAAGTGCAACTGGGGGCGCTGAAGCGCCAGGCGCGGCAGGCC
>DATBKQ010000683.1:0-4221 GCA_036555825.1 Acetobacteraceae bacterium | reverse complement strand
GAGCGGTGGCTCGGTGGTCGAAGCGCTCAAGGCGGTTGGACTTGAGCATCTGGCCGATCTGCCGGGGCGCATGCTGTCCGCGGGGCAACGGCGGCGGCTGGCGCTAGCCCGGCTGGCGCTGGGACGAGCGGCACTGTGGTTGCTGGACGAGCCGACGGTCGGGCTGGACAACCAGTCGGTGGAGCGATTGGGGCGCCTGATGGAGGCGCACAGGGCTGCGGGGGGTCTCGTGGTCGCTGCCACGCACCTGCCGCTGGCGCTGCGCGAAGCCACGGTACTCGCCCTGGGATGAGATGGTCGGCGCTGACCGCCTGTCTGGCTGTGGTGGCGCGCGATCTGCGGCTGTCGTCGCGGCATGGCGCCGACACGCTCGCGGCGGTCCTGTTCTTCCTGGTCGCGGTGGCGCTGTTTCCGCTCGCCATCGGCCCCGCGCCCGAGACACTGGGCCGGATTGCTCCGGGCATCATCTGGGTCGCGGCGCTGCTGGCGGCGCTGCTGCCGCTGGACCGGCTGTTCGGCGCGGACTTCGAGGATGGCTCGCTCGACCTGCTGTTGCTGTCCGGGCTGCCTCCGGCAGCGGTCGCGCTGGCCAAGGCCGCCGCGCACTGGCTGGCTACCGGCGTTCCCCTGCTGATCGCGGCGGCGCCGCTGGCCATAATGCTGCGCCTGCCGGACCCGACGCTGCCCTGGCTGCTGGCGGGGCTGTTGCCAGGGACCATGCTGCTGTCGCTGCTGGGATCCGCCTGCGCCGCGGTGGTGGTCGGCGCGCGCCGCGGCGGGGTGCTGCTGCCGTTGCTGGCCTTGCCGCTGGTCACCCCGGTGCTGATCTTCGGCGTCGCCGCCGCCGATGCTGCCTCGGCCGGGCTCGATCCGCGACCGCACCTGCTGCTGCTGGTGGCCCTGCTGGCGGCGGCCCTGCCTCTCTGCCCCCTGGCGGCAGGCGCAGGGTTACGCAGCGCGGCTGAGTAGCTGATTACCTTTTTGTATATGCTTCCACTATTGGTTGCGTCGTGCGCCACACGAAGATCAGCTAAGTGCCATCGCATTTCCTTGATTTCCGGGTTGCGTGCGAACGGGCCCGCTCGTTAACAGACATGACCCAAGGGGACGATTTGATGACGGATTCCAAACATTGGCGCCCCGACAGCGGGCAAATCGGATCGGCACGGTTCGGCTCGTCACCAGCGAGCAATGGGGAGCGGTGACTCCGATGGATGTCCCTGAGTCTCTGGTCGGCCGTCTCGCGAGGCCGAATGGCGAACCGGACCTGAGCGACGCCGAGTCGCTTCGTCGCCTGGTGGTCGAGAAGCTCACCTACTCGACCGGGCGTGACCCCTTGGTTGCCGGCGACCGCGACTGGTTCGTCGCGGCGGCGCTCGCGCTGCGCGACCGGATCGTCGATCGCTGGCTGTCCGGCGCGCGCAACGACGCGGCGGCACAGCGCAAGCGGGTCTATTACCTGTCGCTGGAGTTCCTGCCGGGCCGGTTGCTGCTGGACTCGCTGAACAACGCCGGGCTGACCGAACCGATGCGGCAGGCGCTGGGCTCACTCGGCGTCAGTCTGGATCATCTTCTGGCGTTGGAACCGGACCCGGCGCTTGGCAATGGCGGCCTTGGTCGGCTGGCGGCATGCTTCATGGAGAGCATGGCCAGCCTTGGCATTCCGGCGCATGGGTTCGGCATCCGCTACAATCATGGGCTGTTCCAGCAGGTGATCCGCGACGGCTGGCAGCACGAGTACCCGGAGAACTGGTTGTCGTTCGGCAATCCGTGGGAGTTCGAGCGGCCGGACATCAACCATCGGGTGGGTTTCGGGGGCAGAGTCGAACCGCGCGCCGCCGGCGACGGCACCATGCCATCGGTCTGGCACCCTGACGAAACGGTGATCGCGATCGCCTACGACACGCCTGTGGTCGGCTGGCGGGCGCGGCACGCGAACACGCTGCGGCTGTGGTCGGCACGCGCCCCGGACCCGCTGGCGCTGGAGACGTTCAACCGCGGCGACCACGTCGGCGCGTTGGCGGCACGCGCCCGCGCCAATGCGATCTCGCAGATCCTTTACCCGAGCGACGAAACCCCGGCCGGGCAGGAACTGCGCTTGCGGCAGGAATACTTCTTCTCCTCCGCGTCGCTGCAAGACCTGCTGCAGCGCCACATCCGGCAATATGGCGATCTGCGCACCCTGCCGGACAAGTGCGCGATCCAGCTCAACGATACCCACCCCGCGATCGTCGTGGTGGAACTGATGCGGCTGCTGGTCGATCAGCATGGCATGCCGTGGGACACGGCCTGGCGGATCACCACCGACACCATCTCCTACACCAACCACACGCTGCTGCCCGAAGCGCTGGAGAGCTGGCCGGTGCCGCTGATGGAGCGACTACTGCCGCGCCACATGCAGATCATCTACGAGATCAACAAGCAGCACCTGGACAGCGTGGCGCTGCTGCCCGATGCGCCGGCGCTATCGGCGATCTCGCTGATCGACGAGCACGGCGAGCGGCGCGTGCGCATGGGCACGCTGGCGTTCCTGGGATCGCACAAGGTGAACGGTGTGTCCGCGCTGCATACCGAGCTGATGCGGCAGACGGTGTTCCGGTCGCTGCACCAGTTGCATCCCGGACGGATCGTCAACAAGACCAATGGCATCACCTTCCGGCGCTGGCTGCTGACCGCCAACCCGGGGCTGACCGCGCTGCTGTGCGACGCGATCGGGCCGGAGGTGCTGGACGATCCGATGGCGCTGGAACGGCTGGTGCCGCTGGCGGACGATGCACCGCTGCACGAGCGGCTGGCCGAGACGCGGCGCGTCAACAAGGAGGCGCTGGCGAAGCTGGTCGCCGAGAGGCTGGAGATCGACATCGACCCGGAGGCGTTGGTCGATGTGCATATCAAGCGCATCCACGAGTACAAGCGCCAGTTGCTGAACATCCTCGAGACGGTGGCGTTGTACAACGCGATGCGAGCGCGGCCGAACCAGGACTGGGTGCCACGGGTCAAGCTGTTCGCCGGCCGCGCCGCCGCGAGCTACTGGCGGGCCAAGCTGATCATCAAGCTGATCCACGACGTGGCGCGCGTGGTGAACCGTGACCCGCTGGTGCGGGACCGGCTGAAGGTGGTGTTCCTGCCGGACTACAACGTGAGCCTGGCGGAGGTCATCATCCCGGCGGCCGATCTGTCCGAGCAGATCTCGACGGCGGGGATGGAGGCGTCGGGCACCGGCAACATGAAGCTGGCGCTGAACGGCGCGCTGACCATCGGCACGCTGGACGGGGCCAATCTGGAAATTCTCGAGCGGGTAGGCGCGGACAACATGTTCACGTTCGGCCTGACCGCCGAGCAGGTGGAGCAGCGCCGGCGGCGCGGGGGTGCGCCCGCGGTTTCCCCGGTATTGCGCCAGGCGCTGGATGCGATCGGCTCCGGAGCGTTCTCGCGTGACGAGCCGGAGCGCTACCGCGAGTTGGTGGCCGACCTGACGGCAAACGATTGGTTCATGGTGAGCGAAGATTTCGATGCCTATGCCGATGCGCAAGCCGACGTGGCGATGCGCTGGTCCGACCGCCACGGCTGGTGGCGATCGAGCGTGCTCAACACGGCGCGCATGGGTTGGTTCTCCTCCGACCGTACCATTCGCGAATATGCCGGGGAGATCTGGGGCGTACCGGTAAATTCGGCACAACGTTAACTTATGCCAATGCCGGCGTCAGCGCGTCTCGGCGGGTGCATCGCAATGGTAGCCGTTGGCGATCGCGCGGCAGCCCGGGACGTAGCTGTAGTCAGGGATCGTCTCGGCCTTGGTCATGTGCTCCGGGCCGTTCCCCTGGATCACCACGATCTCGGGCTGCGAGGGAGGCGCCTCGGTTTGCTGGGCGGGCTGGTAGGCGTATGCCGGCCACCAGTCGCCCGGCCACGCGCCGCCCCACCAAGGGATGGCGGACTGCAACGGGCGGACGAATTGGTGACGGAGCGGGTGATGCGGGAAGAGGCCGGCATGCAGGTTGTGGGCGAGTCCCGGGCGCCGGACGAAACCGTGGTGGAAGCCGTGGGCAAGCGGTCCGATGTGGACCGAGAGGCCAACCGCACCGCCTATGACGTGCGCCTCGGCCCGGGCAATTGACACGACGCCAAGTACCGCAGGCAGGGCGAGCAGCCGGACCCGACACCGCATGGCCACAGTCCCCCGCAACCCGGCGAAGACTAGCGCGCGACGACCGAAGGTGG
>DATBKQ010000682.1:0-5377 GCA_036555825.1 Acetobacteraceae bacterium | reverse complement strand
CGCCGCGCGCTCGGCCGCCAGGCCGAAATTCTGGGCGATGCCTGGCTGGCGAGCGACATCGCGCACCTGACGGTGGGGATCGACCAGATCGCGATGCGCGAAGCCGACGCGATGGACGAGCGGACACGGCTCGTTGTCGCGGCGTATGTCGCGGGGATCAACCGGCAGATCGAGCTGATGGGCCGCGACCTGCCGCCGGAATTCCACCGCCTGGACTACGCGCCGGAGCCGTTCACCGTGCGCGACGTGGTGGCGATCGCGCGCGGCATCTGGTGGTCGCTGAACGGCCGCATCGATCGCATCGTCGCCGCCGACGCGGCGCGGCTGCTGCCGGAGCGGTTCCGCGGCCTTTACCTGACGCCGGAGGCCTCGGAGCACCGCGTGCTGCAGACCGGGGCAGGGACCGACGATGCGACGGGCAGCAACAACTGGGCGCTCTCCGGCCGCCGCACCGCCAGCGGCAAACCGGTGCTGTGCGGCGATCCGCACCAACCGTTCTGGGTGCCGTCATCCTGGTACGAGTACGCGCTGCACGGTCCGGAAGACGATGCCGCCGGCGCGGGCCATCCGGGGTTTCCCGGCATGTGGTGGGGCAGCAACGGGCGGATCGCCTGGGCGATCACCAACAACATGGCCTCGACGCGCGACATGTATGTCGAGCAGGTCGATCCGGCCGATCCGCGCCGCTATCGCAACGGCGACGGCTGGCGGGAGTTCGCCGAACGGCGTGTCAGCATCAAGGTGCGCGGTGCGCCGGCCCACGCGCTGACCATCCGCTCCACGGTGCGCGGCCCTATCGTCAACGCACTGGTGCCGTCGCTCGAGGCCGGTGGCGATCCGCCGCTGTCGCTGCGCTGGGTCGGCATGGAGCACATGGACGATATTCGCGCGTCCATCGCCATATCCCGAGCACGTGACTGGGCCGCCTTCCGCAACGCTCTGCGCGACTGGGCGGTGGCGATCTTCAACTTCGTCTATGCCGATGCGGACGGGCATGTCGGCTACCAGATGGCCGGGCGCATTCCGATCCGCGGCCGCGTCGTGCCCGGCTTCCGCGATGCCAACGCGCCGGACGACCAGTGGCATGGATACATCGCGTTCGACGATCTGCCCAGCATGTACGATCCGCCGAGTGGTTACGTCGCGAGCGCCAACCAGCGCATCGTGCCGGACAACTGGACCCAGCCGATCTATGGGGCCTATTCGCAGGGGCATCGCGGCGTGCGGCTTGCCCAGGCGCTGGGTCACGGCGGCAAGCTGGACCTTGGCGCGAACATCGCGTTGCAGAACGACGTCAAGAACTGCCGCGCGGAGCGCCTGTCTCCGCATATCGTGCGGTATCTGCACGGCAGCGAGGCGGCTTCACTGTTGTGCCGCGCACTCGGCGACTGGGATTTTCGCTATGCGGCGAACAGCATCGCGCCGACATTGTTCGAGGCATTCATGGCGCAGTGGCAGCACGAGGTTATCGGCGTGCACATGCCCGAGCGGCTGTTCGATCTGACGCACCAGCAGACCGGACTTGCCGCCAGTCTGCTGGAGGACGCCTCGATCGAATACTTCCCCGACGGGACGGCAAGGCATGTGGCGGCGGTGGCGGCGAACACGCTGGCGATGCTGCGCGCGCGCCTGGGCAGCGATGCGGCGTCATGGCAGTGGGGCCGCGTGCACCAGGCGCACTGGCGCCATCCGGTCGGCGACACCGGATTCGACATCGGTCCGCGCGAGGTGGACGGGGGATCGCACACGCTGCGCAACACGGGCGGCGAGCAGCCGCCGCACGGCGCCAGCTCCGGCGCCGAGTACCGCATCGTGGTGGACTTCGCCTCGCCCGACCGTTTCCTCGCGGTGCAGAACATCGGCAATTCCGGCGTGCCGGCCAGCCCGCACTACCAGGACCAGTTCGAGCCCTGGCTGCGCGGGGAGTATCACACGGTGCACCTGAGGCGCGACGCCGTGGCGGCCGATTGCGAAGGCGTCACCATCATCCAGCCCGGCTGACACATGGCCTGGCGGCCGGGGCCGCTTCCTTCTGAAGCGAAACTGTAACCAGCCGGATGTTGCAATCGCGCAAGGTGCGTTGGCATGGAACAATATTTCCGCATTGCCGTTGAGCTGGGCCGCGACCGCCGCGCGGTGACGCTGGTGGAATACGCGGTCATCGCCGGCATCATTGCGGCGACGATCGTCGTGGGGTTCACCTCGCTCGCGGACGCGCTGTCCACGCAGTTCGTCGCTCTCAGCGGCCGGCTGTAGAGCGGCTTCATCCCTGTCCGAAAACAAGAAGCACCACCCCTGGGCTCGGCTGTGCATACCAGTCCGTCGTCCGTGCCGCGTGTTCTGCTCTATCTCACACCGAGAGCGCTGAGCACACGGAGTGCCACGGAGGCGATCGGATGCGCATGTACGCGCAACGCGACACGGCAGTCGGCGCGTAGCGCCTATGCATCCCTTCTCAGTGGCTCTCGGTGGCCCTCGGCGTTCTCCGTGTGGAAACTGAATTGGGCGAACGGCACAGATCGGGCCAAGAGGGCACAGCTGTGGCGCATGGAATGCCGGCAGCAAGATCTGTTATGAATCGCTCGCTCAACCAAAGAAAGCCAGAGCAGGGTGAGGTCAACCTGACCTCATCATGCTCCAGTAGGCTGCCGGCCGACCGTGCAGCCCGCCAACAGTCTGGTCGCCTCTCCAAGCCCGCGACTCACGTCCCCTGACATTTCCGCCTCGACCGATCCCGGGCCGGCTCACCACCCGCCATCCACGCCGATCGCCTGGCCGGTGACGAATGCCGCTGCATCCGAGGCGAGATACGTGATCATCGACGCCACTTCCTCCGGCGTGCCGAAGCGCCCCACCGGGATGGCCTTGGCGCGCTCGCGGAACCCCACCTCCAGGTCATCGCCGTACTCCCGCCGGTTGGTGCTGATCGCGCGCGAGGTGCGGATCGGCCCGGGCAGCACCGCGTTCACCGTGATGCCGCAGGAAGCGAGGTCGAAGGCGAGCGACTTGGTGAACCCGACGATAGCGGCCTTGGACGCCGCATAGGCGACGCGCTTCGGCCCCGGCCGGAACGCCGCGCGCGAGGAGACGCTGATGATGCGGCCCCAGCTGGCCTTGCGCATCGCCGGCACCGCCGCGCGCGACATCAGGAAGCAGCCGCGCGCGTTCACCCCCATGGTCAGCTCCCAGGCGGCGAGTGGCACGTCCTCGATCTCGTTGCGGTCGGCACCCTGCGGCGCGCCGGCATTGTTTACCAGGATGTCCAGCCTGCCGTGACGCCGCAGCACCTGGTCCACCATCCGCGCGGCATCCGCCTCGACGCTGACATCGCCCAGTGTGGCCGAGGCGGTGCCGCCGGCATCCGCGATCGCCTCGACCAGGCTGTCCACGCCGCGCCAGTCGGGATCGATGTCGCCCTGGACGTTGTGCTCGTTCGCGACACCCGCCGGCGCGACATCCGCTACCACGACCGCGATGCCCGCCGCGGCGAGCGCACGCGCGGTGGAGTTGCCGATGCCGACCGGCTTGCCGCAGCCGGTGATCAGGGCGACGCGGGCTTCGCTTGGCATGCTGTTCCTCCTGGCGATTTGGTTGCTTCTGGCGGCTGGACTATATCGCGCCGGGACAAAGGGGAGAGGAGGCCGTGACATGGCGACGACCGAGAGGCTGGAACATCGCACGCTGGGGAAGGGTGGTCCCTCTGTCTCCGCGATCGGCCTGGGCTGCATGTCGCTGTCCGGCATTTATGGCGCGGCCAATGACGCGGAATCCGAGGAGCTCATCCGCTACGCGATCGACCAGGGCGTCGATCATCTCGATTCGTCCGACATGTATGGCTGGGGCCACAACGAGCAGGTGATCGGCCGCGCATTGCCGGGACGGCGCGACCGGGTGGTGCTGGCCAGCAAGTTCGGCCAGACGCAGAACCCTGGTGGTGCCAACGGCGTGAACGGCCGGCCCGAATACGTGATGCAGGCGTGCGAGGCGAGCCTGAAGCGGCTGGGGGTCGAGGTGATCGACCTCTACTACCAGCACCGTGTCGATCCATCGGTGCCGATCGAGGAGACCGTTGGCGCAATGGCGAAGCTGGTGCGGCAGGGCAAGGTGCGGCACCTCGGGCTGTCCGAAGCCTCACCCGCGACGATCAGGCGCGCGCATGCGGTGCATCCGATAGCGGCGGTACAGACCGAGTACTCGCTGTTGTATCGTGCCGAGGCGGAGGAGACGCGCGAGACCACGCGGCCCCTGGGCATCAGCTTTGTCGCCTATGCCCCGCTGGGGCGCGGCTTCCTGACCGGTGCAATCCAGACGTTTGCCGACGTGGATGGACGGCGCGCGGCGCACCCGCGGTTCCAGCAGGAGAATTTCGAGCAGAACCGCGCGCTGGTCGGAAAGATCGAGGCGATCGCGCGGGAGAAGGCTGCACGCCGGCGCAGCTCACACTGGCGTGGCTACTCGCCCAGGGGCCCGACGTGGTGGCGATCCCGGGCACCCGCTATCCGCGCCGGCTGGATGAGAACATCGGCGCGCTGCGCGTGCGGCTGACGCCGGAGGACGTGGCGCGCATCTCGGGTGCCATCCCGAAGGGCGCGGCGGCGGGAACGCGCTACCCCGCCGGTGGGATGAAAGCCGTGTACGTGTGATCCAGCGGGCCGTCTGCAACCACGGCGGCAGTCTGGTCCGCTTGACGAAGTACGTGCTTCCGCCGCTGTACCGGCACTGGCCCGCCCTGGGCAAATCCGCCTCGCCCGCTTGCTTGCGGGAGAGGCAGGCGCGAAGCGCCGGAGAGGGTGCCGCCAGCACACAGGTAAGCCCATCCGTGTGCATCCGTTGTTTTGCTTTAAGACCGGCGCAGCGGTCCTACGCCACCAGCACCAGCAGGCTGATCGCGCCCACTGCCATGCAGTAATACGCGAAGGGGTTCAGCGCCCAGGCATCGTGCCGGCGGAAGTAGCGCATCAGGAACCAGGTACTGGCGAACGCGGTGACACCGGCGATCACCGCCGCGAACGCGGCCAGCCCGAATACTCCGGGCGGCACGCTCGCGTGCAGCAGCTTCGGTACTTCCAGCACGGTCGCGCCCAGGATGATCGGCGTGGCGATCAGAAAGGAGAAATGCGCCGAACCCTCGTGGTCGATGCCGCGCAGCAGTCCGCCCACGATGGTTGCGCCAGAACGCGAAATTCCAGGGATCAGAGCGGTGCATTGCCAGAGTCCGATGGTCAGCGCATCCATGGTGGTGAGGCTCGACAGCGGGCGATGACTGCGCGCACGGAGCTTTTCGCCGCCCAGCAGCAGCAGCGCGTTGACCATCAGGAACATGGCGGCAACCACCGGGGTGCCGAACAGGCTGCGGAAGAACTTCTCCAGCACAAAG
>DATBKQ010000681.1:0-6636 GCA_036555825.1 Acetobacteraceae bacterium | reverse complement strand
GGCTTCGACAGATGGGTGATGTCGCCGGTATGGATCATGAACGCCGGCCTCTGCGGCAGCTTGCCGACGTCGTCCAGGGCCTCTTTCAGCGTGGCCGTCACATCCTGATTGACCGGCTTGTCGAAGCCGAGATGGCTGTCGCTGATCTGGGCGAAGGTGAACTCGTTGCTCGCGGCTTCGGCCGAGCCGAGCATGCGCGAGCGCGGCACTCCGCCGGCCACCGTCCAGACCACGGCGGTGCCCGCCCAGGTCATGCACTTCAGGAAACCGCGGCGCTGCAGGTTGGGGTCAATGGTCATCGGAAGGACACTCCCAGTGGTGTGCCGTCTCTACCGGCGACGCAGTGGGGTTATTCCCGGCGATTGTTTGTTCGCGCGATTCAGACCTCCGGCGATGCCGCCTTCGGTCATCACGCTCTGGGGGAATAAGATCAGGCCGTGCCGGGTCTTTGCCACGGCAGCCCGCAGTCAGGATGACCGACTTGCCCCAGGACGACCGTCGCCGACGCTTCGAGTTGATGGCCCTGCCGCATCTGGACGCCGCCTACAATCTCGCCCGCTGGCTGGCGGGCAACACGGCGGATGCCGAGGACGTGGTGCAGGAGGCGTATCTGCGTGCTTACCGCTATTTCGACGCTTATCAGGGAGGAAATTTCCGCGTGTGGCTTCTGACGATCGTGCGCAATGCCTTCATGACCTGGGTGCGGGAGAACCGCTCGGGACGGATGGTGTTCGTCCCCGACACGCCGGTGGCCGATCAGGCGGAAGCCGACGAGACGATGTGGGGCAGCCCGCCGCGCGACCCGGAGTCGCTTTTGATGGAGAGCGTCGACAGCCAGCAGTTGGGCCGGCTGATGGAGCAGTTGCCCGCGGAGTATCGCGAGGTGCTGCTGCTGCGCGAGGTCGAAGACCTTTCCTACAAGCAGATTGCCGAGATCACGGCGGTGCCGATCGGCACGGTGATGTCGCGGCTGTCGCGGGCGCGGCTCAGCCTGAGGAAGCTGTGGCTGCGGCAGGACGATACGGAGGCGGCGCATGGAGTGTGAGCATGCCTCCAGGTTGCTGTCGCCACTGATCGACGACGCATTGGGGCCGATCGCGCGGCTGCGCATCCAGCATCACGTGGCCGGCTGCAATGCCTGCGCGGCCAGGCTCGAGGAGTTGCGTGGCATGCAGGCGGCGTTCCGCACCAAGCTTCCCTATCACCGTGCCCCGCCCGGGCTGGCGGCACGCATCGGATCCGCGCTGCCGCGCGAGGAGCCGATGGCCGCTCTCGCGGGCAGTGGTCCGCGTCGCTGGCTGCACGTTCCGGCAATGGGTATGGCTGGCACCGGACTTGCGGGCGCGCTGGCCGGTGTCGCGCTCATGCTGCTGGTGACGGGAGGGCAGCGCGACCAGGCGATGGATGTGATCGACAGCCATATCCGTTCCATGCAGGCCGAGCACCTGACGGATGTGCAGACCAGCGACCAGCACACGGTGAAGCCGTGGTTGTCGGCGCGCCTCGACGTGTCGCCGCCGGTGCGCGATCTGAAGGAGGAGGGTTTTCCGCTGGTCGGCGGACGGCTGGACTATGTCGATGGGCATCCGGCCGCGGCGGTGGTGTACCGGCGGGCGAAGCACGTGATCAACCTGTTCGCCTGGGCATCGCCCGGAGCCGACGAGCCGTTCCATGATGAGGCACGCCAGGGGTTCAATATAGTCACGTGGCGCCACGCCGGCATCAGGTACTATGCGGTGTCGGACGTGGAAGCGGATCAGCTCGCGCAGTTTGCGCGCCTGGTCGAGCAAGGCCCGTAGCGCGCGGATTTGAGTGTGGCCGCCGTCAATCAGGCTCCATAGGGCCTCAGTCGGGCTGCAGCACACTATGCAGCTTCGCATCCTCGGTCTGGAAGTGCCGCATGAACCACACGGCGAGGCGCGGCCGCAGTGACTCGATCACATCGGCTGGCTCGCTCGCATCGTGCTCATCCATGATCGTGCGGATCTCATCCAGCAGGCGTTCATGATCGGCCTTGTGCGCGGCATATCCGGCATAGCCACGGGAGTGCATCAACGACTCCTCCAGAGCAAAATGCGCGGCGATGGCGTCATGCAGGTCGCCGAGGAAGTCGGCCACTGCCGCGGCATTCTGCTGACCGATGGCGGCATGAAGTCGGTTGAGCAGTTCGATCAACTGGGCATGCTCGTAGTCGACCGAGGCAAACCCCGTACGAAATGCATCGGACCACTGGATCAGCGACATTGTCCCACCCTCTTGCCTGCTATCGCAGATAGAAGCCTCCGCCGGTCGGGCTGAAGTCGATAACGAGGTTCTGCCCGGGTTCAAGCGCAATGTCGCGCTCGAACGTGTGGTCGAAACCGGTATCACGATCCGAATCGCGCAGGAACAGACTGATCCGGTGCGCGCCCGCGTGGACCGGAAACGCACGATAGATGCGCGATGGCCCGTCGCCGGACAGTCCACTGGGTGGCAGCAGGGCGTCGAGCAGCGTTGCCTCGTCCATGCGAAACACCAGGTGAAGGGTGGGCCTGGTCCGTTGGCATTCGGTCGGCCGCCGCATCTGCGGCGGCAGCCTCGCCAGTTCCTCGGCGGTGCGCCGGCGGCAGTCGGCGCGTATGCCTCCGTGCGTGAAACTCAGCTTCACCTCCGCCAGGTCCGCGGGCCGGTGGGTATAGCCGGGTGCGACCGAGAACCAGCCGACCAAGGCGCCGATCGCGGCCAGGCAGGCAAACTGCGCCAGCCGGCGAATTGCGCGCCTCATTCGGCCGTCTCCGGCACACTCGTCCTGGTGACCGCGGCGGCCGGGGGCAATGCCGCGAGCCGCGCGGCGAAGTCGGCGATGTCCTTTGCCAGGCGCGCTGCCTCGTGCCGTGCAGTCCAGCTCGTGGCCAGCCGCTCGCGCGGCACCCTTGCGCGTAACCTTGGATCACGCGTGCCGGCCAGCCTTTGCTCGGTCCAACGCACGCCCAAACGATTGTAGCAATCGTCCTGGCCGCAGCCGGCGAGCAGAACGCCATCGGCGAGGCCGCGGGTCAGTGCGTGGTCAATGAACGACGGCGGCAGCATGCCGATGCACGGCAGCATCACGCGCCCGATGCCAGGGAGGTCAGGCTGGCGCGCGGCCGCACCGTAGGCGCAGCCGAACACCAGGACACGCGACCGCGCTCCCTCGATGGTTCGAGCGGCTGCCTGCAGCATCGCGCGCAGCTCGCGCAATGACGGCTGCGGCAAATCGATGCCGGTGGGCAGGTCGGGCGTGCGGCGGAACGGCGTGGACGGCGGGCACGCACCCATGCAGATGCCGCAGGAGACGCAGAGCGAAGGGTTCACCACGGCCTGGCGCTCGAACGGCTTACCGTCGCTGCGCGGCGCCATGGTGATGGCGGCGTAAGGGCAGTCCTCGGCGCAGCGCCCGCAGCCATTGCACCAGTCCAGGTTCACGACGGCGGCCGGCGGCCGGCGCAACGGCGGCAGCCAGGGCAGCAGCCCCAGGACCAGCAGCGCGACGCCGCAGAGCGTCCACAGCAGTCCCGGCGGCAGATGATCCATCAAGGGATAGAGCGGCAGGTAGAACCAGTCGAGCCCGATCCTGCCGATGATCCTGCCAAGATCGGCGGGTCCCTGGCTGGTCGCGGGGAAGGCGAAGGAGAGCCCGAGCAGCATTGCCGCCGCCCCCGCCGCCATCGCGCGCGGCGGGGCGATGCGCGGGCGGCTGATCCGCTGCAGATGGACCCACAGCATAAACGCCAGGGCGAGCGGCACCGCAATGTGGAGAAACATCAGCAGGGTGAAGAACCGGTCATCCAGGCTGCCGCGGGTCAGGAAGTTGCGCGCGATCGGTTCGCCGAAGATCGGCAGCCAATCCAGGAACTCGGTGGTGGCGACCGCGATGAACTGCGCCAGCCGGTCCCAGACCAGCCAATAGCCGGTGATGCCCGACAGATAGACGAACACCAGGATCGGCACGCCGATCGCCCAGGAGAACCAGCGCACGCCGCGATACCGATCGAGGGAAAATTCGCGCAGCAGATGCAGGATCATCACCAGCACCAGCGCGTCGGAGGCGTAGCGATGCAGGCTGCGCTCCACGCCGAACAGGAACCACGCGGAGTGGGTGAGCCACTCCGTCGAGCTGTAGGCGCCGCGGACGCTGGTATCGAAGCCGATATACAGGTGGACGCCGCTGGCGATGACGATCGCGAAGAAGAAGATGCCCAGTGCGCCGAGCTGGTTGAGCGGATTGTGCGACGGGCCGAACAGCCGGTCGAAGCCACGCTCCAGCGGGATGAACGCGGCACGCAGCAGACGATAGGGAGTACTCACTGGCGGACGGTGTTCCTGTACCTCACGCCCGCCGGACCCGCCACATGCGGACGATCGAGGCGGCCACTGCTCCAAGGCTGGCGGCGCCGACCGCGAGCCCGACGAATATCGCGTAGCTGAACCGGTAGCGGCCGGTGGCGGGATCGTAGATCGTGCACAGCAGCCGGACGCGGTTGGCGAGGCCGGTGAAGCTGAGCGGGCTCTCGCGCCGACCGAGCGTAAGCTGCTTCAACGGCTCGACCAGAGCCGGGGCGGCGAAGTCGGCGCCATAGACCTGACGATAGACGCGCCCCTCCTCGTCGAGGACGGTGACCTGGGCGAGGTGGTCGAAGCCGCCGGCGCGCGGCGCGAACTCGAAGCCGGTGTCGGCGGCAAGCCGATCCACCTCGGCATGGCCGGCGCTCAGGAACAGCCAGTCCGGCCGCTGGATGCGGTGCGCCGCGCGATAGGCGGCGAGACGTGCCGGGGTGTCGGCGTGTGTGTCGAATCCCACGGTGAGCACGGTGAAGCGGCCGGGGCCAAGCGCTCGATCGGCGGCGTCCACCGCGTTGGCCAGATGCTCGACGATCAGCGGGCAGATATCGGTGCAGCTCGTGTAGAGCATCGAGAGCACCACCGGATGGCCGCGAAATGCGGCGAGCTGCACGCTGTTGCCGCCGGAATCAATAAAGCTCTGGTCGGCGACAAGGCGACCGATGGCCTGCTGGCTATAGGCGAGCGCCTGCGTTTCATTGAACAGGTCCGGGCGAGTGCTGTGCGCATGTCCGGGAGCAATCGGCGCAAGCAGGCAGGCAAGCGCGAACCCGCACAGGGCCACCGTGCGGCTGGCGTGGGCGGCCAGCCTTTCAGAGAGCGAACGCATGGCCGAGCAACCCGCCGGCCAGCATCAGGCCAAGCTGGACCAGCGAGCCATGGAAGTTGGCCATGGCCGTCGCGCGGGTCGGTGCACGGACCAGCAGCACACTCTTCCAAAGGAAGTACAGGCCGCCGCTCACCGCGAATGTCAGGTAAACCGGCCCCATTCCATGCATCGCCGGCAGCAACGACACCGCGACCAGGGCCACGGCATGGGCAAGGATCACCCGCGCCGTGGTGCGATCTCCGAGCACGACCGGCAGCATGGGTACGCCAGCACGCGCGTAATCGGCACGCGCGGCCATCGCCAGGCTCCAGAAGTGCGGTGGGGTCCACAGAAACAGAGCCAGCGCGAACAGCAGGGGCAGAGCGGACGGCGACGGGTCGATCACTGCCGACCCGGCCAGCACCGCGAAGCTGCCGGCAAGCCCGCCGACCACGATGTTCAGCGTGCTGCGTGGCTTGAGCCACACTGTATAGACCACTCCATAGACGAACGCGCCGAGAAAGATGTAAAGCGCCGCGAAGCCGCCCAAACAGACCGCGCTGGCGCCCACCGGGAAGACCAGCAGCAGCAGGATGCCAATATACCAGGCGGGGCCAGCACGGAACGCGCCGCGCACGAAGGGCCGGTCGCGCGTGCGCGCCATGCGCGCATCCAGCCCGCGTTCGATGATCTGGTTGAATGCTCCGGCGCTGCCCGATGAAGCCAGCACGCAGAGCGCCAGCAGCAGAGCCTTCCATGCCGGCACCGCGGGCCCCGGGGTGACGACCAGCCCGACCAGCGCAGTCAGTGTAATCGCCACGCCGATCCGCAGCTTGAAAACCGAAACAATGTCGGCTGCCAGGGTGCGCATCTCGGTCACCTCAGTGCAGCGGCCATAGCTGCATCAGGTACTTCCAGTTCACGTAGTAGTAGAGCACGAACGACAGGAAGAAGACGCCCACCAGCACCGCGGTGCCCGGCAGATAGATGGTGCCGGCGCTGCCGTACTGACCGACGGCGGCGGCCGGTGGCGCGACGGCCGGGCGCCCGTGAGCCTCATCAATCCGTTTGCCGAACAGGATCGACGCCACGATCACTACGATGAAGGTAACCCCGCCGAGTGCGGCCAAGATCGCCGACAGCCCGTTCAGCCCCATCATCAGGAACGCCGACGCGGGGAAGTCATAGCCAATTATCGCGTCGGAGAAGGTGATGTCCCAGTGCCGGCGTGGCACGCCCAGCGTTCCGGCGCCCATCATGAACAGCGAGATGCCCGCCGCGCCGAGGCCGAACAGATAGGGCTGCCATCTCGCCAACCTCGGGAACACGATCTCCTTGCGGAACATGATCGGCACCAGCAGATAGGTGGCGGCCATGAAGGCGAGCGTGGTGCCGGCCACCACCGTGCCGTGGAAATGCCCCGGCACATACAGCGTGTTGTGCATCAGCAGGTTGAGCTGCTCGGTGCC
>DATBKQ010000680.1:0-6160 GCA_036555825.1 Acetobacteraceae bacterium | reverse complement strand
CGAGGACATGGTGAAGGAGTACAACCGGCGCTTCGGCCTGGATAGGCCGCTGTGGCAACAATACCTGACCTATTTGCAGATGACCGCGCGTCTCGACTTCAACTATTCGATTGCCAATTATCCCCGGACGGTGCGGCAGATGGTGGCCGAGGCGGTGCCTTGGACCGTGGGACTGCTTGGCACAACGACTCTGCTGTCGTTCGCCATCGGCACGTTGCTGGGCGCGCTGCTCGCCTGGCCCGGCGCGCCACGCTGGATGCGCTGGCTGATGCCGCCGCTATGGGCGCTGCATGCAATCCCGTTCTTCCTGCTTGGCCTGATCCTGATGTACCTGCTGGCGTTTCAGGTGCCGCTGCTGCCGATCTTCGGGGGCTATACCGCCGGCGCGATGCCATCGCTGTCATTCGGCTTTGTGTGGGATGTGGTATCGCACGCACTGCTGCCGGCGCTGTCGATCGTGCTGGTGGCGACCGGCGGCTGGGCGCTGGGCATGCGCGGCATGATGGTCACCACCATGGGCGAGGACTACGTGACGTTCGCCGAGGCGAAGGGACTGAAAAGCCCGACGATCTTCCTGCGCTACTGCCTGCGCAACGCGATCCTGCCGCAGACCACGGCGCTGGCGCTGGCGCTGGGACAGATCCTGTCGGGGGCGGTGCTGGTCGAGGTGATCTTCGGCTATCCCGGCATCGGCGCGCTGCTGTTCCAGGCGATCCGCGAGAACGACTATTTCCTGATCCAGGGCATCGTGTTCACGGTGATCGTGGCACTGGGCCTGGCGACGCTGATACTCGACGTAGTGTATCCGTGGCTCGATCCGCGGATTTCGTATCGGCGGACGTAGTGCCAGGCTATCTCCGCCGCAACGTGTCGCTCACCGTCGGCATCGTGCTGCTGTCGCTGCTGGCGTTGTTCATCGTCATCGGCAACCTCACCGTCGATACCGATCTCGCGCGGCCGCTTTCGGTGCGCGCGCTGCAGCCGCCGTCCTGGGACCACCTGCTCGGCACCGATCGCCAGGGACGCGATCTGATGGCGGCAATGGTCGCCGGCACGCCGCTCACGCTGAAGATCGGCTTCATCGCCGGCTTCCTGGGCGTCGGCATCGGCACCGTGCTGGCCTTCATCGCCGGATATTACCGCGGCATGACCGATACCGTGATCCGCGGCATTGCCGATATCGGCCTGACCGTGCCCGGGCTGCTGGTGCTGATCATCATCGCCGTCTCGGTGCGCGGCGGGCTTACCGTGAACGAGATGGCGATGGTGGTCGCCTCGCTCGCCTGGCTGCATCCGACGCGAACCATCCGGGCGCAGGTGCTGACCTTGCGCGAGCGTGGCTATGTGGAGGTGGCGCGGCTGAACGGCATGAGCGGTCCGGAGATCATCCTGCGCGAGATGATGCCGAACCTGCTACCCTATCTCGCAGCGACGCTGGTGAACGCCGTGTCGGCTGCGATCCTGGCGACGGTCGGGCTGGAGGTGCTTGGCCTCGGGCCGCTGGAGTCCCCCACATTGGGGATGACGCTCTACTGGATCAATTTCAACGCGGCGATCCTCAACGGATGGTGGTGGTGGTGGCTCGCCCCGATCGTCATCATCCTGATCGTGTTCCTGGGCCTGTTCTTCCTCACGGTCGGGCTCGACGAGATCGCCAACCCACGTCTGCGGCAATCGGCATGAACGCGCCGGTCCTGCGTGTCGAAGGCCTGCGCGTCGGCTACGATCATCCGCTGGGGATGGTGCGCGCGGTGGACGAGGTGTCGTTCAGCCTGCGGCCGCGCGAGCGCTTCGGCCTGGCGGGCGAATCCGGCTCTGGCAAGTCCACGATGGCACTGGCCATCCTGCGCATGATCCGGCCACCGGGACACATCGATGGCGGCGAGGTCTGGTTGGACGACACCAACCTGTCGTCGCTGTCGGATGACGCAATGCGGCGGTTGCGGCTGGCCGGGATCGCGCTGGTGCCGCAGGGCTCGATGAACGCGCTGAACCCGGTGCTGCGCATCGGCGCGCAGATCGCGGACGCTCTGAACGATCATGGCACCATCCTGCCGCAGCGCGAATTCGCGGCACGCACTCGCGAGCTGCTGGGCCATGTCGGACTGCCGCCGGAGGTGGCGGGCATGTATCCGCACGAGCTGTCCGGCGGGATGAAGCAGCGCGCGTGCATCGCCATCGCGATCTGTCTCAGGCCCAAGGTGATCATCGCCGATGAACCGACCAGCGCGCTGGATGTCGTGGTGCAGCGGCAGGTCATGGCCACATTGGGCCGGGTGCAGCAGGAACTCGGGGCGGCCGTGGTGCTGATCGGCCACGACATGGGGCTGATGGCACAGTTCGTCGATCGGCTTGGGGTGATGTATGCTGGCAGGCTGGTCGAGATCGCGCCGATCGGTGAGATCATCACCGCGCCGCGGCATCCCTACACCCAGATGCTGATTGCCAGCCTGCCGTCGTTGGAACGCAAGGGTACGATGCAGGGCATACCAGGCCTGGCCCCGTTGCTGCGCGACCTGCCACCCGGCTGTGCCTTCCATCCGCGCTGCCCGCGTGCCGCGGCGCGTTGCTCCGAGGAGCGGCCGGAACTGCGGGACATTGCCGCGGGCGTGCAGGCCGCGTGTCACTTCGCATGATGGCCAGATCCAGTCCGGCCATGACGACGGGGGACCGGGCTGGCGCCCGGAACCATACATGACGGCTTTGCTGGAAGCCCGCCACGTCACCAAGGCCTTCGGCGCCGGCCTCTTGGATCGCGATGCCATCGTTGCGTTGCAGGACTTCTCGCTGGTGCTCGAGACGCGGCGGCCGCGCATCATTGCGGTCGTCGGCGAGAGCGGCAGCGGCAAGACCACGCTCGCGCGACTGCTGCTTGGGCTTACCACCCCAACGTCGGGCGAGGTGCTGTACCACGGGCAGGACCTGCACAGCCTGTCCGCCGCGCAACGCCGCGATTTCCGGCGCGACATCCAGGCGATCTTTCAGGACCCGTATGGCGTCTACAATCCGTTCTATCGCGTCGATCATGTGCTGGCGACGCCGGTCCGCAAATTCAGACTGGCGAAGACCAGGCGTGAAGCGCGCGGCCTGATCGACGCGGCATTGCGCGCCGTGGGCCTGCGTCCGGAAGAGATCCTCGGCCGCTACCCGCACCAGCTCAGCGGCGGGCAGCGCCAGCGGGTGATGGTGGCGCGCGCGCTGCTGCTGCGGCCGCACCTGATCGTGGCGGACGAGCCGGTGTCGATGGTCGATGCGTCGTTGCGTGCGACGATCCTGGGGTCGCTGCGCCAGCTCAACCAGGAACACGGCATCTCCATCATCTACATCACGCATGACCTTGCAACCGCCTATCAGGTGGCGGACAGCATCATCGTGCTGTACCGCTCGGTGCTGGTCGAGGCGGGCGATGTCGAGCTTGTGGTGAAGGCGCCGAGGCACCCCTACACGCAGCAGCTCATTGCCTCGATCCCGCAGGTGAGCACCGAGCGCACCTGGCTGGATGAAGCGGTGGATTCACCGCGGCATCTCGCGCATGGCGGCTGCAGCTTCCTGGGGCGCTGTCCGGTCAGCATGCCGATCTGCGAACAGGCGCCGGTCTTGCGGCAGATCGAGCCGGATCGGGTCGTTGCCTGTCATCGCTATGCTGAGAGCGCCTGAGCGGCGTCATGTATTGCGCCATGGGTTGATGACGGTGAGGCCGGCCCGGTGAAATGGCGTCTCGTCGCGGGTCGCGATGCTGCACCTGCGCGACATCGCAAATCGCCGCGATCTGCGCATCAGCGATCGATATCGCGTATCCTGCCCGGCGGACCCGCATCAATGTGCGCCCGTTGAGGCGGCTGCCAAGGGAGTATATGCGCGATCGCTCCTCGGCCGGTGTCTCGCAATGCCAGGCGATGGTCGGCTATAAGGCGTCCCGAGGAGACCCGCCATGCCCGATACCATGCCCGCCCGCACCTGGTCGCCCGATTCCTGGCGCACTTGCCCGATCCGCCAGGTGCCGAGTTATCCGGACGCGGAAAGGCTCGCGGCCATGGAGGCCCGCCTTGGCCGATACCCGCCGCTGGTGTTTGCGGGCGAGGCGCGGCGGCTGAAGGCGCAGCTTGCGCTCGCCGCCGAGGGCAAGGCGTTCGTGCTGCAAGGCGGCGACTGTGCCGAGAGCTTCGCCGATTTCACTGCCAACATCATCCGCGACACGTTCCGGGTGCTGCTGCAGATGTCGGTGGTACTGACGTTCGGCGCCTCGCTGCCGGTGGTGAAGATGGGGCGGATGGCCGGCCAGTTCGCCAAGCCGCGGTCATCCGACACCGAGACGCAGGGCGGCATAACGTTGCCGTCGTATCGTGGCGACATCATCAACGGGCCGGAGTTTTCCCCCGAGGCCCGCATTCCCGATCCGGCCCGCATGGAGTTCGGCTATTTCCAGTCGGCCAGTACGCTGAACCTGCTGCGCGCGTTCGCCTCCGGCGGCTACGCCGACCTGCACGAAGTGCATCGCTGGAACCTGGAGTTCGCGGCACGCTCGCCGCTGGCGGCGCGCTATCAGGACCTGGCGCAGCGGATCGATGAGACGCTGTCGTTCATGGCGGCGTGCGGCATGACCAGCGCGACCACGCGCGACATGCGCGAGACCGACTTCTACATCAGCCACGAGGCGCTGCTGCTGCCGTACGAGCAGGCGCTGACCCGGATCGATTCCACCACCGGCGACTGGTACGGCTGTTCGGCGCACTTCCTGTGGATCGGCGATCGCACGCGCCAGCTCGAGGGGGCGCATGTCGAGTTCCTGCGCGGGGTGAAGAACCCGCTGGGCATGAAGGTCGGACCGACGCAGGAGCCCGACGATCTGCTGCGCATCCTGGAGCGGCTGAATCCCGCGAACGAACCGGGGCGGGTCACGTTGATCAGCCGCATGGGGCACGACAAGGTATCGGCGCGGCTGCCGCCGCTGCTGCGTGCGGTGGAGCGCGAGGGGGCGAAGGTGGTGTGGCTGTGCGATCCGATGCACGGCAATACGGTCTCCACCATGGCCAAGCTGAAGACGCGCGACTTCGATCAGATCCTGTCCGAGGTGCGCAGCTTCTTCGACATTCACGCCGCCGAGGCTACCTGGGCCGGCGGCGTGCACGTGGAGATGACGGGGCAGGACGTCACCGAGTGCACCGGCGGCGCGCATCGGCTGACCGAAGCCGATCTCACCGAGCGATACGAGACGTTCTGCGACCCGCGGCTGAATGCCGGGCAATCGCTGGAGCTTGCGTTCCTGGTGGCGGAGGAGCTGAAGCAGCGGCGGGCGCCGAACGGGATGGTGCAGATCGCGGCGCAGTAAGCGTGGCGCAGGGGTCTGATCTCGCGGCCGATATCGCCGCCCGGACGGACAGCTATTTCAATCGCACGCGGCGCATCGTCGCGCGGTTCGGCGACAAGCAGGTGACCTACGCCGTGTTCATGCGCCGGCCGGTCATCGCGGCGCCGCGGCTGATGACGGACTGGCTGGAAACCGTCGCGCGCACGCGCGGCATGCGGCTCGGGATCGAGCTGATGTACGCCGAGGGCGCGTGGGTCGGCGCGGGCGAACCGCTGGCCTATCTCAGCGGCAGCCTGGAGCAGTTGTCCGATCTGGAAACGATCATGCTGCAGAAGATCGGACCCGTGTCGGTGGCGGCGCACAACGCCTATCAGATGTGCGTTGCCTTGCCGCATGTCGGCTTCCTGGCGATGGAGGCGCGGCACTGCGCCGGCGCCGAAATGCAGGACATGATGGGATACGCCGCGTCGGTCGGCAGCGAGGCGGCGAAGCGCGAGGGTGCCAAGGGGTTCATCGGCAATGCCAACGATGGCACGGCGCACTGGTTCGGCACGCCGCGCGGCTTTGGTACGATGCCGCATTCGCTGATCGGCTACGCCGGGTCGACGCTGCGGGCGGCGGAGATGTTCCGCGACACATTTCCGGACGAGCCGATGACCGTGCTGTGCGATTACTTCGGTCACGAGATCACCGATTCGCTTGCGGTCTGCGCGCGGTTTCCCGATCTGGCCGCGGCGGGCCGGCTGTCGTTCCGGCTGGACACGCATGGCGGCCGGTTCATGGAAGGGCTCGATCCGGCGGAGAGCTACGCCGTGCTGGAACGGCACGCGCCGGGCGCCATCCGCCGCTATC
>DATBKQ010000679.1:0-1900 GCA_036555825.1 Acetobacteraceae bacterium | reverse complement strand
CACCGGGCAGGTGGCCACCGCGGCGGTGGGGCTGCTGGCGCTGTTCGGGTTCGTCGCATGGGAGCTCCGGGCCCCGACGCCGATGCTCCCGCTGCGCTTCTTCGGCAACCGCGTGTTCGCCGTGGCCGGTGCGGCGGCCCTGATGATGTACGCCGCGCTGTTCGGGGCGTTGTTCCTGGTGACGCAGTTCCTGCAGATCGGCCTCGGCGCCTCGCCGGTGCAGGCCGGGTTGCGCACGTTGCCGATGGCCGTGATGCCGATGGTGCTGGCGCCGGTCGGCGGGCGGCTCAGCGACCGATTCGGCTTCCGCCCGCTGATGATCTCGGGACTGGCGCTGGTTGCCGTCGGCCTGGCCTGGCTGGCGGCCACGGCGTCGCCGCACGTGCACTATGCGGCGTTGGTCCCTGGGCAGGTGCTGACCGGCGCCGGCAGCGCACTGTTCTTCGCGCCGCTCGCCGCTGCGGTGCTGTCTTCGGTGACGGCGGACGAGCAGGGCAAGGCGTCCGGCGCCGCCGCTGCCATCCGTGAGGTAGCGGTCGTCGTCGGGGTCACCGTGCTCGGCTCGGTGTTCACGCATCGCGGCGGCCTGGGCTCGCGCACCGCGTTCGTGGCGGGATTCGTTCCCGCAATGTGGTTGGCCGCCGGCCTTGCGGTCGTCGGTCTTGCCGCGGCGTTGGCTTTGCCGCGCGCGCCCGCGCGGACTTACCGTGCCGCTCCGCAGGTGGGACGATCGGGCGCGTGGCGCCGGATCTGCTGGAACGCCGCGAAGAGCTACACGCCCTCGCTGTCGCGGTCGAGCAGTGCGCGTCAGGGCGGGGCTGCACCGCCCTGGTTTCGGGCGAAGCCGGCATCGGCAAGACGAGTGTCGTGCGGTCCTTCCTCGCCGAACTACCCAACCGGGTGCGCGTGCTCGCCGGAGGCTGCGAAGACCTGCTGACGCCGCGCACGTTCGGCCCGTTGCGTGATGCAGCCAGGTCCTCATCCGGTCCGTTGGCCCGCGCGCTGATGGAGGGCGTCGCCGCGGACGGTCTGTTCTCCGCCGTGCTGGACGAGCTGACCGGTGCTGGTGGGCCGACCGTCCTGGTGGTTGACGACGCGCACTGGGCCGACGGCGCAACACTGGACATCTTGCGGTTCCTGGGTCGCCGGATGACGGAGCTACCCGCGCTGTTGGTGGTGACCTATCGCGAGGACGCGGTCGGTCGAAACCATCCGCTGCGATCGGTGCTGGGTGATCTCGCCGGACCGGCGACGCTGCGCCTGCGCCTGCAACGCCTGAGTGCTGACGCGGTTGACCAACTATGCCGCGACGTCGAGGTCGACGCCGCGGAGTTGTACCGGCTCACCGGCGGCAATCCGTTCTTCGTGACCGAGGTGCTGGCCGCCCCCGACCAGTTGGTGCCGCCGACGGTCGTCGATGCGGTACTCGCCCGAGTCGGGCGCTTGAGCGATCAGGCGCGCACCGCCGTGGAGCGCCTGGCGGTCGTACCGGCGGGCGTGGAGCTTGACGTGCTGCGGACCCTGCAACCAGACCTCGCTCCCATCGCCGAAGCGGAGCGGGCCGGCGTGCTGACGATGCGCGGCCAGCGGATGGCATTTCGCCACGAACTGGCCCGCCGGGCGGTGGCCGGGTCGCTGCCCGCCGCGGTCCGCATCGAGTTGCACGCCGACGTTCTTCGCGCACTGCTGGCACGCGATGCGCCCGATCCGTTCCGGGTGCTGCACCATGCCATCCAGGCCGGCGACGACGCCGCCGTAGTCAGCTACGGCCAGCAGGCCGCCCGGGAGGCCAGGCGCGCGGGCGCGCACCGGCAGGCCGCGGCGTGTTACGCGCAGGTGCTCGCACGCGTCGAACTGCTGCCGGCACCGAAGCGGGCTGCGTTGGGAGAGGCGTACTCGT
>DATBKQ010000678.1:0-5746 GCA_036555825.1 Acetobacteraceae bacterium | reverse complement strand
GCTGGTGCGCCAGCCGATCCCGTCGGCGTTGTGGGCAGAGCTGCGTGACAGGCGGTTGCTGCATCCCGAAGCGCCCACGCCGTCCTGATCATGCAAAGGAGCAACTCGTCATGAAGGATGCCCAAGGGCAGGCGTTATCCGGGGCCACCGCCGAGGCGGTGGCACCGTACGATCGGGCGGTGCGCGCGTTCAACCTTGGCTACGGCGATGCGCCAGGGCTGTTCGATGCCGCGCGCGAAGCAGCGCCAGGCTTCGTCATGGCGCACCTGGCGAACGCCTGGATGTTTGCGCTCTCCAACGATCCGAGCGTGCTGGATCAGGCACGGCTGTTGATGGAACCCGCCACAGGTCTGGACATGAACGAGCGTGAGCGCGGCCATCTCGCGGCGCTGAAGCAGGTGCTGGTCGGCGCACGCGGCGCTGCCGTCGCACAACTGGATGCACTGCTGATGCGCCATCCGCTCGATCTCGTGGCGCACCAGGCGGCCACGCTGCTCGATGGTTACCAGGGACGCTTCCGCTGGGTGCGTGACCGCTCGGCGCGCGCGTTGCCATTCTGGTCGAAGGATCAGCCGGGCTACGGCACCATGCTCGCGTTCCACGGCTTCGGCCTCGAGGAAGCCGGCGATTATGCGCGCGCCGAGGATGAGTCGCGCGAGGCGGCCGAACTGGAACCGCACAGCTTCTGGCCGCATCACACCGTCGCCCATGTCATGGAGATGACCGGGCGCCCGGAAGACGGCCTGGGCTGGATGGCCGCGCGGGAACCGTTCTGGTCGGCGCCTGACAACGTCACGCAGGTACACATCTGGTGGCACAAGTCGCTGTTCCACCTCGAGTTGGGACAACTCGATGCGGCGCTGGCGCTCTACGACGGGCCATTGCTCGCCACACTGCGGCCGTTGGCGCTGAATCTGTGCAATGCCTCGGCGCTGCTGTGGCGTCTGGATATGCTCGGCTGCGACGTCTCGGGCCGGTGGCGTGACCTGCTGCCGCATTGGGAGGGACACGCCGACGGCTGTACCTTGATGTTCAACGACCTGCACGCGGCGATGGCTGAACTGGGCGCCGGTGAGGAGCGATCGGCCGAACGACGGGTTGGGTGGATGCGCGAGACGGCAGCGACCAATGCCGAGGTGGCCGGCTGCTATCGCGAGGTCGGCATTCCGCTGGTCGAGGGCTTCATCGCATTCCATCGCCGCGCGTATGCACAGGCGGTCGACCTGCTGCTGCCGGTGCGGTTCGGTCTGTGGCGCATCGGCGGCAGCAAGGCGCAGCGCGACGTGGTCGATTGGACCCTGACCGAGGCAGCGATCCGCGCCGGCCAGCGCGACATCGCGCTCTCGCTCGCCAACGAGCGGCTGGGACTACGCCCTCGGAGCGCGGTGAACCGGTGTTTTCAGCGACGGGCCGCGTCGATCGCCACCTGACGGCGAACCGCTGCGGCCATTGCCCCGCGGGCGGGTCCGCCCACATAGTCCGGCCCGAATAATCCGGGAGGGGTCCATGCGCCGTCTTGCCTTCGGCCTGATCTGTGCTGCATCGCTCAACCTCCAGGCGGCGGCACAGGAGCGGGTGCTGCATGTCGGACTGCGTGAGGATCCCGATCTGCTCGATCCCACCCTCGGATCCTCCTACGTCGGCCGCATCGTGTTCGCCGGTCTGTGCGACAAGCTGTTCGACATCGACGCCAAACTGAACATCATCCCGGTACTTGCCACCGGCTATCAGTGGAAGGACCCGACTCACCTCGTTATCCATATCCGCGACGGCGTGCAGTTTCAGGACGGCGAAAAGCTCAACGCCGAGGCGGTGAAATACAAGCTGATGCGCGACCTGAACGCGAAGGGCAGCATGCGGCGCGGCGAGGTCAATTCGATCGACAGCATCGATGTCGTCGATCCACTGACGGTGCAGCTCGACCTGAAGGCGCCGGCGTCGCAACTGCTGGCGCAGCTTACCGATCGCGCCGGCATCATGATCTCGCCCAAGGCAACCGAAGCCGAAGGTGACAAGTTCGGCCTGCATCCGGTATGCGCCGGCCCGTTCAGCTTCGAGTCACGTGTCGCACAGGACCGGATCGTGCTGAAGCGCTTCCCCGGATATTGGGATGCCAGGTCGATCCACTTCGACCAGGTGGTCTATCTGCCCAACCCGAACTCGTCGGTGCGGCTGGCGAACCTCCAGGCTGGCGCGCTCGATATCGTCGAGTACATTTTGCCAACCGATGTGCCGGCAGTGCAGAAGGACGCGAAACTCAAGACGGCGATCGACGACTCCCTCGCCTACACCGGCATCACCATCAACACCGACAACGGCCCGGCGCAGGACACTGCCTTGGGCAAGAACGCCCTGGTGCGGCAGGCATTCGAGCTTGCGCTCGACCGCGAGGCGCTGATCCAGGTCGTCTATGCCGGCATGTATACGCCGACGGTCCAGGCCAACCCGCCGAGTTCGCCGTTCTTTTTCCAGGACCTGAAGGTACCGGGCCGCGACGTGGCAAAGGCCAAGGCCTTGCTGAAACAGGCGGGGGTGCCGACGCCCGTGCCGGTGACGCTGACCATCACCAACGGCTCCGAGATCCAGCAGGCCGGCGAGGTCATCCAATCGATGGCCAGCGAGGCGGGGTTCGACGTTAAGATCAAGGCGATGGAATTCGCGTCCTCCTTGCAGGCGGCCTATGCCGGCGACTTCCAGGCTTATCTTATCGGCTGGTCCGGCCGCACCGATCCGGACGGCAACATGTGGCAGATGCTCCACTCCGGCGGCACTTTCAACTATGGCCATTACAGCAACGCCGAAGTGGACAAGGCGCTGGACGATGCACGGACGGTTGCCGCGGTCGATCAGCGGCGCGGGTTTTACGCCAAAGTGTGGGAGCAGGAACGCAAGGACCTGCCGCTGATCTATCTATGGACCGGCAAGAACATCGTCGGAATGAAGAAGTCGGTCAGCGGCTTCCAGCAGGTACCCGACGGGCTGATCCGGCTGCAGGGCGTCTCGATGGCGCCGTAGGCAAGCCTACACTCGCGGCAACCGAACCACGAACCGCGCGCCAAGCACCCGGTTGCCGGTGCCCTTGCGGTTCTCGGCAATAATCTCGCCGTGCAGCGCCTCGACGATCTGCCGGCTGATCGACAACCCGAGGCCGGAGTGCTGGCCGAACTTTTCCTCCTTCGGCCGCTCCGAGTAGAACCGGTCGAACACGTGCTCCAGATTGCCTTCGGGGATTCCCGGCCCTTCGTCCTCGACGCTGATTTCCGCCATACCGCCCGCCTCGCGCGCGGTCGCCATGATCCGTCCGCGCGGCGGGCTGAAGGACTGCGCGTTGGCGATCAGATTGCGGAACACCTGCACCAGTCGATCCTCGACCCCCCAGACCATCAGGCTGGCCGGCGCCTCGATCACCAGGCGCGGGTCGTTCTCCGCATCGCGGGTCGCCTCGTCGAGCTCGCGCAGCGCATGCAGCATCGGCACCAGGTCAACCCGTTCGGCGGTGATGCGCGACAGTTCCGCATCCAGCCGCGACGCGTCGCTGACATCGCTGATCAGTCGGTCCAGCCGTGTGACGTCCTGGGCGATGATGGTGAGCAACTGTTTCTGCCGTTCGGGATCCTGGATGCGGCGCAACGTCTCGATCGCGCTGCGGATCGATGACAGCGGATTCTTGATTTCGTGCGCCACGTCCGCGGCGAATTTCTCGATCGCGTCCATGCGGGCGAACAGTGCCTGCGCCGAATCGTACAGCGCCGTGGCGAGTGCCCCCACCTCGTCCCGCCGCTTCAGCAGCGGGGCGGGGACGCTGCCGGCCCTCCCGTGCCCTTCGCGCATCTCGGCCGCCGCGCCGGCCAGGCGCAGGATCGGGCGCGCGATCGTGAGCGACAGGTACCAGGACAGCAGCACGGTCAGCGCCAGCGCCAGGCCGAACAGCGCCAGGATGGAGATGCGCACGGCGAACAGGCTGGTGTCCACCTCGTGGGCGTCGCGCGTCAGCAGGATGATGCCGACCGTCTTGTGGTCGCGTTCCACCGGTTCGGCCACGGTCACCAGCAGCCGGTTGTCCTTGGTGCGGCGGATATAGGGCGGCATCTCCCGGCTCTGGCCGGAACTGTTCAGCCGCAGTTCCTCCTTCACGTCGGGCTGCCACTCCAGCCCACCGGCTCCAGGGGTCATGTCCACCAGTGGAATCGGTCGCTCATGCGGCAGCAGTCGCAGCACCTTGTCGTACAGCCAACTGATCGCCCCGACCACCGCGCCATCCTGCTCGGCGGGAGGCAGCGGCTCGGTGCTGACGGCGCCGCTTGGCCCTTCGCGGATGCGAGAGTCGGCGATCACCGTGCCATCCGGCGCGTACAGCTTGGCCTGCGCGCCCGGGGTCGGCTCGGTGAGCCGGTACAGCAGCGGCCGCGCGATCTCCGCCACCAGCTTCGGATTGTCGGGCTCGGTGGTCCGCACCGCACTCTCGCCCAGCGCGCCGGCGTAGATCCGTGCCTGCTCCCGCAGGGCCCCCACCTCGGCCTCGAGCAGCCCGTTCTGATACTGATCGAGATACAGGAGCGCCGCGACCAGCAACGCCAGCGGCAACGCGTTCACCAGCAGGATGCGGCGCAGCAGCGGCGATACCCAGCGCCGCGTGCGAAAGCGCCGCTGTTGGGGAACAGCAGGTGCCGCCAGCGCTGTCAGGGTACTGCCGTCCGGCATGCCGCCGCCCAGTGCTCCTTGTATCAGTGCTCCTTGTAGCGGTAGCCGATGCCGTAGAGCGTCTCGATATGGTTGAACGTCTCGTCCACTGTGCGGAACTTCTTGCGAATGCGCTTGACGTGGCTGTCGATCGTCCGGTCATCGACGTAGATGTTCTCGCCGTATGCCGCGTCGATGAGCTGGTCGCGGCTCTTTACCATGCCGGGCCGCGCCGCGAGCGCCTTGACCAGCAAAAATTCGGTCACCGTGAGCTGGATGTCCTGACCCTGCCAGGTGCACTGGTGCTTGGTTTCGTCCAGTGTCAGCTCGCCTCGCATCATGACGCCGCCGGGCGTGGCGCCCGAGCCTTCCGCGCGGCTGGCTTCGTTGCGGCGCAGCAGGGCACGGATGCGCTCGATCAGCAGCCGTTGCGAGAACGGCTTGGTGATGTAGTCATCGGCGCCGAGCCGGAGGCCCATCAGCTCGTCCACCTCCTCGTCCTTCGAGGTCAGGAAGATCACCGGCATCGAGCTGCGCTGGCGCAGCTTTTGCAGCAGCTCCATCCCGTCCATGCGGGGCATCTTGATGTCGAGCACGGCGAGATCCACCGGACGGGCATTCAGGCCCTGCAGGGCGCTCTCGCCATCGGTGTAGGTGCGGACCTGGAAACCCTCCTGCTCAAGCGTCATCTGAACGCTGGTGAGGATGTTCCGGTCGTCGTCGACCAGGGCGATGGTGTGCTTCATCGAAATGTCTTTCGGGGGTACGGTCATGGTCTCCCTCCGTCCTGCGAATCGAGGCGAGCCTGACACCGGATTGTGGCGCATTGCGGACGGGAGGTGAACGGATCGTGGCGGCCATCGACCCTCTCGAATCCCGCCGCTTCCGCTCCGCAGCGCGGTATTATCTTACCGGACGTCCCGCTTATGCGCCGCGGCTGATCCAGCACGTGGCTCGAATGGCCGGGGTGACGCGCGAATGCCGGGTGCTGGACCTGGGCTGCGGTCCCGGCGTCCTGGCGGGCGCATTCGCGCCGCTGGCCGGGGCGGTGCTGGCGATGGACCCC
>DATBKQ010000677.1:0-4865 GCA_036555825.1 Acetobacteraceae bacterium | reverse complement strand
ATCGGCATCCTGAAGTAGCTCATGCCAGGGGCGCGTATCTTCAGGATGGTCGTGACGAAGTTGACGCCGGTCAGCAACGTGCCGATCCCGGAGATCTGCAAAGCCCACAGATAGTAGTCCACGCCCACGCCCGGCAGGTATTCGGTTTCCGACAGCGGCGGGTATGGCAGCCAGCCGGTGCGCGCGAACTCGCCGACCACCAGCGAGATGTTGACCAGGAGCGCCCCCGTCGCGGTGAGCCAGAAGCTGGTGGAGTTCAAGGTCGGGAACGCGACATCGCGTACGCCGAGTTGCAACGGCACGACGAAGTTCATCAGGCCGATCACGAACGGCATCGCAGCGAAAAAGATCATGATCGTGCCGTGCGCGGAGAAGATCTGGTCGTAATGCCCGGGGGGCAGATACCCCGGCGCGCGGAAGGCAAAGACCTGCTGGGAGCGCATCATCAGCGCGTCGATGAAGCCGCGCAGCAGCATGACCATGCCGAGCAGTGTGTACATGACACCAATGCGCTTGTGGTCGACGCTGGTGATCCACTCTCGCCACACGTACGGCAGGTATCCGCGCAGGATCACCCAGGCGATGACGGCGAGCAGGATGACCAGCACCACCGCTCCCGCGACGAGTGGTATCGGCTGATTCCACGGGATCGCCGCCCAGGTCAGCTTGCCCAGCATCTCACTGCTCCGGTGTGGGGTGGACTCTTTGCTCGCCGCTCTGCGCGTTCGGTCCAGGCTGCGGCGGAATCTGCTGGGTCACCACGGCGCGAAACAGCGCCGGATCGACCTGGCTGTAGGTGAACGGAGCGGCGGTGTTTTGCCGGGAAAGATCGGCGTAGCCGGTGCGGTCCAACACAGGACCAGCCTGCCGCGCCTGCTCAATCCAGTTGCTGAATTCGTCCGGCGCAACGGCGCGCACCGTGAAGTGCATGTCCGGAAAGCCATCGCCGCTGAACTGCGCCGATTGCCCGTAATAGTCTCCGGCATGCTCGGCCTGCAGATAGAGCTGCGTCACCATGTGGTTCATGGTGTAGATCATGCTACCGAGCTGCGGCACGAAGAAGACATTCATCACGCTGGCCGAGGTCAGGTCGAAGTGGATCGGCGTCCCCGCGGGCACCACCAGTTGGTTCACACTGGCCACCCCCTGATCGGGATAGATGAACAGCCATTTCCAGTCGAGCGAAACAACCTGCACATGCAGCGGCTTGAACTGCGACGGGATCGGCTTGGCCGGGTCGAGGTCATGCGCACCAATCCAGATCACACCGCCCAGGAAGCAGATGACCAGGATGGGGATCGACCAGACGATCAGCTCGATCCTGCCCGAATACGCCCAGCGCGGCTGGTAGCGCGCCCTGGTGTTCGATTCGCGAAACCACCAGGCGAAGATCAACGCCGCAGCGATCGTCGGAATGACGATCGCCAGCATGATCTCCAGGGCATTGAACAGGATCATCCTGTTCGCCGCGCCGATCGGCCCGCGGGGGTCCAAAACCCCGCCTGAACAACCGGACAGCAATGCCGCGAGTGGCAAGAGGGCGACCGCGGGGAGGTGTCGGAGCCGCGTCGGGTACTGTCCGGCAAGGCGCGAAAGTACTGGCACGAACTGCACACCCACGAGCGAACTCCCCCATCATCCGCCGAACGCACTGGTCCCGGCGACGAAGGCCACCGGTCATCATGACAGCCGGTTCCGCGTACGGACGCGCACTTCCGCCGCACTCGCATATCGACCGTGGCGCCACGCGAGCCGGTCCTCGGCGGCGTCCACGATGAGGCTCGAATCTTTGCCGAGGCCGATCAAAAGAACAAGACCCGACCCGTCCTCAGTTGGTGCCGGTCGGCATTCCCGGTTCGGGTGGCTCAGCGCTTCCACTGCCTTGTGGCGCGCGAGCTGGCAACCGCGCGCGCCGGCCGCCGTTGCAGCGTCACCATGCACCTGAGACCAAGGACGGGAGACCAAGGATGAGCGCCGATCTTCCCCAACCGCCTTTGCCGGAGCAGCACCAGCCGATGCCGGGCAGCAGCGCGGCAATGCACCCACAGCCCGACCATGGGGAAACCAGCTACAAGGGCTCGGGGCGCCTGGCGGGCAAGAAGACCATCATTACCGGCGCGGACAGTGGCATCGGTCGCGCGGTTGCACTGGCATTCGCGCGCGAAGGCGCGGATGTTCTGGTGAGCTATTACAATGAGCACCAGGACGCCAGGGAGACACAGCGCCTGGTGGAAGGCGCGGGCCGCCGGTGCGTGCTGGTGCCGGGCGACATCAAGGACCCGGTGCATTGTCGCGCGATCGTCGGGAAGGCGGTGGAAGCATTCGGCCGCATCGATGTGCTGGTCAACAATGCCGCCCATCAGGCGTCATTCTCGGCAGCGGAGGACATCAGCGACGAGGAGTGGGACACTACATTCCGCACCAACATCCATGCGATGTTCTACCTGACCAAGGCCGCGCTGCGGCACATGCGGGAAGGCGGCGCCATCATCAACACCACGTCGGTGAATGCCGATACGCCGAGCCCGCAGTTGCTTGCCTATGCCACGACCAAGGGTGCCATACAGAACTTTACCGGCGGACTGGCGCAGCTTCTGGCCGAGAAGGGCATCCGGGTGAACTGCGTCGCACCCGGCCCGATCTGGACCCCGCTGATCCCCTCGACGATGCCGCCGGAGAAGGTGAAGCAATTTGGCAAGCAGGTGCCGATGCAGCGTCCGGGGCAGCCCAGGGAGCTCGCGCCCGTCTATGTAATGCTGGCAACGGACGAGGCAAGCTACGTGTCGGGGGCGACCGTGGCGGTGACGGGCGGCAAGCCGGTCATCTGACGAAGAAGCCCGGCATTGGCGGCATGAGCGCTAAAGCATGATGAGGTCAGGTTGACCTCAATCATGCTTTAGCCTTGTTTATTTGAGCGCGTGATTGAGACCTCCGGGCGATTCCGCCTTCGGTCATCACGTGCTATGGCGCGGGCGGTTGCGCTGCCGACAGCGCATCGTGCGCCGCCTGCAACTCCTCCTGCATGACCTGCAGCTCCTCGAGTGCCACGCTGAGTTCCTGACGCAGAGTAGCGTCTTCCGCCTCCTCTCGCTTGCCGTGCGGCGTTTGCGCGCGGAGTTGGAAAAGCTGCAGCTCTGTCTTCTCTCGCAGCCGCGCCTCTTCCCGCAGCCTCGCGGCGAGTTCTTCGTTGACACGGGCGAGTTCGATCAGCCGCTCGTTCATGTCTTCGATTGCCACCTGTGCCTGTTCGAGTTCGGCGCGCAAGCGCTCGGCCAAGCCGGCCGTCTCCTCCTGCGGACTTGCTTGGGACGCGCTCATTGTTCGAGAAGCGTCAGCCCCTTCGCCACGATGTTCCGGCACAACTGCAGTGCTGCTTCCCTCCGTGCCCATCCGTCATCTCCCGAAACAGCTATGGGAATCTGGGTGCTCGTCGCTTTGTCCAACCAGGCTCGCGGCCTCTCCCGGTGCACGGAATCGGCATTGATCAGTTCGGCCGCGATGGCGCAGGCCGGGGCGATGGCGCCATCCGGACAGGCGCAGGCGTGCGCCCGCAGCGCCGCCGCATCGAGTATCTCGATGCTGCCGCGGCGTTGCCGGATCACCCCCCCTCGCTGCAAGTTCTCCAACGTCACGCTGATCCCCGCCCTCCTCACCCCCAGCATTGTGGCGAGAAACGCGTGCGTCACCGGAAGCAGCGCGCCCAATTGCGCGTGCAACCTCAGCAGCCACAGCGCGCACCGCTCGGACAGGGAATGGTGCGCATTGCAGGCCGCAACCAGCTCGGTCCGTGCAACGCGCTCCCGCAATTGATGCAGATAGGCCTCTTGCAGCCCCGCATGGCGCTGCATCGCCTGCCGCAAAAGGTGCGGCGGAATTTCCAACATCTCGACCGAGGATATCGCCCGATAACTCGCGGTGTAGGGACCCGGGGCCGTCTGAAAGCCGATCAAGGTGCCGGCGCCCAGCAGTTCGACGCAGGTGGGCGGTGTTCCGTCAACCGAGACCGAAATCGCGAGAACGCCGGACTCGATGAGATAGCTGCATGGCGAGTCCACTCGTTCAGCGATAGACAGGCCCGGGGCAATGGAGCGGCGGACGCCGTTCCGTTGTGTTCCGGGCGATACCGTGGTGCTCTTCATCGGCAAACCGGACATGACGCATAGCCCCGCTCAAACGTTTGGGTGCGGTCTCGCCCATCCGTGGCCTGCTCAGCACACGGCGGCTCCGCTCCCGCGCCGGCGCGTGATGACCAGAGGCGGAATCACGCGCTCAACCAGAGAAGGCTAAAGCAGGATGACGTCAACCTGACCTCATCAGGCTTTAGGTTAAGTTGTGGAATTCTTGCCGATTGCCAAGGGCAAGGCAACGGGGCCAGAGCGAACCATGCTCGCCGGCCCGAAGCGCCTATGCGGCGGCCGGCAGACGGTGCAGTTCGGTACCCAGGAATTCCGCGATTGCTCCAGGACCTGACCGGCTGGTGCCGGTCCGCCCTGATCGGGCTTCCGCGTCCGGATTGTAGTTCGTATTGGTGTTCACGTCGTAGACCAGCGTGCGGCCGTCGGTACCGGCGATGAACTCGATCCCCGCGACCTCGATCCCTGCCGCCGCGAGAAAGCGTTCCAGCCGTGTTCGCAGCGCACCCGGAATGCCATCAGTGATGGTGAACTTGTCCCGTGGCGCCTCGCCGGCCGGACAGTTGGCCTCGTCCACGGCACAGGCATCGGCCGGGCAGAGTTCGAAGCCGTCGCTGGTGTCGACCTCCACGGCATACAGGAAACGCCCCCCGACGAATTCGGCACGGGTGATGAACGGCCGCGGAGCCCGGATGTATTCCTGCAGCAGATGCAGGCCATCCACCGGCGCCT
>DATBKQ010000676.1:0-6472 GCA_036555825.1 Acetobacteraceae bacterium | reverse complement strand
TAGCTGGTGTTGAAGATCTTCCACTCGGAGCTCACGCCCGGCTCGACCAGCAGGTGGTGAGCGGAGGCGAGCTGCAGAAACAGAATGTACAGTAGGAAGGCGAAGCGGCTGACCTTTTCCGACAGCGGCTTGGCGCCGAGCACGATGGCGATGATCAGGTACCACACCGCAACATGGGCCGACACATTGATCTGTTGCGAGGAGTGGCCCATCCCCCACCAGACCAGCTTGTACATCAGCGGGTCGATGTGGCTGATCAGGCCGACCGACCAGAAGAAGGTGGGCACCAGGATGATCGCGCCGGAAGCGATGGTGAACACGGCGATGATGGCGGCGGTCAGCGCGCCGAACGTGACCAGGGGGATCGATCCCTCGTAGGTGCGTTCCTCGCGCGCGATGACCAGAGTCGCGAAGAAGATCATGCAGCCGATCAGTGCGCCGACGGCGAACAATATCAGGCCAAGGTAGAAGTGCGGCTGGGCCTGCATCGGCGGATACGAGGTGAACATCACCGTCGAATCGCCTTGCAGGACCGCGGCATTGGTCATGATCGCCCCGATAACCATCAGTGCGAATCCGAACCACGCGGTGCGGGGCGACGCGATGCGGCAATTGAGCAGCGTTGCCGAGGCGAAATACAGCACCGCGATCTCGAAGAAGATGATCCAGAACAACAGCACGTTGGCGCCGTGTCCGGTCAGCACGAGGTAGAACCACTCCGCCGGCAGAAGGTGGACGGCGGGCCAGCGGGTGAGTGCCACCAGCAGGCCGAACAGGCCCCCCAGAGCCAGGAACAGCACGCCGGCAACCGCATTGGCGCGGATCAGCCGCTCGGCCTGCGCCTCCACTCTGAGCCCGGTTATCGGGCAGGTGCGAAAGATCGCGGCGGGGCGGACGGCAACGCGGCCACCGTTGAGGACCTGGCTCATATCACCCCCCTGCCTGATGGTCGACCACATAAACCTTGCCGGTCATGGTGTGGTGTCCGATGCCGCAGAATTCGTTGCATATGAGCCCGAATGCGCCTGCCTCGGTGGGCCTGACGTTCAGCACCATTTCGTAGCCGGGATGCACCTGGATATTGATGTTGAGCGGCTGCAGCGAGAAGCCGTGCTGGAATTCGGCGGCGGAGAGATGCAGCCGGTAGTTCTGGCCTTTTTCCAGTTCCAGGACCGGCCACCACTGCCAGGTGCGGCCGAGTAGATAGACGTCGCCGCCGGCGGGGGGATGCACGACCGGCACGCCGGTGTCTCCCTCCTCGCGGACCTTGTATTTGTCGGCCGCGGCTTCGACCTTGGCCACAAAGGCGTCCGGCTGAACGCGGTACGCCTCGTTCGCCAGGTTCTGCTGACCGTACAGGTGCCAGGCGATCATGGTGAAGAACATCACCAGGCCCCAGGTGAACGCGACGGCGACCCAGACGATCTCCATTGGCTCGACTGGCTCGCGCCACCAGATGCGCTGTTCGGGCGGATGGATCGCCATGGCTGATCCTCTCGTTCCTGCGTGACGGTCAGGGTGCGATGGGAATCTGGGCGATCTCCATGATCCCCCAGATCAGATAGAACACCGTGGGAATGGTGACGCCGAGAAACAGCAGCAGGAACGGATTATCGAGCACGCGTTGCAGCGGCGGGACCCGCTCGATATCGGCATCGGGCGGATTTTCTCCGCCGGTTGCGGTGGGCGGCTGCGCCATCACGTTTCCTCCGGCCCAATGGTATAATTGGGGTACACCTAATATGGCTGGAACCAGGCCACCTTGATCTAGATCAAGGTGGGTACCAGAACGGCTGGAGATTAATAAATCGTTTGCTCCGCGTGGCGTCAGAGGGGGCAGACGCCCGATGTGCAGGCCAAGTGTGCGGCATCGACGGCTTCGTGCAGGCCCGCATCGGCGATCCGCGAGGCGAGCCGCAGAAAGTCGCCGAGTGGAATCTCCTCCTCGGGCAGATACTCGTAGCCGAGTGCATCGTCGGACCGAACGGGAAGAATGGAGCAGCAACGCACCTTGGGCTGATGCTGACGTACCAGCGCGCGGTAGTCCTCGAGGCCATGGCGATCCGTGTGGACCTTCAGCGTGTACGAAACCTGGTTGCCCTGTCGCGCGCCAAGCCAGAAGCGCTCCAGCAACTGTAGCCAGGCGTAGTGCTGCGCCGGGGTTGCCTCCGGCGCGGTCGTGAGCTTCCCGCCGATCGCCAGGCGCTGGATCCGCGGGAGGGTCGGAAAGCCGACGATCGACATTCCTGGAAAGGTTCGCAGCGTCCGTACGGGATAGCCGCGGGCCTGGTAGGCAGACACCAAGGGATCGCTGTCATCGCTCCATGCACCGGCGGTCTGCCGGGTCGCCTTGAACTGCACCCAGCGCAGGTACTGGCGACGCGCCGGAAGATGCGCCCCCTCGGAGAGGCCGAACAGCTTCGAGGTGGTGCCCGCCGGCTTCACGGTGGTCACGGTGAATGGCACCGGCCGGCCCAACTCGGCGGCGTACCGCGCGCCTTCCTGCTTCGCGACGGCGGACAGATGTTCGAGCATCGCCCAGAAGCGCGCACTGCGCTGCTCATCGAGCAGATCGTGGAAGGTCAGGCCGTAGCGCAACCAGGCCCATTCGTGCAGGCCGGTCGGGCCGATGCCCATGCGGTTGGTTCGCCGCACCTCGTCGCCGTACAGCGCGTCCATCAGATTGGCGCGCATCAGGAAGCGCACGCCCAGGCGCACGCTGTCCTCGACGCGCGCATCCCACGTCGCCGCGACCGGATCGGGCACGCAGCCGGCAGTCAGCGATTCAGGCTCCACCGGACAGGCCAGCAGCGGCGCGAAATCCGCGATCACGCAATATCCGCCGGTGACGTGCAGCACGATCTCGCCGCACGGGTTGGTGGTGGCGGGAAAGCGCGTCGCTGCCGCGCGACGCGCGAGGTCCGCCAGGAGTGGCGTCGCATGCTCGACCTGGTAGCGGCTGGAACGGAAGTCGCGGCCGTCACGATGCACCGGCTTCCGCCAGGCCTCGCCGGTCCGGTAATCCTCGAGCAGATCGCCATTGATGAAACCGGGTTCACCGTTGCTATAGCTGCAGCGAGTTGCCGCCTCGAATACGCTACGCGCGTGCTGGACCAGCACAGGGTCGTGGTTCGCGGCGTCATCGCGCAGACATTGCCAGAATTCGCGGTCCACCATGACCGAGTGGTTGGCAGTCCACAGTCCGCCGTCCTGCTTGGCGTGGATGAAGCGGAAGATGCCGGGGTCGCGCCAGGACTTGGTCGCCATGCGCGCGGCGCGGCGCGCGCCGCCGACCTGCACCTCCATGGACAGGTAATGGTCGACCAGCATCGCCTGCTCCCAGGGTTGCAGGATGCCGCTCTCCGGGTCCCGCGCGCGGGCCGGAGCGATGACCTGGTCGGCAATGTTGACGAAGGCGCGCATCAACGAGAGCGGCCCCGAGGCAGGACGGCCCTGCATGCCGCGGATGGGCGCGCCCCGCGGCCGGACATCGGAGAAGTCAAGCAGCAGCGTGTCCGAGCCGCGGCGGGCGAAGGCCATGCTTTCAAGCAACTCCACCGCCTTTGCCCAGCCTTCCCGGCTGTCGCCGACGCGGTGGCATACGGTTGCCGCCGGCAGGCGGGTGGGGTCCGCGCACAGCCTGGCGGCGATCCAGGCCCGCAACTCCGACTCGTGTTCGGCGGCGATGCCGTCGGCGTCGGTGCCGAACGGGAGCAAGCCGAATTCGATGCCGACGCGGACGATGTCGGCGCGCGTGTGCGGAAAGTCCGGATGTCCGGGATCGAGCCGCAGCCGCACGGTGGGCGCGTGCGCCCAATCCACCGCGACCAGTTCATCGTCATAGGACCGGCCGACGCCGCTGCCGTTCAACAGCAGATAGAATTTCGCGAAACTCGCCAGCGCGCTCGCGCAGTTGGTGAACAGTTCCATATTGCGGTCGGGCTGGGCGACATCGCCGTGCTGCAGGTGCCGTCCCGCGGTGAGGAGCGCGCCGGTGGCGATGGCGTTGCGCAGCCTGGCCTGCTCGGCCCGTTCGCAGGCGTCGAGCGGCCGCCGGAGCAGCGCCATGTTGCCGGCGGCCACGCGATCCGCCACCCGGCCGAAGCATTCCCGATCGTCCGGCCGGAAGATGGTGCGGCGGGCAACGGCGAGGCCCATGCCAGGGTCCAGCCGCCGCGGGGGCAGCGGTGTTTCGCCAAAGCTTGCGCCAGGCGGCGCACGGTCCATGCGAGGCGTCCTCTCGTTCGGCAAGCGGCGGCTTGCGCGTGCGAATACAATATTTGTGGCGCGGGCTATGCGACAACCGCAATATGTAGGTATCAGGCATGCGGAGAGCCGCGGCTTGGTCCGCGGGTCGGCGGCCGGGCTTAACCAGCCTGAGCGGTCACCAGGAGAACAGATTGAGGCCCTGACTGCCGGCGACCGCCCCGGCGATGGTCAGCAGGCCCAGGCCCAACAGGAACCAATGCAGCCACTCGATCAGCCGCCAGGTCTGGTCGGGGGCCGCCGCGGCACGCCGCGCCAGCGCCGCTTCCAGGAACAACGGCTCGATGACGAACAGCATCGCCGTGAACAGCAGCCAGGTGATGACCATCGCGTGCATCCACCAGAACCCGGCCGATTGGAAACGGCTCCAGGCGTCGAGGCGCCATGCCATGTAGAAGCCGCTGGCACCCGCAACCGCGGTCGTGACCCTCGCCTGCTTCGCGAAGCGCGCTTCCAACGTGTGGAACGCGGCAAAGCGTTGCGCCGCCGGATAGGCTCGCCCGATGGCCGGAAGCAGGACCGTGGTGACCATCCCGACGCCGCCGATCCAGAGGACGACGGCCAGCACATGAACAACGCGGGCGAGAGCGATGTCCGTCACGGTGGTTTATTCTCCCGCCGCCAATCCTATCAGAAGATGCCTGCCGCCAGTCCGGCGGCGATCGCTGCCCCCAATTCGGCGCAGCGGCCGAGGTCGGCCGCGCCAATCTGTTTGGGCGCCAGGATAGCCTCGGGTGTCTGGGCATGCGTGCATACGATCAGCGGCTCGGCGACGGCGCGAAGCCGCCAGCCGGTGGCAATGCGGGCGATCTGCCGCGCCGCGTTCTCGCCGTCGCTGCCGGCGCAGATCATCGTCGCGTAGGGACGCCCGTTGATCCGGTCCAGCACGGCGTAATAGCTGCGGTCGAAAAAATCCTTCATTCGCCCGGCCAGTGCCGCGAGATTTTCCGGGCTGGCGAAGAGGTACCCATCGGCGGCCAACATGTCCGCGCCACCGGCCTCCGCCGCCATCAGCAGCCGCGCTTCGATCTCCGGCTCACCCTGCGCGCCTCTCAGGGCGGCCAGCGCCATCTGGCGCGTGCCGCCGGTCAGCGAGTGATAGACGATCAGCAAAGTCTTCATCACCCGCTACGCCGGTGCCGACGTTCAGTGAAAGTCGGCACGTCGCTCCTTTGGTTCGAGTATCCGATTCTCGCGGCGGATCGTGCGTCGCACGCGACCCGCGCTCTTCCGCGATCGGATACTAATCTGGAGCAGACCCCGGAGCGAGCCCGGCTGCCGCGAGCGGGATGATCCCTGCCGGGGTGGCCGGCAGGGATGGTCGCGATCAGTCCTTCTTGCGCTTTTCCGCCTCTTGCTGATTGATCACGCGAGCCTGCGCTCCCTCCTGGCCCTCGTGCTGGGCGATGTTGGTTTGCGCCTGCTTGTCGGCCTGCGGAACCGTGTCCTCGGATTTCATTTTTTCGTCTGCCATGATTGCTCCCGTTCTTCTGCGGTGTCGCCGGAACGTTTGCCGCGGGTGGCGAGTTCCAAACGGAACGCATCGGTGGTGGTTGCGTGGCGCGCGGAGCGTCAGTCACCAAGTGCCCGGTCGATCTTCCGCCCCGCGCTCTGCGCCGGACCCTGCGGTGGATCGAGCGTATCGCCGATACGCTGACCGGCGTTGTCGAGGCTGCGACCGGCGCGTTCGGCTGGCCCTTCCCGGTGGCATGCGCCCAGGCCGAGGGCGAGCATGGCCAGGATCGGCAGCAGGGTTCGCATTGCGGCTGGGTTCTTTGCGCGGCGGAGATGTCCTGTAACCACATCGACGGGTACGGGTTCCGCACTGGCTTGATCAGCGCGCCAGGTTCAATCTGCGCATCGAGTATCATCGGCAATCGCGCGGAGCACCTGGTCATGCGGCTGACCATCAGACACGCTGTGCCGGAAGACGAAGCGAGTGTTGTCGCGCTGTGGCGTGCCTGCGATCTGGTCGCGAGCTACAACGATCCTGCCGCCGATTTCCGGTTCGCCAGGGCTGGCGCGTGCTCGGACGTGCTGGTGGGTGAGGACGCGACCGGGCGCATCAGCGGCAGCGTCATGGTGGGGCATGATGGTCACCGGGGCTGGCTCTACTACGTCGCCGCTGCCCCGTATGCGCGTGCCCGCGGAATTGGGCGGCAAATGGTGCAGGCAGCGGAGGAGTGGCTGCGGCAGCGAGGGGTGG
>DATBKQ010000675.1:0-13559 GCA_036555825.1 Acetobacteraceae bacterium | reverse complement strand
CGCCGACCTTCGGTTCCAGATGATGCACGGTGCAGGCAAAGCCGTTGGGCGGGAGCCACTTGGCGAGCGCGTCCGCCTCGAGGAACGCGCGATAGACTTTCTCCGGGCTGGTCGCCAAGACGCGGTGCAAGCGCACGGTGTGGGGCATGTTCGGTGATCCTTTCGAATTGGCCTGAACGACGCGGCAGAACGTTTGGCTCTCAGTCTGCTGCCGGCACCGAATGGTGCTCGTGCTGGATGCGCCAACTGCCGTCGACCTTGCAAAAGCCGACGGTCAGCCGGAACTGGAAACCGCCTGGCACGGGCGGGCCGCTGGCCGTAGCCGACCCGCAACGCATGATGGCAACCGCAAAGGCGACGGTGTCGCCGGCACATATTTGTAGCTCTTCGACGTCAAAAGCCTGCCCGGGTTGGTGATAGGCGAAGAACAGATCCCAGGTCTTCCTGTATTCCGCCATCCCGCGCGACTGCATCGGCGGCGGCACGTCGAACATCACGATGTCGTCGCTGTGATGCGCGAGTATGGCCGGCAGGTCATGCCGCCGGACGGCATCCGCCCAAGCCCCGATGAGCGCCTCGATCTCGGATTCCGCGGTTCCAGCTCGTTGCGCCATGGCCTTGGCTTCCATGAATTGTCGCTCCATGCCCCAGGACGAACGAGGCTTTGGCAATCCGACACGGGACCGCGGATTTCGCGAGAAAAAGCCGCGGGCATGGGCGCCAGGCACGCCGCGCACGCCATGACGCGGCGTTCTGCCCTTGGCCTACATCGCGGCTGGAATCGCCTCGCCCAGAATGCCGACGATGCGATCCAGTGTTGCCTCCGGCGTCATCAGCGGCGGGGCGATGCACAGCGAGCCGCCGCTGACCGGCGTACCGCCACCACCCCTGACCCGGATGATCAGGCCGCGCTTCATCGCTTCGGCCACCACACGTCCGCCAAGCCCGATCGCCGGCTTCCGGGTGGCCTGATCCTCGACCAGTTCGACGCCGCACATCATGCCAAGTCCGCGCACGTCGCCGACCACCGGCAGGCTGCGCAGCGTTTCCAGGCCGGCCAGCAGCTTCCTGCCCATGGCCGCGGCGCGTTGCGGCAGACCCTCCTGCTCGATGATCTCGACGTTGCGCAACCCGACGGCGCAGCACACCGGATGTCCGGAATACGTCGCCGCGTGCATGAAGCGCTCGTCGAGCGGCGCTTCCTCGATCACCTGATGCACCCGCTTCGACACCACAACGCCGCCAAGAGGCAGATAACCGCTGGTCACGCCCTTGGCGAACGACATCAGGTCCGGCTGCACGCCCCAATGGCCCAGCGCGAACCAGCGGCCGGTGCGGCCGAAGCCGGTGATCACCTCGTCGGCGATCAGCAGCACGTTGTGCTTATCGCAGATCTGCCGCAGACGCGGGAAATAGGTCGCCGGCGGCACGATGACGCCGCCGGCACCCATCACCGGTTCGCAGATCACCGCGGCGATGGTGTCCTCGCCCTGCTGCTCGATCGCCGCTTCCACCGCATCGGCGGCCTCGATTCCGGCGTCGCCGTTGCCTGGCCAACGATACGGATAGGGCGGCGCCACCTGCAGGAATTCCGGCACCAAGGGGCCGAACATCTTGTGGTACCCGGGCAGGCTGGTGGCGCTCATGGCCGCCAGGGTGACACCGTGGTAGCCATACTGGCGCGAGATGATCTTCACCTTGTTCGGCTTGCCCATTCGCTTCCAGTAGTAGCGGGCGATCTTGAAAGCGCTTTCGTTCGATTCCGCGCCGCCAGTGGTGAAATACGCCGCAGCCATGTTGTCGTAGCACAGCTCGACGATGCGCTCGGCCAGGCGGATGGCCGGCTCGTTGGTGAAGCCCGCATAGGCGGACGCATAGGCAAGCTTCGCCATCTGCGCCGCCGCCGCATCGGCCAGTTCCTTGCGGCCATGGCCGGCGTTGACGTTCCACAGCGCCGAAAGCCCGTCGATGTACTCGGTGCCATCGGCAGTGCGCAGCATCGCGCCGTGACCTTCGACGAAGATATGCGCCGCAGCGCTGTCCTTCGGATGATGCAGCGGGTGGATCAGATGCCGCCGGTCGGATTCCAGCAGCACATCGGCGGTTGCAGCGTGATCGTTCATGTGCGCTTTGCCTCCCATTGTCCTTTGCCGAACTGACTGAGATTGACCGGGCCACGGTGATGGTCGGTGGCGCTGCCCAGGAACACGTCTCCCTCCATCCTGCCATTTCCGACGGTGCCCTCGAAGCGATACGCGATGGCACTGCCCTCGTGCCGTGTCTCGAACTGCATGTGCACGCGGTGCGCGGCGAGCTTGCCGATGACATTGCTTTCGAACTGCTCGGATTGCTGGCTGCCGCTGAGCTGGCTGCCCTGCTGCTGCAGCTTCAACCGATGCTTGCGCTCGCCATGCAGGAACTGCACGCGCACGTCCCAGGTGCCGGAGATGTCCGCCTGGGCCGGGGCCTCGGTGGCGGGCTGCAGGTTGTGCGCCGCCGTCAGCGCATCGGCGATCGCCTGGCCGACCTGGGCCGCCTCGCCGGGCTGGAACTGGAATGGGTCGATGGCGACCGAGTTGGCGGTGGCGGCCGTGTCGTCGATCATGACGCGCGGCGTGCCATCGAGCAGGCGCTGACGCAGGCCCATGCCATCGAGAGCGATGCCGTCCCAGTTCACGCGCAGCACCGGTACGCGCACCACGCTCTTCGGCTCGATCACCTCGCTGCCGACGCCGGGGACAGTGGCGACGCGACGGGCGATCTGCTCCAGGTCGTCGTACCAATGTTGCAGCTCCGTGGCCTCGTCGCGTTCCTCCAGCCAGTACTCGACCGCGGCGAGCACGCCGATCACGTCTTCCTTCGACACCTTCATTGGCCGGCCGAATGCCTGGTGCGGCGAGGCGTTGCGCCAGGCGGCCTGCACCAGATTCTTGTTGCCCAGCAGCAGGCCGCTGGTCTGTGGTCCGCGCAGGAACTTGCCGCCGCTGTAGATCACCATGTCCGCGCCGCGCACCAGCCACGGGCTTGGCCGTTGCAGGTGCTCCGATGCCGCATCGACCAGGATCGGAATCCCCAGCGGCTTCACGCGCGCGACGATTTCCTCCAGGCGGATTTTGGAGAACTCCTCATTGGTGCCGAGGATCGCCACCATTGCCACCGGTTCGCGCAGCGCGGCTTCCAGATCGGTGGCGGAATCGATCTCCACGATGTGCGCGCCGACCATGCGGATCGCCTGGTCGTAGGCGAAGCGCTGGTTCTTCGGCAGGATCACGCGGTTCACCCAGCCGTCGGTGAACGGCAGACGCAGCATGCGCACCGGGTCGTTGCCGGCGATGCAGGCGGCGGAGGCCAGGGCGACCGCGGCGGCGCTGCCGCAGGTGACGATGCCCCACTCCGCCCCGGTCAGTTCGGCAAGCCGCCTGCCCGCCGCTTCCATCAGCTCGTCCAGGTTGACGAACTGGCGCGACGCCGCGTCCACCGCGGCGCGCACGCGCGGCAGCATCAGGCTGCCGCCGTGCATGGTGCGAACGCTGCAGCAGTTGATGAAGGGGCGCACGCCGAGGGCGAGGTAGGGGTTGGCGTTGCCGTCGGTCCGCTCAGCCATTTGGCGCTTCTCCTCCATAATCGGCTGGGCAGTATGCCGCGCGGTTGCGCCGTCTGGCCAGTGGCGCGACACTATCGGCCTTGCGCGCAAGGGAGGCGCCCGGATGATCGAAAGCGAAGTCATCGTCACCACCAGGCACGGGCGGATGCCGACCTTCATGGCAGCGCCGGAAGGCGAAGGGCAGTTTCCCGGCATCGTTTTCTACATGGACGCGCCCGGCATCCGCGAGGAACTGCGCAATATGGCGCGGCGGATCGCCAAGCATGGCTATGTCTGCCTGCTGCCGGACATGTACTACCGCCTGGGCACGGTGCGCTTCGACATTCCACGGCGCGACGAAGGCATGTCGGGTGTGATCCGCGCGTCGATGAACAGCCTGACCATTCCGTATGTGAACGACGACACCGCGGCGATGCTGGCGTGGTTCGATGCGAATGACCGGGTAAAGCCGGGACCGGTCGGGTGCGTCGGGCATTGCATGAGCGGACGCTACATCACCTCGGTCGCCGCGGCCTTCCCGCACCGCGTCGCCGCCGCGGCTTCGCTGTATGGCGTGGCGATCGTCACCGACAAGGAGGACTCGCCGCACCTGTCGCTGAGCAAGATCAAGGGCGAGCTCTACTACGCGTTCGCCGAACATGATCAGTCGGTGCCAGCCAACGTCATCCCCGATTTGAAGGCGGCACTGAACAGGACCGACGTGAAGGCGACGGTGGAAACCTTCCCGGGTACGCACCATGGCTTCTGCTTTCCCGAACGGGCGGTGTACGACACGCTGGCGGCTGAGACCACCTGGTCGAAGATCTTCGCCCTGTGGGATCGCCACCTGAAATAGTGGAGGCGCTGACATGCTGGATGAGATTTCCGGTGCGCCGGTGTTCACCGGGGATCGTTCGCGCGCCGGCTATAGGCTGAATCGTATGGCCATGTCGCTGACGGACCCGGCCAACCGCGCGGCCTTCGTCGCGGACGAACCAGGCTATCTGCGCGGCTTGGGTCTGACCGACACCGAGATCGAGCTGGTGCGGCGGCGCGACTGGAAGGGAATGATCGAGGCCGGCGGCAACATCTACCTGATCATCAAGATCGCCGGTGCACTGGGCATCGGGCTGTACGAGGTCGGCGCGCACACCGCCGGCCTGACATTGGAGCAGTTCATGGCGCAGCGGAAAGGGCGTTGATCATGGGACGCATCGTGGGTGGCGTCGGCTCGTCGCACGCGCCGTCGTTTGCGCCGGTGTACGACAAGGGACAGCAGAAGGATCCGACGTGGGCGCCATTGTTCGACGGCTATGTGCCGGTGCGCGCCTGGCTGGAAGGACTGCGGCCCGACCTGTTCATCGTGGTTTACAACGATCACGGCAACCAGTTCTTCTTCGACGCCTATCCCACATTCGCGCTCGGTGCGAGCGAGTTCTACCCGCAGGCGGACGAAGGCTGGGGCAAGCGCGATCTGCCGGACATGCGCGGCGATCCCGAGTTTTCCTGGCATCTGGCGCGCAGCCTGGTGGAGGACGAGTTCGACCCCACGATCTGCCAGGAGATGTCGGTGGATCACGGCGTGCTGTCGTTCATGCCGATGTTGACCGACACGCGCTGGCCGGTGCCGATCGTGCCGTTCGCGGTGAACGTCATCCAGCATCCGGTGCCCACCGCGCGACGCCTGTACAAGCTCGGACTGGCATTCCGGCGCGCGGTGGAGAGCTATCCCAAAGACGTGCGCGTGGTGGTGATGGGCACCGGCGGCCTGTCGCATCAGTTGCAGGGCACGCGGTTCGGCTTCACCGATCCGGACTGGGACAACGAGTTCCTCGACCGCCTGGAGGCCGATCCCGAGCCGCTCGCGGCCCTGTCGCACCGCGAGTACATGCAGCGTGGCGGCACCGAAGGCATCGAGATGATCAACTGGCTGCCGATGCGTTCGGCACTGGGACCGAGCGTGAAGCGGGTGGGACGGACCTACCACGCCCCGATGATCACGGGTTACGGGCTGTTGGCGCTGGAACCGGCGTAAGGCCATGCCCATTCGCACCGGTCGCGCCTTCCTCGAGTCGCTGCGCGACGATCGGCAGATCTGGATCGATGGCGAACGGGTCACCGACCTCGTCGCCGACCGCCGGTTTGCCGCCGCCGCGCACAGCCTGGCGGCGCTCTACGATATGCAGCACGAGCCGGCGCTGCTGGAGCGCATGACCTATCCGTCGCCCGACAGCGGCGAACGGGTCGGGCTGTCATTCATCCAGCCGCGATCGATCGACGACCTGATTCGCCGGCGCGAGATGGTGAAGTCCTGGATGGACGCGACCTGCGGCATGTTCGGCCGCAGCCCCGACTTCCTCAACATCACGCTGACCGGCTTCGCCTCGGCACACCAGGCGTTCGGCAGGTTCGCCGACAACATGTGGAACTACTACCTGTACGCGCGCGAGAACGACATCGTGATGACCCACACGCTGGTCAACCCGCAGGTCGATCGCTCGCGCCCGGTGGAACAGCAACAGAAGGACCTCGCCGCCAAGGTCGTGAAGGAAACCGATGCCGGCATCGTGGTGACCGGCGCTCGCATGGTCTCCACGTTGTGCGCCTATGCCAATGACATCTGGGTGATGCCGTCCACCTATCTGGCGAACACGCCGGAAGCCGAACCTTATGCATTCGGGTTCTGCATCCCGGTCGCGACCAGCGGGCTTCGCTTTATCTGCCGTCCGTCCGTGATCCATCTCGAGGCCGCCTCGCCGATGGACTACCCGCTGTCGTCGCGGCTGGACGAGACCGACGGCATGGTCGTGTTCGACAACGTACTGGTGCCGTGGGAGCGGGTGTTCATCCACCGCGACGCGGAGATGTGCAACGGTCTGTATGACCGCACCGGCGCGATGCCGCAGGTGATGCACCAGTTCACCACGAAGAACCTGGCCAAGTCCGAGTTCATGATGGCGCTGGGTTTCGCCATCGCGAAGTCCACCAACATCGATCAGCACCTGCATGTCCAGAACATGCTGGCCGAGCTGATCCAGTTCAGCGAATTCTGCCGCGCTTGCCTGCGCGCGTCGGAGGCCGATGCGGCGCCGAACGCGCAGGGCGTGACGACACCAGCGGCCATGCCGCTGTGGACCGTACGGATGATGTTCCCCAAGATGTTCGTCCGCGCCTGCGAGATCATCCAGACGCTCGGTGCCGGCGGGCTGGTATCGGTGCCATCCTACGCGGAGACAGGAAGCGCTGTGTGGCCCGATGTGGAGCGCTATTTCCAGGCGGCGAATGCCGATTCGCGGTCGCGCATCAAGCTGTTCCGCCTCGCGTTCGATGCCGCCGTATCCTCGTTTGCCGGCAGACAGCAGCTGTACGAACGGTACTATTCGGGGGATCCGGTCCGGCTCGCTGGCGCGCTCTACTCACTGTACGATCGCAACGGTTACATGCAGCGCATCTGGCATCTGCTCGACAGTCTGGACGCGCGAACATCCTGATCTGGCGTGCAACCGCCCAGCGCGATATACCTGCCGCGACTTGGCTGGGAGTATCATAACAAATGAAAGCAAGACCAGGGAGGTCGCCGCGGGCAAAACCGGCGGCAAATGGCGCGGCGTTCAGACTGGAGGATTTTTTGCCATACCGGCTGTCGGTTGCCGCCAACCGTGTCTCGCGCATATTCGCCCGCCGCTACTCGGAGACGTATGGACTGAGCATTCCGGAATGGCGCGTGCTGGCGATCGTCGGTCGCTTCGGCACGCTGTCGCCGAGCTCGGTCGGCGAGTGGACGGCAATGGACAAGGTGAAAGTGAGCCGGGCTGCCGCCAGCCTGGTGACGCGCGGTCTGCTGCGGCAGACCCATGACCCCGAGGACGGCCGCGGCAGGCTGCTGCGTCTGACGCGCCGCGGAACCACTGTCTATGATGGCATGGTGCCGCTGGCCTGCGAGCTCGAAGGACAGCTTGCCGAGGGCATGAGCCGGGCAGAGTGGAACGCGCTGCTGAGGGCGCTGGACAAGCTCGACTCGCACGTGAAGGGCTTCGCCGGCAGCGATCAGGGCCCGTCGCCGGACTGAACCCAGACTCGCCTGTCACAAAAACTTCGCTAGGATCGGGGCCCCGCAAGCTCATGGGAGGGCGCCCGCATGTCAGGAACACAGAACGGCAGAAGTCCCCGCTCGGTGGCGCTGGTCGGGCCTTACAGCAGTGGCAAGTCCACGCTGTTCGAGGCGCTGATGGAAGCTGCCGGAGCGCCGGTCAAGCGGCCGGCCGATCCGCGCAACCGTCCGGCGACCACCGAGGTTCGATTTGGCCACTGCTCCTATCTCGGCGATACATGGACCGTGCTGGACTGCCCCGGCTCGGTTGAATTCGCTTATGAGACCAGTTGTGCGCTGGCGATGGCGGACCTCGCGGTGGTGGTGTGCGAGCCGGCGCCGGCGCGCGCGCTGACCGTCGCGCCGTTGTTGAAGCAACTGGCGGACGAGGGCATCCCGCACATGCTGTTCATCAACAAGATCGACACGCTGGAAGGCAGCGTCGGCGACACGCTGGCGGCACTGCAGGGCTACGCGAAATCGCCGCTTGTGCTGCGCCAGGTGCCGATCATGCACGGCGAAACGGTCAGCGGCTACGTCGATGTGGTGAGCGAGCGCGCCTACCGGTATCGCAAGGGGCAGGCATCGGAGCTGATCCAGATTCCGTCCGAAATGCAGGACGATGAGCAGGAGGCGCTGAACAAGCTGGTGGAGGTGCTGGCGGATCGCGACGATGCCTTGCTGGAGAAGGTCCTGGAGGATGTGAAGCCGACCACGGCGGAGATCTACAACGACCTCCGCAAGGACCTGGCCGCCGGCGCAGTGATCCAGGTGCTGCTCGGCTCGGCGGAGAATTCCGGCGGCGTCCGGCGGCTGTGGAAGGCGTTGCGCCACGACACGCCGATGGCGCCGGACACCGCGGCGCGCAAGGGCATCGATACGGACGGCCCGCCGCTGGCGCAGGTGTTCAAGACGGTTTACGCCGGACACACTGGCAAGCTGTCCTATTCCCGCGTCTGGCGCGGCACGATCAAGGATGGCGTCACACTCGGCGGCACACGGCTGGGTGGCGTCTACCGGATGCCGGGAGCCGAACTGGCGAAGGTCGCCGAGGCAGGCGAAGGTGAAATTGTCGCATTGGGGAGACTGGATGGCGTGCCGACGGGGGCCGCGATTTCCCCTAGTGCGACGCCGGAGCAGTTGCCGTTCCCGGTGGCGCCGGATCCGGTGTACTCGCTGGCGATCTCTACTTCGGAGCACAAGGACGACGCGAAGCTGAGCGGCGCGCTGCAGAAACAGCGCGAGTCGGATCCGACGCTGGCAATGGAGCAGCAGCAGGACACCAGCGAGACGGTGCTGTTCGGCCAGGGGGAGATGCACCTCAATTCCACGGTCGCGCGGCTGGCGAGCGACTATGGGCTGAAGGTGAACACGCACCGGCCGCAGGTGGCGTACAAGGAGACCATCCGGCGGCCCGTGCACCAGCACGGCCGGCTGAAGAAGCAAAGCGGCGGGCATGGGCAGTTCGCCGATGTGAAGATCGACATCGCACCCAAGCCGCGCGGCGAGGGCTTCGAGTTCGTCGACAAGATCGTCGGCGGCGCGGTGCCACGCAACTTCATTCCCGCTGTGGCGGAAGCGGCGGAGGAGTCGGCGAAGAAGGGGCCGTTCGGTTTCCCGGTGGTGGATATATCGGTGACGCTGGTCGATGGCGGCTTCCACTCGGTGGACAGTTCCGACATGGCGTTCAAGACCGCGACCAGCGTGGCGATGAAGGAAGGGCTGGCAAAGGCCGAGCCGATCCTGTTGGAGCCGGTGGACCACGTCACGATCAGCGTGCCGAACGAATTCACCGCGCGCGCGCAACGGCTGCTGACCGGGCGACGCGGGCAGATTCTCGGCTTTGCCGAGAAGGAGGGCTGGCCTGGCTGGGACGATGTCGTGGCGCTGGTGCCGGAGGCGGAGCTGCACGACCTGATCATCGAGTTGCGTTCGCAGACGCTCGGCCTCGGCACGTATCGCCGCAAGTTCGATCATCTTGCCGAATCGCGCGCCGAGGTCAGGCGCGGTGCCGCGTGATGGCACCCAAGCTGTTCGATCTGACTGGGAGAGTGGCGCTGGTCACCGGCGGCAACGGCGGCATCGGGCTCGGCATGGCGCAGGGCATGGCGTCGTGCGGCGCGTCGATCGTGATCGCCGGACGCAACGCGGACAAGGCAGGCGCCGCACTCGCCTCGCTGCGCGAGCTCGGCGCCCGCTGTACGTTCATCGCGGGCGACGTGACCCGGAAGGCGGCCTGCGTGAAGCTGGTCGCCGACACGCTGGAAGAGTTCGGCCGGCTCGATGTCCTGGTGAACAACGCCGGCACGGCGATCCGCAAGATGCCGGAGGAGTATTCCGAGGACGAATGGCACGAGGTGCTGGACACCAACCTGACCAGCGCGTTCCTGTGCTCGCAGGCGGCGTATGCGCCGATGAAGGTCGCCGGCGGCGGCAAGATGATCAATATCGGTTCGATGATGTCGCTGTTCGGCGCGCCCTACGCGGCGCCCTATGCGTCGAGCAAGGGCGGCATCGTGCAGATGACTCGGGCGATGGCGACCGCGTGGGCGAAGGACAACATCCAGGTGAACGCGGTGCTGCCGGGATGGATCGATACCGACCTGACGCGGCGGGCGCGGCGCGAGGTGCCCGGCCTGCACGAGCGGGTGGAGAATCGCACCCCGGCCGGACGCTGGGGTGCGCCCACGGACATGGCGGGCATCGCCGCGTTCCTGGCAAGCCCGGCGTCGGATTTCCTGACGGGAACCGCGATCCCGGTGGACGGCGGCTACTCGATCGGCATGTAGCTAAATCCATCCGAACGAACGGCTGACCGCCTTGCGCCACGACGCGAGCAGTGCGCTGCGACGCTCCTGTGCCATGGCCGGTGTCCAGGTCTGGGTGACACCCCAGTTCGCGGCCAGATCGTCCAGGTCGTGCCAGTAGCCGACGGCGAGTCCGGCGGCGTAGGCGGCACCCAGCGCGGTCGTTTCGATCGTGCGCGGACGCAACACCGGCACGTCGAGCATGTCGGCCTGGAATTGCATCAGCAATGCATTCACCACCATGCCGCCATCCGCGCGCAGCGTGCTGATCGGGATGCCGGAGTCGCGTTGCATCGCCTCGATCACGTCGAAGGTCTGGTAGGCGGTCGCCTCCAGCGCGGCGCGGGCGAGATGACCGGCGGTCGCATAGCGTGTCAGGCCCGCGACGACGCCGCGTGCATCGGCGCGCCAGTAAGGCGCATAGAGCCCGGAGAAGGCCGGGACGAAATAGACGTCGCCATTGTCGGCGACCGAAGCGGCAAGTGCTTCGATCTCGGCGCTTGAACGGATCAGCCCGAGATTGTCGCGCAGCCACTGCACCAGCGCGCCGGCCACCGCGATGGAACCCTCCAACGCGTAACACGCCGGCTGATCGCCGAGTTGCCAGGCGACAGTGGTGACCAGGCCACTCGTGGACGCGATCGGCGTCGCGCCGGTGTTCATCAGCAGGAAGCAGCCGGTGCCGTAGGTGTTCTTCGCCTCACCAGGGTTGAAGCAGGCCTGCCCCATCAGCGCCGCCTGCTGATCGCCCAGGATGCCGGCGATCGGCACGCCATGTGTCTCGCCGTATACCGTCGATGACGGCACGATGCGCGGCAACACCGCGCGCGGAATGCCGAAAGCGCCGAGCAGCGCATCGTCCCACGCCAGCGTCGCCAGATTCATCAGTTGGGTTCGGCTGGCATTCGTCACATCGGTGACGTGCTTGCCGGTGAGTTGCCAGAGCAGCCAACTGTCGATGGTGCCGAACGCCAGTTCGCCGGCTTCCGCGCGGCGGCGCGCGTCCGGAACATGGTCGAGCAGCCAGCGCAGCTTCAAGGCGCTGAAGTAGCTGGCGAGCGGCAGGCCGGTCTGCGCGCGGAACCGGTCCTGGCCCCCGCCCTTCGCATATTCCGCCACCAGCGGATCGACCCGGGTGTCCTGCCACACCACGGCGTTGTGCGCCGGCTCGCCGGTGACACGGTCCCACAACAGCGTGGTCTCGCGCTGGTTGGTGATGCCGATGGCGGCGAGGTCGCGGTGGGTCAGGTCGGCGCCGCGCAATGCCTCGGCGATCACCGCCTGGGTATTGGACCAGATCTCCCGCGGGTCGTGCTCGACCCAGCCCGGCTGCGGATAGATCTGCCGGTGCTCCATCTGCGCGCTGGCGACGATCTCCCCGGCGCGGTCGAACACGATGAACCGGGTGCTCGTGGTGCCCTGGTCGATCGCGGCGATGTAGCGGGTCATGGTGCCTCCTCGCGCCTGCAAGCAGCCCGGGTCGGAACGTGCGATGGCCCCGCACGCCGCGCCCCAATTGCATCTCGCACGCGATAGAGGCGCATGGGACAGTAGGCTATCAGTGGCAATCGACCCGAGGGTAATGTCTGAACTCGCAAACCCGAACGTAACGTGGGAGCACGACAGTGACCACGTCCTTCGACCCACGATAGGTACAGCCCAGCGTGAAGTTTGGTAGAGTTCGTGAGCCCGGTTCGTCGAGATCCCACCCACCGTCCCTCGGAACGAGCTCGACGCGTTCCGACGGAGGTCCGTCGAACAGGCCGACATCAATAAGCGGCCTGCCGTCGTGTACTGGAGGACACCCGAAGGTGACCGGGGACGGCGCTGCCCGGATACCGGTCCACGCTGCGGCAACGATGCCTAGCAACAGCAGCCTATTCGACCACACGGTAAGATTCTCCGCGATTAATGAGCGCCCGCTGTGGCTGATCGAAAGGAAGCGTGCGTGCGCTCGGTGGGTGTTGCCTCACTACACGGCCATTCTGACGCAAGTTCCATTGATCCACTACTTGTATGCCACTTTCGTCTTGCCCTAGGTGTATTGCCGCATGCCCGCTGTAGTGGTCATTGCTGTTGAACGTAGCGATCGCCGTTCCAGGCCTGATGTCAGTGTTGCCTTGGACCACTGCGCCAGGCCGCCACTCAACGGAGCGTGGGGCGCCGGTAGCCTGACGGACCAAGTCGACGCACTCGCCGGAGCCAACGGATCGCTGGCCAATCCATTGTCGGGGAGTGTCGGCAACGTAGGCGCTTGGCGCGTTCGCGGTTACGGTGCCCACGGAGCTTGCGTCCGTTGCCTTGTTCGGCATGGTCGCCTGCGCCAGCAAGACCCGCGCGGTCGCTGCTCCAGCGACCGACATCGTTAGCTCATGTGCGGCCGTGATGAAACGAGGCCAGCGGTCCGCACCTACCAGTCGCCAGGCAGCCGCAAGCTCGCCCGAAGCATCGCGCTGCTGTTCTGGCGTCGTGGCTCCGGCGGCGATGTCCGCTGCCTTGCGCAGGTGATCGACCACCTCATCGCTGCCGGTTCCACCGAGGAACCGCTCGCGGAAACTGTCGCGACCCAGGCCCTTTGCCTTGCTCCAGGCCCGCAGGCATCCGCCCAATCGCGCAACGCCGGCGCGGTCGAGATGCGCCGTGAACTTCGCCCGCTCCGCGGGCGACAGATGACCGACTGCGCCATACACCACCGCTTGCATCTGCGGCAGCATGCCGGCGCCGCCGCCTCTCGAAGCTGAATCGCCATCATCCGACTTCGGCGAGGTCCCCGTTGCCGAACCGTCCCTTCTCGTCGCGCCCCTGATACATCCAACTATCGTTGGCAGCCATCCCCGCTCATCCCTTCGACGCAATGATGCGCCCGTGCCAGGATACGCGTGTGTTGTTAACATCCAGTTAGTATGACAAACTATGGGTGGCCATATTGCGCGCCTCGCTGGTAGGTTGCCGGACGATCCAGTGGACAGGGGCAACACGAAATGGACCATGAGACACTCGCCTTCACGCCTGCGGTGCAGCTTGCGGAGATGATCCGGCGGAAGCAGCTCTCCCCTGTCGAGCTGATGACCGCGCTGCT
>DATBKQ010000674.1:0-5326 GCA_036555825.1 Acetobacteraceae bacterium | reverse complement strand
AAATCCGTGAACGCGATGACCGAAGGCGGAACCGCCGCAGCGCTAGTGACGAGCAGCCTCGGCCGTCTCAGCCGGAGCGGCGGCGGTGAGGTACATCGTTGCCAGTCCGAACCACCGCGTCTGGAAGGCGATACGCACCGGAAGGATCGGTCCCTCGGGTTTCAAGGGAGCCAGCCAGGCGGAGCCGTGCAGCGGGCGCCGGTGCTCGGGGTCCTCGTCACCCAACAGGAAACCCGCCACCTCGCGGCCCTGGAAGTCGCAGCGCAGCGCCGGTCCGCTGAACATGGATCGGCCGGTGGGTTGCAGTATCTCCATGCCGCCGGTGCGCGCCGAGACGTCCAGCACCCGGCGGCCGTCATAGGTGCGAACGCTGGTTTCACAGCTCCGGTCGCGCTCGACCCGCCGCACGAGTTGGGCCAGCGCGCTGAGCGTGTCGATGGTGTGGAGCTGGAGCTGCGGGGGCACCGGCTCGCGTTCGCTTTGCTGCGGCGGCACCAGTGCGCGCACCTCGGGTTGGCCGTGATCGTAATCGATCAGGGTACGGCGCTGCTGCCCGCGCCACGCGCCTTCGCCGAAGAATTCCACCGGCGCCGCACGGCCATCCTGCCACACACCTCGGACGGAGTTGAGCTGGTGTCCGCGGTAGAGGAAGCCGACCAGGCCGGTCGTGTGGTAGTCGATGTCGATCTGGTAGTTCCACGGACCAAGCCCGAAGAACACCCGCATCTGCATGACTTCGAGGCCGGCGGCATAGGTATCGTAAGCCAGCCGCTCTCGCGCCGGCTCTGCCGAGGCTGGCGGATTCGTCAGCAGGAACGACGCCAGCGCGGTTGCGGCGATCAGGCGCATGCGTGCAATGTTGCGCCGCGGCGGCGCTTTGGCAAGCATTACCGGCGGCTTGACACCCGCAAGCGCTGCCGCCTATCTCAGCGGTCGAGGGGTGCGTAGCTCAGCGGGAGAGCACCGTCTTCACACGGCGGGGGTCACAGGTTCAAACCCTGTCGCACCCACCACTCATGGCCCGGTTTGCCCGGCCATCCACGGCTTCACGCAAGTAATCAGAGACGTGGATGGTCGACCCATGTGGCCGGGCTTGGCCCGACCATTCGCCGACCATGGCCGCGTCGCGGTCAGACCGCCTCTTTCAATTCCTTAGCGACCCGAAAGGCGACCTTCTTGCTCGCCTTGATCTTGATCGCCTCCCCGGTTGCCGGATTGCGTCCCATGCGCGCCGCCCGCTTGCGGACCTGAAGGACGCCGAGACCGTTGATGCGGATCTTGTCGCCCCTCTTCAGATGGCGTGCGACCAGGCCGACCATGTCGGAGAGCATGGCGTCGCACTGCTTCTTGGGGACGTCGTGGCTCTCGGACAGGGAGGCGGCGAGGTGCTTGAGGGTGACGGTGGCCTGCGCGCCACCTTTCGCCGGCGCTGCCGCCTTCGGGGTTCTTGCCGCGGACTTGGCCGCCACGGGGGCCTTTCTTGCTGCCATGGTGAAGCGACTCGCTGTTGCAGGTTTCAATTGCACGACGACGGAATCACGGTTTGTGCGAAAGAACAAGCATTTCTTGCATGCAGGGCAGGATTCCGGGGGAGTTTCCAACGCCTCCGGCTGTGGCATGGTGCCCCTGCCATCCGTCTTGACTGCAACCGAGGCGAGGACAGAAAGGCAGAACCATGTACGACGTCCACTACTGGCCGACACCGAACGGCAAAAAAGTGACAATCCTGCTGGAGGAACTCGGCGCCCAATACAAGATCGTGCCATGTAACATTGGCCGTGGTGACCAGTTCACCCCGCAATTCCTCAAGATGAATCCCAATCACCGCATGCCTGTACTGGTGGATCACTCGCCAAGGGATGGCGGCGAGCCGCTGGTCGTCTTCGAGTCCGGCGCGATTATGTTGTATATCGCCGAGAAGGAGGGGAAATTCCATCCGCAGGCGACACGGCCGAAATACCAGGTCACGCAATGGCTGATCTGGCAGATGGCCAACCAGGGGCCGAAGAGCGGCGAGTGCGGCCACTTCCGCCGGCTGGGCGACGGCAAGGGCGACCAGTCCTACGCCGTGGCCCGCTTCACCGACGAGGTGAACCGGCTGTACGGCGTACTCAACAACCGGCTGTATGAAAGCAAGTACCTGGCCGGCGACGAGTACACCATCGCCGACATGATCTGCTATCCCTGGACGGTGAACTGGAAGGCGCAGGGCCAGGACATCGAGGAGTTCAAGTACTTCAAGCGCTGGTTCGAGGAACTTGGCGCCCGGCCCGGCGTGCAGCGCGGCATGGCGGCCGGCGCGGAGCTGTCAGAGGACCAGTCCAAGCTGCCGCCGGAAGAGCGCGAGCGGCGGGCGAAGATCCTTTACAACCAGCGTGCGCGGCCGGTGCCGGCGTAAGTTCCCCCACCTCACCCCAACCCTCTCCGCGCCCCCGGGGGCGGAGAGGGGGTATCGCGGAGAGCCCCATGGCGGACGTTGAGTGCTTCTTCGACTGCTCGAGCCCGTGGACCTATTTCGCCTTCCATAACCTGCTGCTGATGCAGCAGGAGTTGGGGATCGACATCGCCTGGCGGCCGATCCTGGTCGGCGGCGTGTTCAACGCGGTCAATCCCAGCGTGCACAACTCGCGGGAAAAGCCGGTGCCGGCCAAGGTCGCCTACAACAGAAAGGACCAGGACGACTGGGCGCGCCACCTGGGCATCCGCATGCACTACCGCCCGAGCGTGTTCCCGGTGAACAGCGTGCGGGCGATGCGCGGCTGCGTGTTGCTCGAGCCGGAGGGCAAGCTGGTGCCGTTCGCGCGGGCGACATTCGAGGCGTATTGGGGCGACGACAAGGACATCTCGCAGGTTCCAGTACTGCGCGAGATCGGCGGCAAGGCCGGCGTCGATGCCGACCGGCTGCTGGCCGGCATCGAGCGGCAGGAGATCAAGGACCGGCTCCGTGCCATTACCCAGGAACTGATCGACCGTGGCGGGTTTGGGTCGCCAACCATGATCGTGGGCGGCGACGATATGTATTTCGGCAACGACCGCATGCCGCTGATCCGCGAGGCGGTGTTGCGGCGGCGGAAGCGGTAGCCCCGCCGGCAGTCCTTGATCGGCGTTCTTTGGGTGTTTCGCCGTTCCTGTCTCAGGGCGGGCCGGCGGCGGGTGCTGGCAGCCGCGGAGGTGCCGCGGGCCATCCCGGTCGGGTATTTTCCGTTTGGCCGCCGAAGCGACGATGACGGCGCCGATCGGCCGGCGGCGCATCTCGGCGGCGATTTCCTCCAGCGGGGGCTTCGCGCGGTGCGGTGCCCGGTCGCGGCGGCCAGGCGGATCGGCGCCGGCGTGAAATCGTGGCCGCGTGCGGCGCGCCCACGGAGCCTGTCTTCCAAGGCCGCGGCGCGACGCGGGCCATTGGCGATGCGGGCGAGGATGATCGCGAGGTCGGTGGTGCCGAAGCGCTTGGCGAATTGGGCGAAGTTCGGGCCGCGGCGCGCCGGTTGACTATGGCGGCGAGTTGCTTGCCGTAATCGATCAGTTTGCGCACCAGGCTGAGGACCGGGCCGGTGCCACTCGGCACGTCCCGTAATCAGCCGGCCGGCGCGCTACTATTTGCGTTCATCCGCGGCATTTGCGTTAATCTGCAATTGTTCTTTCTTGCATCCCCGAGCCACGGCATTGCGGAAGCATGGCGTGAAGCTGGCTGCAGAGCTTCACGTTGTCCTCCCTGCCGATGGTGCGGTCCGCTCTCCCAGATCCCACCAGATGCCGGCGAACGCGGCGATGCCTTCGCGCGCCGGGGCGATGAGCAGATGCTCGTCCGGACCGTGCTGCTTGCAGCCGTTGTAGCTGTGCGGCACCCAGATCAGCGCCGTGCCCAGGTGATCGACGAACACATCGCCTGGCAGCCCGCCCGACGAATTCGGGATCACCTGCACGCGCCGGCCCAGTGTCCGCTCCATCGATGCCACGGTCCACCGTACCCAGGGATCCGACGGGTCGGTGCGGCTTGCCGGCATGCGGATGGCGGCGTTCTCGATCCGCACGGACTGGAAGCCGGCCGCATCGAGATGGCGGCGCAGCGCCGGCTCGAACATCGCCGGATCGGTGTCCACCGTGTAGCGGATCTGGCAGTGGGCGCGCGCGTCCGGGGCGACCGCGTTCACCGGGTTCTCCGGCCGCCCGGATACCATCGCCAGCACGATGAAGCTGTTCCAGCCGTAGATCTTCTCGGCGGCCGTCAGGCCCGGTTCGCCCCACTCGGCATCGATCGAGGCGGCCTCGCCGCCACCGCCGACCTCGCAGCCCGCCAGTACCGAGCGGACGCTCGCCGGCACGCCGTTCCGCGGCAGCCAGTCGCGTACCAGGATGCGCCCCTGGCGGTCGATGATCGTGCCGATGGCGTGCGCCAGGACCACGGCAGGATCGGTGGTCAGGCCGCCCCAATGTCCGGAATGCACGCCGCCAGGCCGCAGATCGACCACCAGGTCGAAGTGAAACGTGCCGCGCGTGCCGGTGGCGATGGTCGGCACCTCGGGCATGACGCGCGGGCCGTCGCTGCCGATCAGCACATCGGCCGCCAGCTCGCGCACATGCCCGGCGACGAACTCGCGCAGGCCGATCGAACCGCGTTCCTCGCTGGTCTCCAGCACCAGCTTCAGATTGAACCCGAGTTTGCCGCCCCGCTCGGCCAGCACCGCCTCCAGCGCCGAAAGGTTCAGCGCGTGCTGGCCCTTGTTGTCGGCGCTCCCGCGCCCGTACCAGCGGTCGCCCTCCTCGGTCAGCCGCCAGGGATCGAGGCCGGCGCGCCACTGGTCCTCCAGCCCGCGGACCGTGTCGCCATGGCCGTAGGTCAGCACGGTGGGGCGGGATGGATCCTCGTGGCGTTCGGCGGTGAGGATCGGGCCAAAGCCTGGTCGCGGATTGGCATGAATGCCGGCCTCGAAGCCAAGGCGTTGCAGCCATGGCTGAATGGCCGTGTCCAGATAGCGCTGCACATCGCCCTGGTGGCCGGGGTCCTGCGAGGTGCTGGGGATGGCCACCAGTTCGGCCAGCCGGTCGCGGAGGCCGTTGCCGTCGAAGAATGCGAGCGCCCGTGCAATGGCGCCTTCTCGTGTACTCATCGTACGGCCCCTTCGAATACCCGCTGTCCTGGCGAGCTTAGCCACTGGTGGCGAATCTTGCATACTGCCAGGCAGCGGCCGCGGTTGAGGCCTGCGTTCAGCATCCTGCAAGAAAATGCGCCTATTGTCCCCATTCTGAAGGTCCTTTGCACTTCGGAATCGGGACACTGGCTGCTTGTTTTCAGTGGCCTGCTTAATCCCTTCGTCCGCCGCGGAAT
>DATBKQ010000673.1:0-11378 GCA_036555825.1 Acetobacteraceae bacterium | reverse complement strand
CCCGAGTTCTTCGCCAACGCGGCGGATATCGATGGGTCTGCCCTTATAGGTGAGCGCCGTGTTGCGTGCGGTCACCTGCCAATCATGCCAGCGGGTGATCGCAGCGGTCAGGTCTTCGGTGATGGCATCGGCCGTGTCGTCGTCCACGCCGTTGCCGAACTTGTTGAACGGCAGCACCACAACGGACAGCCGCGGGCGCGCCGTCGACCCGGGCGCAGGAGAGGGCACGGGCGTTGCCGTCGAGGTAACCCGCGCAACTGGCGCCGTTGCTGCGAGCGGTATGGTCCGCGGCGGGGACGTGCCGACGAACCATACGAATAGGACAGCAACGCAAAAGCACGCCGTTGCGATCAGGACTGCACCGCGGCGCCGCGCCACTGACACCAGAGTGATTGCCGGCGCGTCAGCCGGTCGCTGTGCCTGCGGCCTTGCCGGGTCGGTCTCCGCTGCGTCCCCAACCTCCGAACGTGCGGCCTTGTTGAGGCCGGCGGCCGTGCGATCTTCGGCAACGCACGGATCCGCGGCTTGATCCGGAAGGCTGCGCCGCACGGGTGTGGCCTCAGGAAGGAACCGGTACCCACGCGCTGGCAGCGTCTGGATGCAGCTTCCGAGCGCTCCGTTGCCATCCAGCGCGCGGCGTAGGTTCGACAACTGGACGGAAAGGTTGTTCTCCTCCACCACGACGTCCGGCCAGACCGCGTCCATAATCTCCTGGCGCGTGACGATGGCCCCGCGGCGCTCGACCAGCAGGCAGAGGATGCGGAACGCGCGGCCGCCGAGAGGGACGCGGCTCGTCCGTCCGTCCGGATGCAGGCGAAGCAGCGCGCCCGCCGGCCGGTCCAGCAGGTAATCGCCGAATCGAAGCGCCAGCGGCTCTGCCTGATCAGGCATCTCGCTTCCCTGGCAAACGCGTCCCCCGACCGGTTGATTAGCACGGCGCCAGCCGGCGGGTAACGCGTTTTTCACAACATGAAGCCGTCCCATACGTGCAGGGGCCCGTGCTTGAGTCGCCTTGGCGTTCGTGTCACCAACTGCGCATGGCGACCTCGCGTCCTCTCTCGGGCCTCCTGGTGGTGTCGCTCGAACAGGCGGTGGCCGCACCTTATTGCAGCTCGCGCCTGGCCGACGCCGGCGCGCGGGTCATCAAGGTGGAACGCGCCGAGGGCGACTTCGCCCGCGGCTACGACACGGCGGCCAACGGACTTTCCAGCTATTTCGTCTGGCTCAACCGCGGCAAGCAGAGCCTGGTCGCGGACATCAAGCACCCGCACGATGTGGCGTTGCTGCATCGTATCCTCGGGCGCGCCGATGTGTTCATCCAGAATCTCGCACCGGGTGCGGCGGCGCGCGCCGGCCTTGGCTCGGAGCTCCTGCGCGAGTGTCATCCGCGGCTGATCACGGTGGACATCAGCGGTTATGGCGACACCGGCGAATACGCCGCGATGAAAGCCTACGATCTGCTGGTGCAGGCGGAATCGGGCCTCGCAATGATCACCGGGCATCCCGCCGGTCCCGGGCGGGTCGGCGTGTCCGCGTGCGACATCGCCTGCGGCATGGCCGCCCACGCCGGCGTGCTCGAGGCGCTGATCGAGCGCGGCATCACCGGTCGCGGCAAGGGCCTCAAGGTCAGCCTGTTCGACGGCATGGCGGACTGGATGAACGTGCCGTTGCTGTTCTTCGAGGGTGCCGGCCGCGCGCCGGAGCGCCTCGGCCTGGCGCATCCATCGATCTGCCCGTACGGCGCCTTCGCCACTGCCGATGGTGCCCTGGTGCTGATCTCCATTCAGAACGAACGCGAATGGGTCGATTTCTGCGCGAGGTTTCTCGGAGAGCCCGAATTGCCACAGCGCGACGGCTTCCAGACCAATGTCGTCCGCGTTGCCAACCGCGCCAAGGTGGATTCGCACGTCGCGGCGGCGTTCTCACACCTGTCGCGCGGGCAGGCGGCCGAGAAGTTGCGCGCGGCCAACACGGCATACGGTTTCGTCAACGACCTGGCGGCCTTTGCCAGCCACCCCGCCCTGCGGCGCGCGACTGTCGGGACGCCCAATGGGCCGGTTTCGCTGGCCGCGCCACCCGTTCTGTCCAACGATGGCCCCCGCGTGCTCGGGCTGGTACCGGCGCTTGGAGAGCATACCGCCGCGATCGGCGCCGAATTCGCTGCCTGACTCCGATCAGCCACCCCTCCGCGGCGGCGGCTGGAAGGCGAGGCCGATCGGCGTGGCCCGGTAGGAGTCCAGGCCACGGCCCGGTGGTGTCATTCCGGCCACGGCAGGCAGCATGATGACATGTGGCCCCTGGACCACGCCTGGCGGTTGCAGCCGCACGACCCGCGCAAAGCCGAGCGGTGGCGCGTTCGTCATGCTGGCCGACGTCGGCGCGTTCATCGTGGCCGCCCAGGCCTGGGCCAGGGGCGACGGGCCGACCAGGCCAGCCAGCCGCTGCTCCTCGGGCAACACGGCCAGCACTCTCTGCTGATACTCGGCGCCGATCTCCGGGGTTGCCGAATGGTACATGGCCGTCGCCTTGTTCCAGTCTCCGCTCTGCGCGAACAGGTCCTTGAGGAACCGGGCCGCATAGCCGGCATTCGCCACCGGATCGAACGCCGCTTCGAGATTGGGGAATGCGTTAGGGTGGTGCAACAGGTTGATCTGCCCGCAGCCGACATCGATCGACTGGATGCCGCGCGCCTGCATGGCCCGAACCGCCGCGACCGCTTCTGCCTTCGTCGGATAAAAGAACCCCTGGCCTTCGGCATTCACGCTCCACGGCCACGGATGCACCGCGCCGGTCAGCGGATCGCGCCGCCCGCTCTCGACCCGGGCGATCGCCGCCAGCAGGTGGGCGGGGATCCCGCTGCTCCTCTCCGCAGCCGCTACCGCCGAGCGGCAGAGCAGCCCCTCGGCCGCGGTCGCGGGCAGGGAGGTCTGGCCCTTGGCCGGCAATGAGAGCGCCAGCGTGACCGCGGCCGCGAGGCAGAAACGCCACATTCAGTGGATGGTAGCGGCCAAGCCTTAGCGGTTGGTTGCCATCCGGATCGGCATCTTCCGGCAGTGGTGCGTTGCAAAAAATCACTTGCAGACGAATGATCGGCTGCCTAGATTGTGCGTCGCAGCAATGCGGTCCCTGACCGCGCTGTCTGCTTTCTTGGACGTTTCCTCCCTAAACTTGGCGGCGCCGCAAGCGCCGCCATTTTTTTCCTTGTCAGGGTTCGTTCATCAGCCGCCCTTGATCGACCAGGCTGGCCACAAGCCGGGTCATGCTCTGTTGCATGGCGGTGAACCTGGGCAGCCGCTCGATCCGGCCCTCGTCCATGTAGAGCTCTCTGGCGATCTCGACCTGAAGCGCGTGCACACCCTCCCGCGGGCGGCCGTAGTGGCGGGTGATATAGCCGCCGGCATAGGGGTCATTCCGGCGGACGGAATAGCCCAGGCGGCTCAGCAGAGCCTCGACGCGTCGCGTCAGGTGCGGTGCGCACGCGGTGCCGTGCGCGTCGCCGAGTACGAAGTCGGCGGGCTTTGTGCCCAGGCGGCTGACATGCCCATGCGTCGGCATGGAATGACAGTCGATCAGCAGGCAGTAACCGAACTCTGCGTGGGTCTCGGCGATCAACTGGCCCAGCGTCTCGTGGAACGGCTGCCAACAGGTGCGGATTCGGCGCTCGGCGTCGGCGAAGGACAGCTTGTTACGGTAGATCACCTCGCCGGACGCAACGACCCGGGCTATCGTGCCCAGGCCGGCGCCAACGCGTGCACTGCTGGTGTTCACCCAGGGCGGCAGGCGATCGGCGAACATGGTCGGGTCGAGTTCCCATGGCTCGCGGTTCACGTCGCACCAGGCGCGGGGAAACGTGGCAGCGAGCAGGGGGGCGCCGTGATCGGGCGCGGCGGCGAACAGCTCGTCCACGAAGCTGTCTTCGCTGCGCCGCAGGCTCAGGCCGTCCAGCCTGGATGCGGCGAGCAGCTCATCGGGGTAACAGCGGCCCGAGTGGGGCGAGGCAAACACCACGGGAACGGTCTGTAGTGGCGGGCGCAGCACCACGACCGGATCGGGCGGAGCAAGCGAGGCGGCGACAGGCACGTCCATCCGCATATAGAAGCTGTAGCGAGGCGTGCTGTCACCAGCCTTGGCTTGCCCAAGGCCGGTCAGCCGCGTATTTTTGCCCTCGGATGGGCGCGTAGCTCAGCGGGAGAGCACTGCCTTGACATGGCAGGGGCCACAGGTTCAATCCCTGTCGCGCCCACCATCCGTGGGCGGCCGCCATTTCAGTGCGGCTTTTTTGCCGCCTCATCGAAGATGCTGCACGCCAGGCCGAGCAGATGCTCTGCCGTCTCGGTGTAGCCGGCGCGATCAGCGTCCTTGGCCAATGCGATCAGACGATCGGAGATGACCAGCTCGCTGACTGCCGCTTGGTGGGTGGTCTCGGTATATGCGCCGGTCGTCATGCAATAGCCCTCTGGGAGTGGGTTCTTAGCGCCGCCGGTTTAGGATGCGGTTAACGAGGCCGGAAAGAACTCGCGCAAGGCGAGTACGCGCAGCGCGGAGGCCAGCGGCCGCCGGCCCTCTCGTTCCGCATCGGTCGCGGCGACCAGCGCGGTCAGCGTCTGCTGGCGCCGGGCAGCGATGTGAATCAGCGCGGTCCAGAACTCCTGCTCCAGGGCCACGCTGGTGCGATGGCCGGCGAGGGAAAAGCTGCGCTTGATCAACCCACTCAGGCGCCGTCTCCCGCTGGCGCGGCCGGCATCGTCCTTGCCGCTGGGGAGGGCCAGCGGTCGACAGCATCCGGCCGGATAAAGCCGAGTTGGTCCGCCGCCTGCTTCACCTTGATGTTCTCCGCAAGCACAGGCTTGCCGATTGTCAGTCCATCGTCATAGCCGACTCGCCGAGCCTGCGGGGTTCACGAGGTTGCGTGTTGGGACAGCTTTCTCAACGAAGTGTTCCCGGGCCCGCGTGCCGGGTCGCGATCGAGCTGATCGCAGGCCCACCGCGCGGCATCAGCCACAACCGGACTGGCATCATCGATCAACCGCGCGGCGGCGGGACGCAGCGCTGGGTCGTTCGAATTGCCGATCGCGATCAGTACATTGCGCACGAAACGGTCGCGACCGATGCGCTTGATCGGGGAGCCGCTGAACATGGCGCGAAAGCCGGCATCGTCCAGGGCCGCCAGTGCCGCGAGCGGGGGGGCGGCAAGGTCCTGGCGGGCGCGCAGCTTCTCGTGCGCGGTCCTCCGGGCGAACCGGTTCCACGGGCAGGCCGCCAGGCAGTCGTCGCAACCGTAGATCCGGTTGCCCATCGCCGGCCGAAGCTCGAGCGGGATCGGACCGCGGTGCTCGATCGTGAGGTATGAGATGCAACGCGTGGCATCGAGCCGGTAAGGCGCCGGAAAGGCCTTGGTCGGGCAGACGGCCAGGCAGCGCGCACAGGTGCCGCAGTGATCATCCTGTGGCCGATCCGGCGCGATATCGAGGGTGGTATAGATTTCGCCCAGGAACAGCCACGAACCGTGCACACGGGACACCAGGTTGGTGTGCTTGCCCTGCCAGCCGATCCCGGCGCGCTGTGCCAGCGGCTTTTCCATCACCGGGGCGGTATCGACAAACACCTTCACCTCTGGTCCGAAGCGAGCCACGATGAACTGGGCGAGGTGCTTCAGCATGCCCTTGAGCAGGTCGTGGTAGTCGCGATTGCGGGCATAGACCGAGATGCTGCCACAGTCCGGAAGCAGCAGCGGTGCGAGCGGATCCGAGTCCGGCGCGTACGAGACACCCAGCGCGACGACGCTTCGGGCAGCCGGCCAGAGCGTCCGGGGGTCGCCGCGGGCGGGGGCGCGGGACGCCAGCCAGCCCATGTCGCCGTGCTGCCCCGTGGCAAGGAATGCTGCGAGTCGCTCGCGGGCCTCTCGGCCGAGCTGGGCGTGACAGAACCCGACCGCATCGAAGCCGATGGCCAGCGCCCGCTCGCGGATCAGACGTTTGCTATCTTGGGTTGCGTTCATCGGAAGGCGCGCCACATGTTGTATCCCGATATGGCATCCCTGTACAAAATGTGGCAGGGTACCCTGGAACAACGCGGAGGGCAGGAATGAATGGGATCACACACCCGGCCGACGAGCATCCGGTGCGGTTCGACCTGCTGACCGACAACCCAGTCTACAAGCCGTTCCGCTACCCCTGGGCATACGAAGCGTGGCTGACCCAGCAACGCGTCCATTGGCTTCCAGAGGAGGTGCCGCTGGCTGATGACGTCAAGGACTGGCACCGCAACCTGAGCGCGGGCGAGCGGAACCTGCTCACTCAGATCTTCCGCTTCTTCACCCAGGCTGATGTCGAGGTGAACAACTGCTACATGAAGCACTACGCCCGCGTGTTCAAGCCGACCGAAGTGCTGATGATGCTGTCGGCGTTCTCCAACATCGAGACCGTCCACATCGCCGCCTACAGCCACCTGCTGGACACGATCGGCATGCCGGAACTCGAATACCAGGCGTTCCTGAAATACAAGCAGATGAAGGACAAGTACGACTTCATGCAGAGCTTCACGGTCGACTCGCGGTTCGAGATCGCCAAGACGCTCGCCGCGTTCGGCGCCTTCACCGAGGGGCTGCAGCTGTTTGCCTCCTTCGCCATCCTGCTGAATTTCCCGCGTTTCGGGAAGATGAAGGGAATGGGCCAGATTATCTCCTGGTCGGTCCGCGACGAAACCTTGCATTGCAATTCCATCGTCCGACTGTTCCGTACTTTCGTGCAGGAGAATCCGGAGCTGTGGGGGGAGCCGCTGAAACGCGACATTTACCTGACCTGCGCCACGATCGTTGACCACGAGGACGCGTTCATCGACCTGGCATTCGAGCAGGGATCCGCGCAGGGGCTGACGGCGCGCGAGGTCAAGGAGTATATTCGTTACATCGCTGATCGGCGGCTGCTTCAGCTCGGGCTCAACCATCTCTACCACGTGTCCCGTAATCCACTACCGTGGCTGGACGACATGCTCAACGCGGTCGAGCATACCAACTTTTTTGAGAACCGTGCCACAGAGTATAGCAAGGCCTCAACAACCGGGACATGGGAGGAGGCTTTTGCCAAGGAAGCCTCCGCTACGGTTGCAGCCAGCGGCCAGGTCGTCGTAGCAAAATAGCGACATCGCTCTGGATCGAAACGGAATGCGGCCTGTTTACAGGCCGCGAGGGGAGGCTTTGGCCAAGGTCAATCGTCGTTGGGGTCAATTTTTGGATGATGTTGGCTTTAACGCCAGCGTTGCGCATTAATGACGTGCAAAACGGGCCGAATGGTGCACAGCCTATGCTGACCCGCCGATATATGCAGACAGACAGGACCGATCGCCATGGGTATCACAACAGAGGACGTCGTGAGTCAGGCCGAGGAAAGCACCGTCCGGGAGGCCGGCTCGGGCGGGACGCCTCGCTACACTCGCCGGCTTTCGGACAAGATTCTCATCGCGTTCCACCATGCGTGCGATCAGTCCGATTTCGAAGTGGCGGAGCAGCTGCTCCACATTCTCGAGATGATGCTGACCAGGCGCCCGCTCACCCCCGACGGCACGCGGCGACGGAACATGGAGAGCCTGGTGGCGGCGCACGAGCGGCTCTGGCACCTCCGACATCCGCACATCGGCGATGATTTCTAGGTCCGCTGACCTGATCATGCTTCAGGCTTCCAAGGCGGCCCCGCCTCGCAGGATCTGCTGAGCTTCCTCGGTAAATCCGCCGGCGGGCTCGTGCAGTATTTTGCCCGGAAGCAACCGGAACGGCGCGCGGCTTCCCTTCACCCCACGGAGAATCAGGAGTTTGGCCGGCTCGCCGCACCTCGGCCAGAGCGGCAACGCGGCTGTCGGCCGGCAGTCGGCGGCTACAAAAGCCGCCATCGCCGCGGGCAGCACCGCCGCTGGCAGAATAAACGTCAGGGTCCCGTGTCGTCGCAACGAACGCGCCAGCAGGGCGGCCCAGTCGCTCAGGGTGTCCGGGTCCGCGGCTTTGGCGGCCCGGCGCGACAGATCCGGTGAGGGCGTGCCAGCCTGGGTATGGTATGGCGGGTTGGCGCAGGCGTGGTCGAACCCGTCCAACTCCGGCAACGATCGCAGGTCGCCCACGCGGAACTCCAGGTTCGTCCACCCATTGGCCGCAGCGTTGTGTTGGGCGACTGCGACCGCCGCCGGATCCAGCTCGATCCCAAGTCCTTGGACCGACCCTACCCTGGCCGCCAGGCACAGGAGGGTCGCACCAGCGCCGCTGCCGCCCTCCAGCACACGTTGCCCCGCTCGCGCAGGAATGGCCGCGGCGAGCAACACCGGCTCCAGGCCGCTGCGGAAGCCATGACGGGGCTGCGCGTAGCTGACCTTGCCGCCTAGCAGATAGCCTGCCGTCAGATTGCCTGGGTCAGTCATGCCTGCCATCGGTCGTGCGACACAGGAAAGCTGGAACGGTGCGGCTTGCCAATGCTACTGCATGGCGCTTCGGATTGGTCCGGCAACGCCGATGGAGCGACACATGAGATTAAGTGGCGTCCGCCCAGCCGCGCTCGCGGTCTTATGCGGTGCCGCCTGGGGCACGGCACACGCGCAGGACTTCCCTCCGCGCAAACCCGGGCTCTGGCAGATCGATATGACGATCTCTGCCGCGCCAGGCCCGCAGCAGATGAAAATGTGCATTGACGCCGGGACTAATGCGGAGATGTACAAGATGGGCATGAACGCCGCCCAGGGCATGTGCGCCAAGCCGCTGATCAATCGCAGCGGCGGCACGGTGACGGTCGATTCTGTTTGCAAGATGGGTGAGATGCATACCACCACGCACGCCGTGACCAGATTCACCGGCGACACCGCCTATCACACGGAAGCTGCCACCAGGCTCGAGCCGCCCGTCGCCGGGCAAGGCGAATCAAAGGTGATCCAGGACGGCAGATGGGTCGGTCCGTGCCCCGCCGACATGACCCCGGGCGACGTGACCATGGGCAACGGCATGAAGATGAACGTGAGGCAGATGCTGGGCGGGAAACAATAGGCAAGGGAGCGCAGCGATGTTGCAGATCAGGCAACTGGATCACGTGGTCCTGCGGGTCAGCGACCTGCAGGCGGTGATGCACTTTTACGTCGATGTGCTGGGCTGCACGGTCGAGAAGGTGCAGGAGAAGATCGGGCTTTGGCAGCTACGCGCCGGTGCTGCCTTGATCGATCTGGTGCCCGTGGACGGTGCGGCCGGGCAGAAGGGCGGAGCGGCGCCCGGCCGCGAGGGTCGCAACATGGACCATTTCTGCCTACAGGTTGAGCCGTTCGATGGCGAGGCGATCATCGCCCATCTGAAACAGCACGGCTGCGAGCCGGGACCGATCGAATCCCGCTACGGAGCGAAAGGGCAGGGGCCGTCGATCTACGTGCCCGATCCCGAAGGCAACATGGTGGAACTGAAGGGTCCACCATGGGAGGGCTGAGTTCAGGGACCGTCGGACACATTTTTCGGTCGGTCAGCGGGCGGCAGAGGTTGCGCGGCAACAGGTGGCGGCGCAGGTGCCGTGGTGGTTGGCGGCTCTCTCGGGGTGTCGGCTGTCTGCCGGGCCGGCTCGGGTAGCACGACAGTGTAGTCGGGTACCACGCGCGCCTGCTTTCCGGCGATCACCAGCACCTTCTGGCCGATGGCCAGCGGAGTGGGATCCTTCTGCGTCACGCTGAGCAGATCGCCATTCGGCTTGCGGATGATGTACTCGAAGGCCGACGTGTCGCCGATGACATGCTCGGTCGTGCTGCCGGTGAAGCCACCGACCAGGGTGCTGCCCAAGGTGGCGAAGGCCTTGCCGGCACCCTCGCCGGCCTGCGCACCCGCAATGCCGCCGGCTGCACCCCCGACCACCGCACCAGCGGTGCCCGAGGTACTGATATCGACCTTGCGCACGCCGACAACGACGCCCGGATCGACCTTGCTGGCCTGCTGTGCCGCATCCGCGGCGTAGGTGTTGGGCGAGTAGTCCGGACCGCAGCTTGCCAACGCCGCGGCGAAGGCGCTGCCGATTATCAGCCGTAGCAACACGCGGTCGGGTCCCTTCTGCCGTTTCGGCGGCAGTTGTTACCCGACCGAGGCGACACGTGTCATCCGCGGGATTGCAGCGGTCTGCCGGCAGCAATCGGCATGCGTTAACCAACCAGCGGTGACACCGAGCGGGCGTGACGTGATCCGTCAGCCAACCGCGCCGGAGCCGGAGCTATCCGATGACAGATCGGCCGGCCGGAAGCCCAGGAATTCGGCGAAGCGCTCGGCATAGCGCGGCCAGGCCTCGGGATTGACCAGCCGCGGCGGCACGCCGCCATCGAGGATCGTCAGCCACTGCAGCGCGGTCGCCTCGCACATCTCGGTCATGGTTTCGACGGTCATTCCGGCGATGTGCGGACTGGCAATCACATTGTCCAGGTTGAGCAGCGGATGCGCCGGATCCGGCGGCTCCTTCAGGAATACATCGAGCCCCGCACCGGCGATTCGCCCGTCGCGTAACGCCACCTCCAGCGCCGCCTCGTCATGGATCCCACCGCGCGCGGTGTTGATGAAGTAGGCTGTCGGCTTCATGGCCGCGAACTGCGCGGCGCCGAACATGCCGAAAGTCTCGGCGTTGCGCGGGCAGTGCACGGTGACGTAGTCCGAGCGGCGCAGCAGTTCGTCGAGCCCGACCTTCTCGGCCCCGCGCGCGGCGATCTCTGCGGTCGCGAGATACGGATCGTAGGCGAGCACCGTGTTGCCGAACAGCGCGCCGCAGAGTTCGGCGACCCTCCGGCCGATATGGCCAATGCCGACGATGCCGACTGTCTTGTTGCGCAGGTTGTTGCCGGCGTAGGCGCGCCGATCGAGGTTCGGCGTGCGCTTCATCGCACGCTCCGACAAGGCGATTTTCTTGCTCAGCGACAACATCAGGCCGAGGGCGTGTTCAGCCACCGGCTCCCAGTTCGTGCCGGACTGGTTCACCACGATCACCCCGGCGTCAGTGCAGGCGTCGACATCGATCATGTCATAGCCGGCGCCGGTGGAACTGACCGCGAGCAGGCTGGGGCAGCGCGCCAGCAATGCCGCATCGGGAAACCACGGCTCGCGCAACTCGCCGCGCGGCTGCACCTGGTAGCCGTGCGCCCGGGCGATCTCGCTCCAGTTGTCGGGCTGTGGCGCGTCGTATGTTAGGCGGACCAGGTCGATGTCGTCGCGCCGGCCGAGGATCGCATTGGCGATTGGGTCCATGAAGCTATCGAAATACACCAGGCGCTTGAGGTTCACCGCCATTCTCGTCTCCCCCTTTGCGGGCTTCCGGCGCTGGCCTAGCATTTCCGGCATGGATGAAGAACCCGCAGCGAAACGCGGCCTGGCCCGCAACACCGCCAATTACGGC
>DATBKQ010000672.1:0-7105 GCA_036555825.1 Acetobacteraceae bacterium | reverse complement strand
CCGCGCGAGGCGCGGGCGCCGTCGTAGCGGGTCAGCAGCAGGTGCTTGTCGATCCGCTCACCCTTCTCGGCGCGGGCGGTCTTCGCGTCCAGCATGCCGATGATGCGATCCGAATCACGCACCGACGACACTTCCGGGTTCGTCACCCCCACCGCGGCATCGGCATGGCGCATCGCCAGGGTCGCGCCACGCTCGATTCCGGCCGGGCTGTCGCAGATCACCCAGTCGAACTTATCCCGCAACTCTTCGATCACCCGCGTCACACCTTCCGCGGTCAGCGCATCCTTGTCGCGTGTCTGTGACGCCGGCAGCAGCGACAGCGTATCGATGCGTTTGTCGCGGATGAGTGCCTGCGGCAGCTTGGCGTCGCCTTGCACCACGTTGATCAGGTCGAACACCACCCGGCGCTCGGCGCCCATCACCAGGTCCAGGTTGCGCAAGCCCACGTCGAAGTCGACGACCACCACGTTCTGGTCCTGTTGCGCCAGAGCGGCGCCAAGGGCGGCGGTGGATGTCGTCTTGCCGACGCCGCCCTTCCCCGATGTCACGACGACAACCGTGGCCATCCCTGTCTCTCCTCAGTCGAGCGTTGCCAACATCATCGCCTCGCCGGCCAGCCAGGCCTGCACAGGCTTGCCGCGCAGCGCGGCATTCATGTCATCGGCGGTCTGGTACACGCCATCAATCGCCAGCAGTTCTGCCTCCATCCTGCGGCAGAAGATGCGCGCACGGTTGTTCCCGGTGAGGCCGGCGATCGCGCGGCCGCGCAATGTGCCGTACACATGGATGGAGCCGCCGGCGATCACCTCGGCGCCCGATGCGACAGAGCCCACGATGCTCACGTCGCCCTTTTCGAATACCACCGACTGGCCCGATCGTACCGGCTGATCGATGACCAGCGAAGTGAGTTCGTGCGCGCTGATCTGCCGCGGCTCCTCCGGCACATCGATCGGTCGGGCCGGGCGTGTGCTGTTGGCGTGCAGCGGCGCCCAGGCTTCCAACCCCTGCCAGGACGGATGAGCGCCCTCGGTGCCGATGATGCGGATGCCGCGGTCATGCAGCGTGTGCAGCAGCCCGGCGACATTCGGCTGCTCGATCGGCAGTGCACCGAGATCGAGCACGACAGGCCGCCCGTCGAAGAACGACGGCGAGCGCTTGATCTGCACATCGAGCGCATCAAGCCAGTCTTCCAAGGGTGGCTCCGGCGCCAGTACGAGCGCCATGAAGGAGCGGCCCCTGACCCGGATGAACGGACGCGAATCGGCTGTTGGCACCTATTCGGCGTAACAAGTGCGTGCCACACAGGTCAACCAGAACCGCGACAAATTACGCTGCAAGAAGAAAGAGCTGTGGATATTTCATGATCTTCTGTGGAAAACCTGGGCGAGCCGATTCGCGTTCTGGCGCCCATGGGCATCCGATTCGGTCGGCTAGGTGAAACTGCCGCGCACCTTTGCATAGACATGCAGACCATGTTCGCCGAGAGGACCGATTGGCATGTGCCATGGATGCAGCGTGTGCTGCCGGCCGTGCAACGACTCGCGCACGCCAAGGCAGAACAGACCATCTTCACCCGCTTCGTACCGCCGGACCATCCGGGCCAGGCGAATGGGACCTGGCAACGCTACTACCGGCGCTGGCGCCACATGACCGGCGAACGGATCGACCCGGCCATGATCGACCTGGTGCCGCCATTGTGCGCCGTCGTACCGCCGGCGACTGTGATCGACAAATTCCACTATTCCCCGTTCACCGAGCAGACCCTGCCGGACCTGCTGCGCCAGCGTGGCGTCGATACCCTGGTGATCACCGGGAGCGAAACCGATGTCTGCGTGCTCGCCGCGGTACTCGACGCTGTGGATCGCGGCTACCGCGTCATTGTGGCGGCGGATGCGCTGTGCAGCGTCTCGGACGAGGCGCACGATTCGCTGCTGGCGCTCTATGGCAAGCGATTCGGCCAGCAGATCGAGGTGTCCGACACCGAGGAGATTCTCGACGCCTGGAACTGAACGCTATGCCGGTGACAGGATGTGGATGACGCGGCTTGCGACCATGTCGCGCGTCTTCGCGCCGTACGCGGCCATGTGCGGCGAGGCGGCGTGCGCCTTCAGCGCCTCCGCGCCCTCCCACTTCTCGATCACCACGAAGGTGTCATCGCCGTACTTCGCAGGCGAGCCGTCCGCGTCGATTGCCGGCCCGTATTCGATGCAGCCCTTCTCGGCGTGGACCGTCGCCATGTTGGCGCGGAACTCCTGCAGGATTGCTTCGCGCATCCCTGGCTTGGCGGTGATGACGGCGAGCACGTGGATCATGGACACATCTCCGGGTGAGTGTTCCACCATCGGACCCCAGACGGCAGCATTCGGCAAGGGCCCTGGAGGTGATGGACCGCGACGCTTGCCGAATGCGGCGATCGTTCGGCTTGGTTGTGGTCAATCGTCCTTGCCGAGTGAAACCCGCCAGTAACCGCCGCCTTCGCGTTTCACCCGCCGCATTGCCTCGCCGGCGCGGCGGGCAAGGTCGGCGAAGTTCTCCCCCGGCTGACGCGTGGCGATGCCGATCGAGAAGCTGACCTCGGAAACGGCTGCCTCGCCTTCCGGACGGGGTGGCTCCAGGCACAGATTCTCGGCACGCTCCGCGGCGGTCAGGTGGTCCGCGCCGCTCAGCCAGATCGAAAATTCCGCCTTGCCGGTGCGTCCGACCAGGTCGGTCGGACGCACCGCGCTTCGCAGCAGCATCGCCGCACGCCGCAGCACCAGGTCGCTCGCGTCCGAGCCCGGTCGCAGGTTTGGGCTTTCGAGGTTGTCCACCTCGACCAGCATCAGCGTCCCCGGCAGGGCATCGCGGTCCAGACGCGCGATATGCCTGGTCGCTTCGGAGACGAAGGTGCGCTGGTTGAGCAGCGCGGTCAGCGCATCGATCGACGATGAGCCGTAGGCATCGCGCTGCCCCAGTTCGCGCTCCATCAACAGCCAGACGACGCCCGCAACCGCGTCCAGCAGGGGGACGTCTTCGCCGCTCCAGCCCTGAGCCGAGCGCTTGCGCCAGAACACGACCCCAACCTTCTCGCGCAGATTCTCGCGGCAGAGCCCCACCGCGACTGGCCGGCCGTTCGCCTCCGCCGACAGAACCGGCGTGCCGATGGCGGCCCGCCATAACAGCACCGCCGCCGACATCGCAGGCAATCCGATCATCCCGGCGCGATGCAACACCTCGGGTTCAATCGACGCGGTGTCGGGAGCGGAACGGATCACCGCCGCGCCTTCGGCGCCAAGCACCGCGATCATCGAGACAAGGCCGGTCGCCATCATCTGCGACTGGCGCTGCTCACCGCGGAGGCCGCGCAGAATGTCGCCGAGCCCCGCGTTCATGCGGGCGATTGCCGCACGTTCACTCTGTGTGGTCATTGAAAGGGGGTTATCGCTGGCTCGTTACGCTTGCCAGCGGCTCCTCAAGTTGCGTGATGACGGGAACTGCCTGCAAGGCAGAGCGATGCGCACGAATGGTGCCGAGTGCCTCCGGCAGCGTGCGAAACCGACCGAGTTCATCGCCGCTTTCGCCGCAAGTCAGAACCCAGGCGCTTTCGCCCAATGGGCGATGGAGCAAATAGGTGATGTCGGCCTTATGCCGCTCCGCAATAATGATCATGTTGCGCAGCCGCGGGTCGTCGTGGCTGCGTTCACTCACGTAAGCGGCGGCGATGGCGGCGGCACCGGAGCGATCCGTGCCGGCGAACCACTGCGCCAGCAGGGCTCGTTCCCACTGCGATACTGAACGCGTCGCAGGGGTGCCCCGACCCTGCGTCGGATCTGGTTGCATCCTCACTCGTCCCTCAGAATTGGGCTGGAGTCTTATATCAGTCGCGGTTGCACCGGCGTTTCGGCCCCAAGTCGCAGCCGGCGCAACCGCAGCGCGTTGCCGATGACCGACACCGAACTGAGCGACATTGCCAGTGCGGCAACCATCGGGCTGAGCAGCAACCCGAGCACGGGATATAGCACCCCAGCCGCGAGCGGCACGCCGATCGCGTTGTAGATAAAGGCGAAGAACAGGTTCTGGCGGATGTTGCGCATTGTCGCGCGACTCAGGGCGATCGCCTGGACGATGCCGGTAAGGTCGCCCTTGACCAGGGTGATGCCGGCACTGGAGATGGCGACCTCGGTTGCGTTGCCCATGGCGATGCCGACATCGGCCGCTGCCAGGGCAGGGGCATCGTTGACCCCGTCACCCGCCATCGCAACCACATGGCCCTCCGACTTCATCCGCTGAACCAGCGCATGTTTTTCGTCCGGCAGGATCTCCGCCACAACGTTGTCAATACCCAAAAGGCGGCCGACCGCCTCGGCGGTGGCGCGGTTGTCGCCCGTGAGCATGACAACGCGCAGACCGAGGGCGATCAGCGAGCGCAAGGCATCCGGGGTTGTCCGCTTCACCGGGTCGGCGATGGCAATGATGCCGGCGGCCTGGCCAGCGACCGCGAGGAACAGCGCCGTCGTCCCCTCGCTCTGCAGTTTGCGCGCTTCGGTCTCCAGGTTGCCGGGTGAAACGCCGAAATCGCCCATCAGGCTAAGGTTGCCGAGGGCGACCGGGCGTCCGTTCACCTCTGCACTGACGCCCTTGCCGGTGACAGAGCCGAAATTCCGCGGTTCGGCCAGAACAAGGCCCCGGCGATGCGCAGCGGCAACAACCGCGGCGGCCAGCGGGTGCTCGCTGGCACGCTCGACGGAAGCCGCCAGCGCAAGTAGGTCGTTCTCTAGCCAATCGGCCGCTGGAATGACCGCGACCACCTCCGGATGCCCTTCGGTCAACGTGCCGGTCTTGTCGAGCACCAGCGTATCCACCTTCCCGAGCCGCTCGAGCGCCTCCGCGGAACGGATCAGCACGCCGCTCCCGGCACCCTTCCCGACGCCCACCATGATCGACACCGGCGTGGCGAGGCCGAGTGCGCAAGGGCAGGCGATAATCAGCACGGAGACCGCTGCGATCAGCGCGTAGGCCAAGGCCGGCGGTGGCCCCCAGAAGGCCCAGCCAAGGAAGGCAGTCAGCGCGACGGCAACAACCGCGGGCACAAACCACCCGGCGACCACATCCGCCAGGCGCTGGATCGGCGCGCGCGAACGCTGTGCCTCGCCGACCATCGCTACGATCCGGGCAAGCATCGTCTCGGCTCCAACACGCTCGGCGCGCATGACCAGCGCCCCGGTGCCGTTCAGCGTACCGCCGATCACGCGGTCACCAGGCCGCTTGCCCACCGGCATGGCTTCACCGGTCACCATCGACTCATCGACGCCGCTGTCGCCGTCCAGCACCACGCCATCGACTGGGACGGCGTCGCCCGGCCGCACGCGCAGCCGGTCGCCGCGCTGGACGCGATCCAGCGCGACCTCCTCGTCGTCGCCCGCAACGGTGATGCGGTGCGCGGTTTTGGGGGTCAGCTTGAGCAGGGCACGAATGGCGCTGCCGGTCTGCTCGCGCGCCCGCAGTTCCAGCACCTGACCGGCCAGCACAAGCACGGTGATCACCGCTGCGGCTTCGAAATACACCGCCACGCTGCCATCGGCGGCGCGGAAGCCGGCCGGAAACAGGCCAGGGGCGAGCGTTGCGACCGCACTGTAGGCATAGGCAGCGCCGGTGCCGAGCGCGATCAGCGTGAACATGTTCAGACTGCGGTGGAGCAGCGACACCCAGCCACGACGGAAAAACTGCCCGCCAGCCCACAGCACGACGGGCGTGGCCAGGGCGAACTGCAACCAGTTGGTGCCTGGAAGCGGGAGCGGCAGCATCTCCAGCGCGACCAGGAGCGCGGCGAGTGGCGCTCCGAACCATAGCCGGCGGCGCATGTCCGTGAGTTCCGGATCGGAGGGAGGGGCGGCGGATATGGCGAGCGGCTCCAGCGCCATGCCGCAGATCGGACAACTGCCTGGGCCGATTTGCCGCACCTCCGGGTGCATCGGACAGGTGTAGGTGGCGCCTGGTTCCGCGGCCGATTCGCCGGGCGGCGACAGGTACCGACCCGGATCGGCCATGAACCTGTTGCGGCAGCCCGCACTGCAGAAGTGGAATGCGGCGCCGTGGTGATCGCAGCGATGGCGCGATGTGGTGGGATCCACCGCCATGCCGCAGACCGGGTCGGTGACCCGTGTTGTGATCTGGTCCATGGCTTGCCAAATATACCCTGCAGGGGTATGGTAACAAGATGCATGCGGCGACAAAAAATTCGGTGGCGGCGCGGCTGAAGCGCATCGAAGGGCAGGTGCGCGGGGTGCTGCGCATGGTGGAGGAAGATCGCTATTGTGTGGACGTGCTGACCCAGATCGACGCGGTGCGCGCGGCGTTGCACAAGGTCGAGGAGCAGGTGCTGCAGGATCACTTATCGCACTGCGTCGCCGGCGCTTTCGCCTCGGGCGATCTGGTGGAGCAGCGGCACAAGGTAGACGAGCTGGTAGCGACGATCGGCCGGATGACGCGGTAACCGGCGCCGACCGGGAGGAACCGAATGAGCGATTGGAGCAAGGTGACCCGGCCGATCCCGGTGCCAAACGAGTGGACGCAGCCGTTCTGGGATGCGGCGAAGCGCGGTGTGCTGGAATTGCAGCGTTGCCAGAGCTGCGGCCATTTCCAGCACCCGCCCTATGCAACATGCGTGCAGTGTGTGTCCACCGATCTCAAGTTCGAACCGGTGCGTGGTGAGGGCACAATCTACGCCTATACAATCATGTATCACACCGGCGACAGGCGTTTTGCCGCTGCCGTGCCGTATGCCAGCGTCATCGTGGAACTCGACGATGCGCCGGGCGCGCTGCTCCCCGGCAATCTGTTGGGATCGCCCTACACCGAGGCAAAGGTAGGTCGCCGCGTCGAGGTGATCTTCGAAAAATTGAACGAGCACGTCACACTGCCGCAGTTTCGTCTGGCAGCGACCAAGAAGTGAGGACGGCGACACCCAATCGCCGTGGCCGGCGAAGGCAGGCCATCCATGTGTGGACGGCCCTTGGGGTTCAAGGGTTTGTTGTGCAGAAAGTTGGTGGCGGGTACGAGTGCGGTCATGTGTCCGGCCTTGCGGTGCGGTCGATGACCGCGGCCCAGATGGGTTTCGCGAGCGAGC
>DATBKQ010000671.1:0-3080 GCA_036555825.1 Acetobacteraceae bacterium | reverse complement strand
ACTGCTCGTGCACTTCAAATCATTCGCCACCGGATCTCTGTTCCTCTCCGATGCAGGCTATTTCATCACCGTGGCACTGCTCGGCCTGTTTCTGAGCGTCCGGGTGTTGGCACGGCACTGAGGAGCGCGGCAATGGCATTGCGATCAACCCGCATCTGGTTCGAGGTGGCTCTTTTCGTTCTCGCACTTGTGCTGACCCTTGTGGGCACGTTCGGCCCATCGGACGAGAGCGTCGCGAACGTCTTCTTATTCGTCGCATGGTGCGCGGCGCTTTTCCTGCTGTTCTTACTCGGCTTGCGCTTACCCCGCTACCGCGGTCGGTTCGCGCCACTGGTGACGAGCGGGAGCGTCGTGGCCGCGGTCGGGCTCGCATTCCTTGCGAATGTCGCACTGTATCGACACGACGCAAGTTTCGACCTGACCATAGAGGGTCGCTATACGGCACCGCCGGAATTGTGGACCGCCGCCGGCAGCCTCGATCGAGAGGTCGCGGTGACCTACTTCTACAACAGCCAGGATTCCGATGCGCTCGCCACCACGGATGTGCTTGCGGCCGTTGCGCGTCGTGATCCGCACCTGCGGGTTCGCGCACTTGATCTGGACAAGGAACTGATCGCGGCGAGGGATTATGGCGTACGTCTCTACAACACCCTGATCGTTGAATCGCACGGGCGTCGTGTCGAGGTTGATAACACCACCGATCTGCGCGAGGCAGCATTTGCGATTGAACGCGTGTTAAAACAGCGGACACCGACTGTCTGCTTCGTCACCGGTCATGGCGAGCCTTACGGCGCGCCCGGCAGCCATGTCCATCTCGGCCACACCGAGACGATGGCGGGTCCGATCGCCACCGTCGAAGCGCCTCCCGCCGGGATAGAGCGCCTGCAGTTGGCGATTGAGGCGATCGGCTATTCCGACCGCGCGATGTCGATCCCCACCGCATCTGACGTTCCCGCCGATTGCGCCGTAGTCGCCGACATCGCACCGCGCAGCGCCTACTCCCCCGATGAGGTGGGCATCCTCAGGGATTATCTTGCACACGGTGGGCACCTGCTGCTGATGTACGATCCGGAATTTCCCGCCACCGTAGAAACCCAAGGCCTGCTCGGCGAAGCCGGCCTGGAGGTCGAGGACGGGATCGTCGTCGATCCGACCAATCATGCCGGAACCGAGCAGGATAACGTTGCTGTGGCGTACTACCAGCCGCACCCGATCACCGACCAGCTCGCGCTCACCGTCTTCCCGGCACCGCGCCCGATCAGGCTGCTCAGCCAAAGGCCAAGGATCCAGGCGGTCGCGCTGGCGAGCACGAGCCAGGACAGCTACGTGCGGGCCGGCGCCAGGACAGCCTCGGGGGCGACCTCGATGCAGCCAGCGGGGACCGCACAGGGGAACAGCGGCGCGCGGGGGCCGGCCACCCTCGCTGTCGCCCTGCAGGGTAACTGGCCGCGGGGCGGCGACGAACCGTTTCGCCTTGTCCTGGTCGGCAGCGCGAGCTTCGCCGCGAACGCGTTTTTTCCTTATGCGTCGAATAGCGATCTGGCGGTTGCAGCCGTCCGTTGGCTGGCCGGCGACACCGGCACACCAAAGTTGAAGCCGGCGACCTATGCGGCGCCAGAGATCACACTCACCCACCGCGAAATGCAGGTGACGTTCATCCTGATTGAAATACTGCTGCCGCTGTCGGTGATCCTGTTCGGCGTCGTCGTGTGGCAGGGGCGACGTTGATGCGCGGTGCCGCAACCTGCGCAGGCATTGCAGCGGCGGCGCTCATGATCGCGCTGATCGGGGTCATTTCGTGGACCGGCAAATGGCCAGTCAGTCCCTGGTTGATCCGCTCCAGCGCCGATCCCAAGGGTGTTCTGGAACTTCCCGCCGCCTTGACGACGCGCATCGAGGTCAATGCCGGCGAGAAGGATGTCGTCCTGGTTGAGCGTCGGCCGAGTGGTGGGTGGCTGGTCAACGGAAGCGACACCGGAGCGGCAACCGCCCAGCATGTTGATACCGCGCTGCACCTGTTGAATGTGTCCAAGCCACTCAGGACGCTCAAGCCAGACGAGTACACGGCGGCACAGGAAGCTGAGTTCGGCCTTGATCCTCCGCGCATGCGGATCAGGGTTTTCGCAGCCGACGGCAACGCACACACTGTCGCTTTTGGCGAAGCAACGCCGGCACAGAATGCGCAGTATGTGCACGTGATGGGAAATCCCGACCTTTACCTGTTACAACGCTACGTCGGAGTCGAGTGGCAGGTCGCGCTGGATATGCTCGAGCGGACGGCGTCCAAACAGCCTGCATCCGAAGGCGCAACGGCGGGGCCGCGAACCCCCTTGCTGCCAGTCTCCATCGCGGCGATATCGGCGGTCGAAATCGTCAAGAATGGCGTGCTCACCCGTTTCGAACGCGATCCCACGGGCGACTGGTTCCATCATGTTGGCCAGCACGTGCATGGTCCGGGTGGAGTCGTGCACAAGGCAGACCCGCAGCTTGCGCCGCTGATTACCGCGGAACTGGCAGCGCTCGAGCGCGTGTCGGTGGAAGGGGTGATCACTAAGCAGCCGGATGAAGACATTCTGGCTCAATTCGGTCTGGAACACCCAGCGTCGATCATGGTGTTCTACACGCGAGACTCATCGGACCCGGTGGCGCGCATCTCGTTCGGCAAAATGGCCGAGGGTGGTCTCGACCGTTATGCCCACGTGCAGGAAACCGAAGCCGTCGTGGCCATCCCTGGGCACGCGACCGACCATATAGCGAAGCTCCTGCAGCTTGCCGGCATTCGATCATGACCGCGGAAGTACAGACCAACCTGCCGCGGTTCGGCCTGGCGTCTTTGATGATTCTGTCTATCGTTCCGATGTTTCCGACGTCAGCGCATGCGCATCAGTTTGACCTGACAACGGCGCGGATCGTGGTCAATGTTGACCGGACAGTTGATGTTCAGGTAGCGATGAAGGGCGGCGACGCTGACCGTGTTGCGCACGGCCATATAGTTGACGATGCAACGGGTCTGGTACGGCAAGACGCGCTGGTCGACGCAGCCGCCACGATCGGCGCTTATGTCACTGCGAACGCGGTGA
>DATBKQ010000670.1:0-1559 GCA_036555825.1 Acetobacteraceae bacterium | reverse complement strand
GGCGGCATGGTCGCGATAGTGCGCCGCGAGGCTGGGCAGGGTCCCCCGCTGAACCTCCTCGAACCGCTTGGTCAGTTCGCGCGCCACCGCGGCCTGCCGGGCACCAAAGGCCGCCGCCATGTCGGCCAGCGCGTCCGCCAGCCGGTGTGGCGCCTCGTACCACACCAGCGTTGCCGCCAGCCCCGCCCGCTCGACAGCGCGCAGCCGGCCGAACGCCGCGCGCCGCGCGGCCTGGCGCGGCGGCGGGAAACCCAGCACCAGGAACGGCAACGGCGGCAGGCCAGACAGAACCAGCGCCGTCACCGCGGCATTGGCGCCTGGCACCGCGGTGACCGCCAGCCCCTCCGCCAATGCCGCGCGCACCAGCCGATAGCCGGGGTCGGACACCAGCGGAACGCCGGCATCGGAGATCAACGCCACCCTGCGCCCCTGGCGCAACTGCTCCAGCACCGCCGGAACCGCCGCGTCCTCGTTGTGCTCGTGCAGCGGCCGCAGCTCCCCCCTGGCGCCGATCGCGGCAAGCAGCCCAGCGGAATGACGGGTGTCCTCGCACAGAATCAGGTCCGCTCCCGACAACGTCGCTTTCGCGCGGGCCGACAAATCGTCCAAGTTGCCGATCGGCGTGGAAACCAGCACAAGTCCGTCTGACCGGGCGGATGGTTCAGGAGATGCGGCGCATGCTTCGTCGGGCATTCGTGCTCCTTCTCGGCACTGTATCACTCGCAGCGTGCGGCGGTGGATATGGCTATCGGCCGCCAGGCTACGGCTATGGCGGTCGGCCGGTTCCGCTGGGTGGGGCACCCGGCGCGGGCGGTCCCGGCGGCCAGCGCGTCGCGATCCTGCTGCCGCTGTCAGGCGCACGCGCCGATATCGGCCAGGCCATGCTGCGCGCGGCGCAACTCGCGCTGGACGGGCCTGGGGCGCCGCCGCTCGACCCGAAAGACACCGCGGGCACGCCGCAAGGTGCTGCCGCGGCGGCACAACAGGCAATCGCCGAGGGCGTCGGCCTGATCCTCGGGCCGCTGACCTCTCCCGAGACCGCCGCGGTGGCGCCGATCGCGCGGTCCGCCAACGTCGCGATGCTGGCCTTTACCAACGATCCATCGCAGGCGCAGCCGGGCGTATGGACGCTGGGGATCACCCCCGGTCAACAGGTGCGCCGGCTGGTGGCGGCGGCGCAGGCCCAGGGCAGGTCGCAGTTTGCCGCGCTGCTGCCGGACAACGACTTCGGCCACGCGATGGGGCAGGCGTTGATCCAGGCCACCGGCAGCAGCGGCCTCGGATCGCCCGAGGTCCGCTTCTATGCGCGCGGCATGCCGGCGATCAACGCCGCCGCCCGCGACCTGTCCGGCTACGCAAACCGGCGAGGGCCGATCGACGCGCAGATCCGCCAGGCCCGCGCGCAAGGCACGCCGGAAGGCCGGCATCAGGCACAGGAGCTGGCCAAGTCGTCCATCCCGCCGCCAAACTTCAACGCGTTGCTGCTGGCCGATACCGGCGAGGCGCTTGCCGAGATCGCCGCTGTGCTGCCCTACTACGATGTCGATCGCTCGCAGGTG
>DATBKQ010000669.1:0-3176 GCA_036555825.1 Acetobacteraceae bacterium | reverse complement strand
CATTGTCGGGACGGGGTTCGGCGTTGCACGGGTCGGCGGTCGCCTCGCCGCTGGCCAATCATCGTCGCCCGGATCGTGTGAACCAGGATTGACCGCAATGCCATTCCAGCCGCCTGCCGGCGCGCCGCGCTGTGCCGTGGTCGATCTCGGGTCGAACTCGGTACGCCTCGTGGTGTTCGAGGGCCAACGCCGCAACCCGGCCGCGATCTTCAATGAGAAGGCGGTGCTGCGGCTTGGTCGCGGCCTGCAGGCGACGGGGCGGCTGAACGAAGAGGGCATCGGGCAGGCGTTCACCGTGCTGCATCGCTATCACGCGGTGGCACGCGCCATGGGCGCCTCCCCGTTCGAGATCCTGGCGACCGCGGCGGTGCGCGACGCGCGCAATGGCCCTGACTTCGTCGCGGACCTGCAAGCACGCCTGACGGGGGTGCCGATCCATGTGCTCTCGGGCGTCGAGGAGGCGGAGTACTCCGCCATGGGGGTGCTCTGCGGCATTCCCAGCGCGGACGGGCTGCTCGCCGATATCGGCGGCGGTTCGCTGGAGGTGGTGCGGCTCGACCGCGGCACGCGGGGCGTGTCGGACACGCTGAGCCTGGGTGCGATCAGGCTGTCCGACCGGGCGGGGGGTGATCCGGTGCGGGCGCGGGCGATCGCCGAGGCCGATCTGGCGGCGATCCCGTGGCTGGCCGAGTGCGCGGGGCGGGACCTCTATCTGGTGGGCGGTGCGTGGCGCGCGCTGGCGCGCATCCACATGGCGCAGACCGCGTATCCATTGCAGATGGTGCACCACTACACGATCAGCCGGGAAGAGGCGCGCGACCTCACCGGCGTGATCGCCGGTGCCGGCCGACGCGCGTTGGAACGCCTGCCCGGGCTGTCCCGGCGCCGCATCGACGATCTGCCGTATGCCGCGGTGGTGCTGCGCCGTGTGCTGCGGGCGACGGGCGTCCGCCGGGTGGTGTTCAGCGCCAGCGGACTGCGCGAGGGCTGGTTCATGCAGCGCATCCCGGAGGCGATCAGCCGCCAGGACCCGCTGCTGGCCGCCGGACGGGAACTCGCGGCACGTCTGGGGCGCGACCCGGCTCTGCCGCCCGCCTTGCTGGCCTGGACCGACCCGCTGTTCCCCGGCGAGGCCGGCGAGCCTCGGCGGCTGCGCGAGGCGGCGTGCTGGATGTCGGATATCGGCAGCCACGACCATCCGGAATTCCGCGCCGAGCAGGCATTCCTTCGCGTGCTGCGCCAGCCGGGCATCGGGTTGGACCACCACGCGCGGGCCTTCCTCGCCCTGGCGATCGCCATGCGCTACGAGGTGGATGCCGACGCAGGCTTCCTGCGTCCGGCGCGGTTGTTGCTGGACGTTGCGAGCGCGCACCGCGCCGAGGTGCTCGGGGTCGCGTTGCGCCTGGCCTATACGCTGTCGGCCGGCACGACCGATCTGCTGGCCGGGACGGCGTTGCATCTCGCGGGCGGCCGGTTGGTCCTGCGGCTGGAGGAGGACAGCGGCGTGTTCGCGGGCGAAAGCGTGTTACGCCGGCTGGACCGCCTGGCGCAGGCGGTGGGGCTGGAGGCGGCGGCGGAAGCCGCACGCAGACAGGCGGCATGATCCGCCCTGCCCTCCCGGGCGATGCGCCCCTCGTGCGCGACGTGGTCCACGCCGCCTATGCGCGGTACATCCAGCGCATCGGCAAGCCGCCGGGCCCGATGCAGGACGATTACGCGCGGCGCATCGCGAACGGTCAGGTGTGGGTGCTGGAACGCTCCGGCGACATCGTCGGCATCCTTGTGCTGGAAGAATCGGCCGATGGCTTGCTGCTCGACAACATCGCGGTGCTGCCGCGGTTTCAGGGCAGCGGGGCCGGTCGCGCCTTGATGCAGTTCGCGGAGGCAGAGGCCGGCCGGCGCGGCTATGCCGACATTCGTCTCTACACCCACGTGCTGATGACGGAGAACATCGCGCTGTACCAGCGCGCCGGCTATGTCGAGACACACCGCATCAGCGAAAAAGGCTTCGACCGTGTCTATATGACCAAGCGCCTGCGACAAGGGGAGAGGACAATGCCGACACTGGAAATCATCGGCGCACCGCAGAGCAATTTCGTGCGCACCACGCGCATCGCCTGCATGGAGAAGGGTGTGCCCTACACGCTGACACCGGCGCGGCCGCATACGCCGGAGGTGGATGCGATCCATCCGTTCGGGAAAATACCCGCGATGCGCCACGGCGATGTCACGTTGTGCGAGTCGAGCGCGATCTGCGGCTACATCGATCGCGCGTTCGACGGTCCACCGCTGATACCGCGCGATGCGCCGGGTGCGGCACGGGCGGAGCAATGGATCTCGCTGCACAACACGGCGATCGACCCGGTGTGGGTGCGCCAGTACCTCCGGGCGTATTTCTTCTCCGGGCTGCCGGACGGCGCGCCCGACCGCGCGGCGATCGACGCGGCGCTGCCAAAGATGCGCGAGATGTTCGCGTGGCTTGATCAGGAACTGGGCGGGCGGGCCTATGTGGCCGGCGATGGCTGGACGATTGCCGATGCCTTCCTGCTGCCGACGATGCACTACATGCGCCTGATGCCGGAAAGCGGCGAGATGGTGCAGGCGTCGCCCAATGTCGCCGGGTGGTTCGAGCGTGTCGCGGCGCGGCCAAGCAGCAAGGAAACCGAGCCGCCACCAATGCCTGGCCGTAGCTGAATTCGATCAGGGCACGATCAGCAGTTCGTCGCCCCGCTCGATGAAGCGGGTCCCGTAAACGGCGCTGCGTGTCGCGATGTCGTTGAACTCGGCGTGCTCGTCGGCAAGCCGGCAGGGTACCGTCTCGTTGCGTTCGTTGTGACGAACGAACTGGGGGCCAACGGCAGAGATGCCGCCATCGGCGATGGTGGCGCGGACCATCATCCCGACCCAGTCACCGTGCCTGCGGCCGCCATGGCCGGTGTGGAACGAGAAGCTGCCCAATCCGTAGAAGATCGCCTTGCCGCGATAGACCTCGACCGGCAGCGCGTAGTGCGGGCCGTGGCCGATGACCAGATCGGCGCCGGCGTCGATCGCGGCGTGGGCGATCTCGGGCATATAGGCGAGCACGTCCTTGTGCAGTCCCCAGTGGCAGGAGGCGACGAGGATATCGGTCTTCTGGCGCAGTGCCGCGATGTCGTCGGTGAAGGAGCGGAGATATT